>CAIQIV010000255.1 GCA_903871905.1 uncultured Chloroflexota bacterium | reverse complement strand
TGCGTTACCTGCGCTATACCCTGGTTGGCTTGTGGATCATCTACCTTGCCCCACTCGTGTTCTACCAGTTGAAACTGGCTACCCCGCCCGCTCCACCCGCCCCGCCCACACCTGCCAAACTACAAAACGGGCGCCGTGCATCCAACCCCCGGAAAAAATGAGCTGTTACCATTGACTTGAGTTGATAAAAAACGGGCAAAAATTTTGCCCGTTTTTTTAATAGTTGTTAGCTAGATTGAAGAATACCCGTGCTATTCTTCCTTCTGTGCCTGGAGTTCCTTCTGGCGGGAAGCGATCACCTCTGCCGAGATATGCGCCGGAACAACCTCGTAGTGAGAGAATTCCATGTTGAAAACGCCGCGACCGCCAGTGATCGAACGCAAGTCGGTAGTGTAGCGCAGCATTTCAGCCAGCGGGACCTGGGCGGTTACCACCGATCGGCCTTTTTCGCTGTCCATACCAGATATGCGCGCCCTGCGGGTGTTCAAGTCACCCATCACATCACCCATGTTCGCCTCCGGAACAGTGATGCGCACATCCATAATCGGCTCCAACAGCACCGGGCCTGCATCCTTGACTGCCAGCTTAAAGGCTTCCCGGCCAGCGATTTCAAAAGCCACCGGTTTTGAGTCAACCGGGTGTTCCTTCCCATCATAAACCGAAACCTTGATGCTTTTCATCGGGTAACCAGCAACTGCACCTTCTTTCATCACACTCTTGATGCCTTTTTCGATTGCAGGCATATAGCTGGCAGAGATGGCACCACCAAAGACATCATTGCTGAATGCATAATCTTCACCTTCCAGAGGCTCAACTCGCATGGACACTTCGCCAAACTGGCCAGAACCACCCGTTTGCTTCTTATGGCGGTAAGTTGCCTGCCCGCCCTTGGTGATGGTTTCCATGAAAGGCACGCGCGGCTCTTCCGTGTTCAAGCCAGTCTGGAACTTGGCTTCCGCCTTGCGGATCGCTACGTCAATGTGCTGGTCACCCATCCCCTGCAGGATAGTCTGATTGGTGGCTGGTTCCTGGTGCCAGGTCAGGGTCATATCCTCTTCACATAGACGGGTAAGGGTAGGGCTGATCTTGGCTGAGTCAGCCTGCGACTTTGGCGAAACAGCCACCTGATAAAGCGCATGTGGGTAAGCCGCGATGGGCAGGGTCAGCGGATGCCCGCGGTCACACATCGTATCGCCGGTTACCGTTACATTCATCTTGGACACAGTACCAATGTCGCCTGCATGGACTATTTTGATCCCAATCTGCTCTTTACCACGCAGCAGATGGAGCGTACCCAGACGTTCCTCAGCAGATTTGTTCTGGTTCCAAACACGCGAATCGGAGCTTATCATTCCTGAATAAACGCGGAAATAAGTGATCTTTCCAACAAAGGGATCCGCAGTGGTCTTCCAAACGAATGCAGCCAGAGGTTCGCTGTCCAGACATTTCAGAGTCTCCTCGCCATCTTTACCCTGGGCAACCGTTGCCTGCGAGGCAGCCGGAGAAGGCAGCAGCTCAACCATCGCGTCCAACAGGCTAGCCAGACCAATCTGGGCAGAACCAGCGGCGACAAATACCGGGACATAAGAGCCGCTGTGGACAACCTCGCGCAAGCCGCGCTGAATTTCCTCAGCAGAAAGCTCAATACCTTCGAGATATTTTTCAAGCAGGGCGTCTTCACCCTCGGCTGCGGCCTCGATCAATTCCATGCGAGCTGCCTCAACCTCATCGGCAAACGCAGCCGGGATCTCCTGGGCAGTTTTTCCGTCACCTGCATAGGCTTTTAGGCTCAACAGGTCAATCACACCCTTAAAATCCGCTCTCTCGCCCCATGGCAGCTGCACCGGGATCAGGCGCTTTTCCACCAATGACTGGACCGAGTCCACCGCCTTCCGGAAATTGGCGTTTTCCCGGTTCATCTTATTGATCACCACAAACCGAGGCAAACTAAACTGGTCGCAGTAATTCCAGGCAATCTCTGTCCCAACTTCAGCGCCAGCAACCGCGTCCACCAGGACCAAAGCGCCATCCGCAACCCGTAGAGCTGAGATCACCTCACCTACGAAGTCTGTATAGCCAGGCGTATCCAACAGGTTGATTTTGCAGTTCTTGTACTCCACCGGAATAACCCCGGTAGATAAAGAAATGCCGCGCCGGATTTCCTCTTCCTCAAAATCTGAGACTGTTGTACCATCTTCTATCCTTCCCAATCGGGTTGACCCGCCGGTGAAATGGAGAAACGCCTCAGCCAACATTGTCTTCCCGGCACTGCTGTGCGACACCAGGGCAACGTTGCGAATGGACTCGGTTGTATACTCTTTCATGTGGAACCTTTCCTCAACTTAATAATTTCAGAACCTCAATTTTATAAGATTTTTTCACACTTGTCAAAGTGAGTTTCCTCACGATTCTGGTTTTTCCACAACAAATCCGGCCAAACCGCATAATCCATTATCCTTTCTTAATCTAATTCGAGTAAAATCGGAGTTGATTACTCAACAAATTTCATCCGATTTGAACAATGAACCTGTTTCGCCGTTTATCCTTCGATTTCAGTTATCTATCCAAACCACCGTGGGACTCTGGTATATCTCCCCCGGAACTCATGGAGTTCATCCGGAATCATGCACCAGGTCGAGCGTTGGACCTGGGCTGCGGAACTGCCACAAATGTAATTACCCTGGCCCAGGCTGGCTGGCAGGTCACAGGTGTGGACTTCTCCTGGCGCGCGGTGCGCAAAGGGTACCAGAAGCTCCGGAAAACCCGCATTGAAGCCCAACTACTGGTCGACGACGTGACCAAGCTGCGGGAAATTCATGGGTCTTACGAATTGATCCTGGATATTGGATGCTATCATAGCCTGCCTGTCGATATTCGTCCAGCCTACCGCACGAACATCGACCGCCTGCTTGCGCCACAGGGATTTCACCTGCTGTATGCTTTTCTTCCCTCTTCTCCCGGGTCCTTGCCCGGCATTACTCAAGATGATCTAGAAGCGCTGAACCAATCCAGGCAGATGGTCAACCGGCGCGACAGCCCCGATCGCCAGGGTAGGGCCTCCACGTGGCTGTGCTACCAGAAGGATACACCAGGAAGGTGGTAAACCGACGTGATGATGGAAAAAGAACAAACACCCCGTATCCTTTTCCTGTTCCTGGACGGTGTCGGACTGGGTGATTCCAACCCGGCAGTCAATCCGTTCGTCACGGCAGAGATGCCAAATCTGCGCTGCCTGCTAAATGACCAACCTCTCACCCGCGCAGCTGCGCCTAAAGAAGATCACCTTGCTTCCCTGCTGGCTTTGGATGCCTGCCTTGGAATCAGCGGCGCCCCCCAATCTGCCACGGGCCAGGCTGTGCTGCTTACCGGGGTCAACATTCCCCACAAGCTGGGATACCATTACGGTCCAAAGCCGAATCCGGATGTTGCTTCCTATCTGAAGAACGGGAATGTGTTCAAGAAAGTGCAGGATGCCAGGCTGCAAGCGCGCTTCCTGAACGCTTACCCGGCGCGGTATTTTGAGCACATCCAATCTGGTAGAAGAATATATTCCGCTATTCCCATGGCAGTCACCAGCGCAGGACTGCCACTCCTCACTCAGGATGACTTGTTCCAGGGCGAGGCACTTTCTGCAGATTTTTCCGGACAGGGCTGGCGTGACCAGTTGGGGATTATGGACACCCCCCTGCTCACCTTATTTGAAGCCGGGAAGAGGCTGGCCAACCTGGCGTCTCGCTATCACTTCAGCTTGTTTGAGTTCTGGCTCTCGGACTACGCAGGCCACCGGCGGGACTGGCAAGAGGCAACTTCATTGCTGCAATCCTTCGACCAGGTCCTTGGAGGGCTGCTCGATGCCTGGGATCAGGAAACAGGCCTGGTTCTGATCACCTCGGACCACGGAAATCTTGAAGATCTCAGTGTGCGCGGACATACCCTCAACCCGGTACCGGCGCTTTTGATTGGGGATAGGAAACTGCGTTCCCGATTTTCTGCTGGCCTGACCGATCTGACCCGGGTGACCCCAGCGATTCTGGATTTCCTGGGGATCCAGGACGGTCAGCAGTCCAATCAGGCTGAAAGGAGAACAGATGTACGAAATTGAGCAAACCAAACACCTGCGCCAGCAGGTAGACAAATGGGAGCAGAGCACGCTGAAAACCAGCCTGGAACGTCTGCCGGAGCGCCAGGAACATTTCTTGACCACCTCATCCGAGCCCATCAACCGACTTTACACACCGGTTGATGTAACCGGATTGGACTACATGGATGACCTGGGGCTGCCGGGCGAATTTCCATACACCCGCGGCATCCACCCTTCGCTGCACCGCAGCCGGGTGTGGACCATGCGAATGTTTGCCGGTTTCGGCACCGCTGAGGAAACCAACCTGCGCTTCAAGTACCTGTTGGAACAGGGACAAACAGGATTGTCTATTGCCTTCGATTTACCCACGTTGATGGGTTATGATACCGATGCACCTGAAGCGCTTGGGGAGTTCGGGAAGTGCGGAGTAGCCATTTCATCCTTGAGGGATATGGAGCTGCTCCTGGAAGGCATCCCGCTGGATAAAGTATCTACCAGCATGACCATCAACTCACCTGCTGCCATTATCTGGGCAATGTACATTGTGGCTGCCGAAAAACAAGGTGTGCGCCCTGACCAGCTGCGCGGGACAACCCAGAATGATATTCTAAAAGAATATATCGCTCAGAAGGAATTCATCTTCCCCCCCCAACCGTCTATGCGCCTGGTAGTGGATACCATCGAGTATGGCGCGCATTCTGTACCCCAATGGAATACCATCAGCATCTCAGGGTACCACATCCGCGAAGCAGGCTCCACTGCAGCCCAAGAACTGGCATTTACCCTGGCGGATGGGATGGAATACGTGCGCTGGTCGCTGCAGCGCGGCCTGGATATCGATGCGTTTGCGCCCCGTCTTTCATTTTTCTTTAACGCCCACAATGACTTCTTTGAGGAGGTTGCCAAGTACCGGGCTGCGCGCCGGATCTGGGCGCGGGAAATGAAACACACCTTCGGGGCGAAGGATCCGCGCGCCTGGATGCTGCGATTCCACACCCAGACGGCTGGAGCATCTCTCACTGCACAACAGCCAGAAAACAATATTGTGCGCGTGGCCATCCAGGCTCTAGCTGCCGTCCTAGGCGGAACCCAATCGCTGCATACCAACAGCATGGACGAAGCCCTGGCGCTGCCGTCTGAGCATGCGGTGACTGTCGCCCTGCGCACACAGCAAATAATTGCCGAGGAATCCGGGGTCATCAATACGGTCGACCCTCTCGGCGGGTCTTTCTTTGTGGAAGCATCCACAAACCGGATGGAGGAACAAGCCTACCGTCTATTTCGCCGCATCGACGATCTCGGTGGAGTGCTCCCTGCCATCGAAAAGGGATTTTTCCAAAGCGAGATTGCAGAAGCCGCATACCGCTACCAGATGGAAATTGACCTGGGTCGGCGAAAGATCATCGGGGTCAATGCGTACCAGGACCAAAAACCCATCACCATCCCCATCCTGGAAATGGACCCATCTGGTTACCAACGCCAGATTGAGCGCCTGGATGCAGTGCGCAGGGAAAGAGATTCCGGTAATGTTGGCCAAGCCCTGGACCGTCTGCGGCTGGCCTGCCAGGGCAGTGAAAATACGATGCCCTATATTCTTGATGCAGCCCGGGCTTTTGCCACCCTGGGCGAAATGGTTGGTGTGATGAAAGAGGTTTTTGGTGTTTACCACGAACCAGCCTGGCTTTAATCTAAACCTGGATGATTAGCAGAAGAACATGTAAAATGATGGCTGTTTTTATCCACCCTATTATAGTGTGGCAAGAATTTATTTGAAGCTAGAGGTGTAAGATGGCAAACATTAAGAAGACAAAAGGAGTCATTGGAATCCTGACCGGGGGCGGTGACGTACCTGGCCTGAACCCCGCGATTCGCGCCGTAACCATCCGCGCCGTGCGCGAAGGTTACCAGGTTATCGGTCTGCGCCGCGGTTGGGCGGGGCTGATGAGTCTGAAACGGGATAAAGATGTGGACAACAGCGAACACTACCAGGTCCTGACCGAAGAAGTGGTCAATAAAGCCGGCCGCACCGGCGGTACCTTCCTGCACTCTTCTCGCACCCGGCCAAGCCATGTCAAGAAAGTCAATGTCCCCCTGCACCTGCAGGATCAGTTCAAAGAGGATTTGAACGACCTGACCTCCGAGGTGATTAAAAACCTGGATTATCTGGGGATCGATTATCTCATCCCGATCGGCGGTGACGATACGCTGAGCTACGCGGTGCGTATGTATCAGGAGGGGGTAAAAATCGTGGCCATCCCTAAGACTATGGACAATGATGTCACCGGCACCGATTACTGCATCGGTTTCAGTACAGCGGTGACTCGCACTATCAGTCTGACTAACAGCCTGCGCACCATTGCCGGTTCACATGAGCGCTTCCTGGTCATTGAGGTGTTCGGGCGTTATGCCGGCTTCACTGCCATGCTGCCGACCATGGCCGGTGCAGCCAACCGCTGTGTGATCCCAGAATACAAATTCAATATCGACCGTCTAACAGAGCTTATGATTGCTGATCGGATGCGTAACCCTTCCAAGTACTCGGTGGTGCTGATCTCAGAAGGGGCTATGTTTGAAGGCGGCGAGATGGTATTTGAGAACGCAGCTAAGGACGCTTATGGGCATGCCAAGCTTGGAGGCATTGGCAACCTCATCTCAGCCAAGCTGGTCGAGCTCTCGCCAAAGTATAACGATGGGAAGCCCATCGAGGTGATCAACCAGAGGCTGGGCTATATGGTGCGAGCCGGCGACCCGGATGCCATTGACTCCATCGTCCCCATGGCCTATGGGAACCTGGCGCTAGACCTGATCCAGAATAAGATCCACGGACGGCTGGTCTGCTTGAAAAACGGACGCTATGACAACATTCCCGTGGATGTTGTGGTCAGCTCAAAGAAAATGGTCGATGTCAACAAATACTACAATAAAGACAGGCTGCGCCCCCTGTATCAGAACTTTGAGATGAAGCCGCTGTTTATTATGGACAGCGATTAATCCTGGCAGTTCATCCCTGACCAGGAATTAAAAAGCGCCTGCCGATCGCGGCAGGCGCTTTTCTTTGTTTTACTGGAAGGTTATCGTGTCAACCCTTAAATTCTCTTGCCCGACCACCTGACCAAGTCGACCGATTAACTCGGGGCACACCCCCACCGTAAAATTCGGAAATTCTAATAAATACCCGCGTCCTTTCTCAAAGACGTGGAAACCAAATCGATCACGTCCTGGGAAAGAAGTGATCATCCCGTGTATTCGCCGCAAGCGCAGCACATCGCGCGCTTTATCCCCACTGGAACGCAGTATCACCGTCAACATGTAGACACTGCCCCCTTCTTCTCCCTCAGCCGCTGGTGGAACCAAGAATTGAGCCGGGCGAACCAGCCGGTCCATCAAGTTAGGCTGCCCCGAGGGAGAGATAATTCCAGGTGATGATGCAATGACAGGCGTTCTGGGATACTCAGAAACAGGCTCCACGGTAGTAGACAGGTTCGAAGGCCCAGGGACAGATGGCCCAACAGGCTCAGGGCCAGGTGGATTCGGTTCAACCGGGCTGGCTACCAGGGGTAAACCACCGCCTGGCGCCTCGCGCACCTGCCTGGCAGGAATAGGCCCGGACGGTTCAAAAACCGCGTATATCTCCCAATCCGGGGGAAATTCCGGCTCAGGAGGTATAAAACCGACCGCTTGAGTTTCCTGTACCGCGCTCTTTTGCTCATCCGAGATTCTACTCACCACCGGTGAAGCGACAGCCTGATCCTGCCAGGCTGTGGGCACCTCCAGGACCGGTACAACTGGGGATACTAACATGGCCACCTCATTCTGATCCGGGGGATCATCCACATCGAATGGGGGCTCCACAAGATCACGATTGGACTCTTTCCCTACCAGAGGTGTATCCGCCGAGACAACCGCGGAAAACTCAGTGGAGATTTCATCCACCAGGATTTTTGGCTCTGCGCCCTCGTTATCTACACGGCCAGTTACCAGAATGATGCGGTCAATTTCAAGAATCTCAGAGTACTTATCCCAAACGCGGGGAAACACCACCAGCTCAATCATGCCCTGCAGGTCTTCAATGGCTACAAAGCCCATGGGCTTTCCGGCCTTGCTCTGGTGATGCCGGATGCGGGTTACCAGGCCTGCCACACGCACGCGTTCTTCCTTCTGAGCCTCACCCAATTGCACCGAATAGTGTGTAACTGCCAGGTCCAGTTCATTCATCACCGATGAGAGTGGGTGGTCTGAAACATACAGGCCAATCAACTCGCGTTCCCAATTGAGTATCTCTCTGCGGCTTACTTCCTGGCCCACTTTAGGCAGGATAATATCTTCCACAACGCCGGTATGCGCCCCAAAAAGGCTCATCTGCCCGGCTTCTGAAGCGCGGAAATTGACCACGCTAACTGAAACGATGCGATCCAGGGCTTCCAGCAGGGCCTGCCGCGGGCCAAACTTATCCAGCGCCCCGACCTTGGTCAGACACTCCAAGGCGCGCTTGCCAACCTGCCTCAGGTCCACCCGGCGGGCCAGATCATTCAGGTCCTTGAAAGGACCATCCTGCCGGGCGCGCAGGATGACTTCCACCGCCCCCTGGCCCACGTTCTTGACCGCACCCAGCCCAAAGCGGATGATCGATCCTGGTCGGCCAGTTGTTCCAGGTGCAATCTGTTCCTGCTGGTCTTCAATAGAGAAATCCCACTCGCTGGCGTTGATATCCGGAGGTCCAACCGTGATCCCCATGCGGCGGCAGTCCGCCACGTAAAAGGCTACCTTGGCAGTGTCGTTCTTGGAGGCTGACAGCACCGCGGTCATATATTCAACCGGATAATGGACCTTGAGATAAGCGGTCTGAACGGCGATAACGCCGTAATCAGCCGCATGGGCCTTGTTAAACCCATAGCGGGCAAACTCTTCCCAGTCGTTGAAGATAGCGGTCGCTGTTTCCTCGTCGATACTGTTCTTTACTGCGCCAGAGACAAATTTCTGGCGGTGCTCCAACAGTTTCTCTTTATTTTTCTTAGAGACCGCCTTGCGCAGTTCATCCGCCTCGCTGGCTGTGTACCCGGCCAGGTCCATGGCAGCAAACATCAACTGTTCCTGGTAAACCGGGTAGCCATACGTCTCTTTGAAAATGGGTTCCAGAGATGGATGGCGATATTGGACGGCCTCCAGGCCATGCATGCGACGGATATAACCTGGAATGAAATCCATCGGACCAGGACGGAAGAGCGCCACCATGGCGATCACATTCGCCAGTTCCTTGGGCTTCATCTGCATCAAGTAGCGGCGCATCCCCGATCCTTCGACCTGGAACACACCAGCAGTCTCGCCTCGGCCCATCAGCTCGTACGTCCCCGGGTCATCAACCGGGATATTATCCAACCGGAACTCGATCCCATGCCGCTGGTGGATCAGGTCACAGGCACGCGCCATGATAGTGAGGGTAGCCAGCCCGAGGAAATCCACCTTAAGCAATCCCAGCGAATCAAGCACTGACATTTCAAATTGCGTGACAGTCTTGACCGGGCTGTCCCCAGCCGTATTGCCGGTTGGGCGGTGCAGCGGGATGTATTCTACAATCGGCTTGTCAGTGATGATCACCCCGGCGGCGTGGGTACCGGCGTTGCGTACCACGCCTTCCATCTGCCGGGCAGTATCGATCAGATCTTTGAGATAATCCTCTGACTCATAGAGCTGTTTGAACTCGGTGATCGTCTCCAGTGCATTCTCAATGGTCACTGGCTTACCAGGAATGTTCGGAATAAGTTTGGCGACCCGGTCTACTTCGCTGAGCGGGATATCCATCACCCGACCCACATCGCGAATAGCTGCCCGTGCGCCAAGCGTGCCAAAGGTGATAATTTGAGCTACTTTATCATCCCCATATTTGCGCGCCGCATACTCCAGCATCTCAGACCGGCGGTCATCCCGGAAATCCAGATCAATATCCGGCATCGATATGCGCCCAGGATTCAGGAAGCGCTCGAAGATCAAGCCATGATCAATGGGATCAACCATGGTTATCTCCAGGCAGTAAGCCACGATAGAGCCAGCAGCCGAACCGCGGGCGTTATACCAGATGCCCTGTCCATGCGCAAAACGGCACAGGTCCCACACAATCAAGAAATAGGTATCAAACCCCATCTTGTGGATCACACCCAGCTCATAATCCAGGCGTTGGCGGACTGCCGGGTCATGACTGCGCTCCTGATAACGCCTGACCAACCCCACCTCGCACAACTGGCGCAGGTAAACCTCCGCGGTCAGTCCATCCGGTACATCAAAATCAGGCAGGTGATACCCTTTAAACCCCAGGTCGATCGTGCAGCGGTCAGCAATCCACAGTGTGTTCTTCAGCGCCTGCGGGACCTCTGCAAACAGCCGACCCATTTCCTCCGGCGTGCGCAGGTAGTAAGACTTATCGGTCATGCGCATGCGGTTAGGGTCAGAGATCAGGCAGCCAGTCTGGATGGCTAAAAGAATGTCCTGCAGCCGGGCGTCTTCCGGGTTGATGTAATGGACATCGTTGGTCGCCACAAAGTTCGCGTCATATCGATGGCCCAGATCAAGCAGGCTTTTGTTGATGTTTTCCAGTTCTGGGATATCATGTTCCTGAAGCTCGAGGAAAAAACGGTCCCGGCCAAATAACTCGTAATACCAATCCAGCTGCTTTTTTGCCCCTTCGAAGTTTCCCGCCTGGATCAGGCGCGGCACTTCAGCAGACATGCAGCCCGAAGTGCAGATCAATCCATCAGAATGTGCCGCCAGAAACTCGTGGTCAATGCGCGGGTGATAATAGAAACCCTCCAGTTGTGACAGGCTGGCAATCTGCAGCAAATTCTTGTAACCTGTCTCGTTTTCAGCCAGCAGCAGCAAATGGGTGGTCTTTTTATCCAATTGGGGATCGCGCGAGGCCATGCCGCGAGGCGCCAGGTAAGTCTCAACACCAATAATCGGCTTGATCCCGGCCTGCGTGGCCGCTTTAAAAAAGTCGATCACGCCAAACATCGTGCCGTGATCGGTCAGCGCTACAGCCGGCATGCCCATCTCCTTGGCGCGCGCCACCAGCTTCTTGATGTTGCTAAAGCCATCCAGGAGCGAATATTCAGAGTGGACGTGCAGGTGAACGAATGACATACCCGGTCTGTAAAATTTCCAATTTAGATTTTACGGATTACATTGGTGATGATAACGGCAAGTTGTTGAAATTATAGCACTGCAAACCTTGGAGAAAACAACGTTTAGCTTAAAATTTGTGCTTTATCAAACTCTAAACTCTCCAAATGAACATCAACCTGCAAGCTGATGTTCAACATGCTATAATCCCGTTATTGAGGTGATTCTTCTATGCTGAAAAAATTTGTCCAATTGATCGGGGGTGACCCCAACAAGCGCGATCTCGAACGATGTGCTCCTATTGTCGCTCAGATCAACCAGCTTGAAAACCAGTTTGCTCAACTCAGCTCAGATGAGCTGGCTGCAAAAACCAGCGAATTCCGGCGCAAGCTGGCCTCTGGGATCAAAGAATACAGCCAGCCTGATGATATCGAAAAGAACCAGGAGCCCATCCTGGATACACTGCTTCCAGAGGCCTATGCGGCGGTGCGCGAAGCCAGCAAGCGCACCCTGGGCCTGCGTCATTATGACGTACAGATGATCGGCGGCATTGTCCTGCACCAGGGGAAAATTGCCGAGATGCGCACCGGTGAAGGCAAAACTCTGGTTGCCACGCTGCCCTTGTATTTGAATTCTTTAAAGCTCAACCCGACCTGGGTAGAGCGCGCCCGCCGGCGCTGGGGGCGGGAACCGGAGAAATGGACCTTCAACTCATTGGATAACCTCCCAGTGGGACGCGGTGTGCACCTGGTGACAGTGAACGATTACCTGGCACGGCGCGATGCGCGCTGGATGGGACCTATCTACCATTCGCTGGGTTTGAGTGTGGCGACTCTGCAAGACGGCGGCGAAGCCTATATCTTCGAGCCGGATTACGCCGGCAAGAACGAGATGTACCGCGAGTTCCGTCCTGTTCCGCGCCACCGCAAGAAGTTCCAGGAAAGCCTGACACCGGATCGGTCTGCTGCCTATAATTGCGACGTCCTGTACGGGACGAACTCAGAGTTCGGTTTTGATTACCTGCGCGACCACCTGGCCTGGGATCGCTCCGATTGGGCGCAGCGCGGCCATCCCTTTGCCCTGGTTGACGAAGTCGATAACGTGCTGATCGACCAGGCGCGCACCCCGTTAATTATCTCCGGCCCTTCCCATGAGGATCCGGCATTGTACCAGGTGATGGCCCAGGTTATGCGCCAGCTCCGGCCCGAAGATTATGAGGTGGATGAAAAAGGCCGCTCAGTCTCCCTGACCAATACCGGCGAGGCGCATGTTGAAGAGCTGCTGCGCCAGAAATACCGGGTTCGTGTGCCGGCCGGTTTCAATATTGGCGCCACAGAGATGGAAGACGGCGATGATTTGCAGCGTGAAAACTGGTACCTGCGCGAGGAACTGTTGGTACGCTATTACGCCAGTCAGCAGCAGATCCAGACCTCCCGGCGGCATGGCAATATCCGTGACCGGGAGCGCGAAGCCGATCGTGAAATCCAGGTGTTGGACCAGGATGAGTACCTGACCAATAAAGACCGTCCTGAGGAGCTGTCGCCGAAACAGCAGCGCCTGTTTCACTATATTGACATTGCTCTCCAGGCACAGTATATCCAGATCAAAGGCAAGGATTACCTGACGCAGGGCAAGCGTGTGGTGATCATTGACCCCTTCACCGGACGCCTGATGCCCGACCGCCGCTGGTCAGAAGGCCTGCATCAAGCAGTGGAAGCCAAAGAAAATGTCGACATCCAGCGGGAAAGCATCACCTATGCCAGCATCAGCTTGCAGAACTACTTCCGCCTGTATAAAAAGCTGGGTGGGATGAGCGGCACTGCTGCATCCGAGTCGGAGGAGTTCAATAAGACTTACAACCTGGGTGTGGTCACCATTCCCACCAACCTGGAAAACCGCCTGTCACAGCCCGACTCCCGGCTGAGCCTGGTGGATGCCAGCGACGAGCAGGGTTACAAATACCAGTTCTACGCTTCCCGAGAGCAGCCCAAAACCCCCATCTTTTTCAAGCGCAAGGATTTTCCTGATGTGGTCTACCGCACCGAAGAGGCCAAGCTGCGGGCAATCGCCAGGGAAATCCTCAAGTATTACACCCTGGGACGCCCGCTGCTGGTTGGCACCACCTCGGTAGAAAACTCAGAGCACCTGTCTGCCCGCCTGCAGCCAGAGATGTTGTGGCGGCTGATGCAAGTGTTCATCTTCCGGCATATCTGGATGCGTGACAATAAACGGGAAGAGGATGGGCGCATGGCGCCCGAACTGCTGTTCCTGTATGAACCGCTGGAGAAGGTGCTCCCGGCAGAGATGAACCGCAAAGCCCGCGAACTTCACATCGCCTTTCGTCCCAGCCAGAACTCTGCCGAAGACCTGGAGATCATGCGCCAGATCCTGGAAATCCCGGCTGGCGCCAACCTGGAGCGGCTGGAGAAAGCCCTACGATCGGGCATCCCCCACCAGGTATTAAACGCTCGCAAGCATACCGAGGAAAGCCAGATTATCGCCGGCGCCGGGGCATTTGGAGCAGTGACCATTGCCACCAGCATGGCAGGGCGCGGCGTAGATATCAAGCTGGGGGGTGAGCTTCCGGAAGAAACCCTGGCCATGGTTGGGAGGATCCTGCGTCGCAACGGTTATCCTGAGCCATTCAATATGAGTCTGGAGGAGATGTACCAGGCGCTGGCAAAAATGCAGCCAGAAGCATACGGGTTATACCCGGAAGAAATCCAAAAATTCTTGAAATATGTGCGCGAACGTGACCAGGTGCGCACCCTGGGTGGGCTGCACGTGATCGGTTCCGAGCGGCACGAGGCGCGGCGTATTGACAACCAGCTGCGCGGCCGCGCCGCCCGCCAGGGAGATCCCGGCAGCTCACGCTTCTACCTCTCGCTGGAAGATGACCTGATGCGCCGCTTTGGCGGGCAGCAGGCGGATGGCCTGATGCAGCGCTTCAAAATCGATGATGCCCTGCCATTGGAAGCCGGGTTGGTCAACCGCATTATTGAACAGGCGCAAAACCGCGTCGAGGGGCAAAACTTCGACATCCGCAAACACCTGCTGGAATATGATGATGTGCTCAATGTACAACGCACCAAGATGTACGACCAGCGTGACCGCATCGTTCACATCGACGACCTGAAAGAGAACATCTGGCGGGTGCTCGAGGAACAGGTTGACCGGCAGGTCGCGAACAACCTGGCCGAGGACCCGCTGTGGCGCTGGCGGCTGGTGAGCTGGCTCGACCGCCTGGGGGCTTACCTGGTGGCATTGTGCGAGATCCGCTACGATCCCCACCGCCAGATCGAGTATGGCGCCCACCTGGAGCGCCGTTCCCGATTTGGCCTGGCCTGCGATGCCGGCGTGTACCCGTCATTTGCTATTCACTACCTGCTGCAAGACTTTGAGCAATGGCCAGCGGTGAAAAACTGGACACGCTACGCCGCATCGACAGAGCAAGGCGGCAGCGGCATCAGTCGAGAACAAATGCTTAAGGACCTCCAGGATACGCTAAAGGGCAAAATCGAACAAGCCCTGGCTGCCACCCGCCGCCAATACCTGGCAGAGTTGAAGCTGCTGTTAGATGATCTGCAGGACCGATCTCGTGAAACGCGCTCCAACCGCGAACGGGAGGCTATCCAGGCGTTCCAGGAGAGCTTTGACCAGGAAGCGCTCAAGGAATCGCCTGAACCGCAGGAACTTGAGGAAGGGGAAGAGCCGGCTGAGCCGGTTTTGGCCGTACAGATGCTGGACGATGCCCTGCGCAGCGCACAGAAAACAGTGGGGCGAGCTAATATCCGGCCACCGGCTTTCCAATCGTCCGAACTGCGCAAACTGGCATCCCTGGAAATGCAGGTCTTCTCCAGGGCAGGGCAGAAAAACCGGCGAGGAGCAGATGCCCGCTCTGGAGGTGGCTGGAAAGTTCGTGAACAGGCCGTGCACTGGGCCGAATCCTTAGAGACTGAGCTGCCCTACCGCATTGAAGGGGCAGAAGCCAGCCGCATCAAGCGCGCCATCGAGCAGCGTGTGCGCCGGGATACCGGCCTGCCCTTCGCCATCAATGACGAATACTGCCTGGCCGCCCCGCGCGAGGCGCTGCCATCGTCACGCGAGGACCTGGAGCGCATGCGTGGCTACGCCATTGCTGCCCTAGATTTCATATTGGAGAGCGGAAAGCATATCTACTACCCAGCGAACAACTCTGCCGCCGGTCGGGTGATCGACTTACTGGACGCCGCAGCCGGCCACCCGGATGGGCGCCGTCCAGGATACATCCAGCCTATCTCCCCTCAGGATAACCCGGAATACATCTTCCAGGCTGCTGCAGAGAGAGGCGAATTTGTCCTGGTGAGCCGGGCAACCCTAGATGCGGAAGGCCGGGGATCCTTTGCCAACCGCAGCTGGCAGGTGCTGTGCGAGGGTGATCCGCTGCTATTTGATCCGGATGTTGATTGGCCTGGCCTGGATGAGCAGATCTCCAGGCTCCTTGAAGCCGGACTGTCTGCCTATCACCAGGGTGTGGTGAACAGCGTCCTCGAGACCCTGGAAAACGCATTGAGACCGCAGGAGCGCCTATATGAGCCTGGGCCGCTGGTGAAGCAGGATGAGCGCATCAACCGCATGTTCCGTCTTTTGCACCTGGGACGTATGCCAGCCCCAGACGGGGTAGACCCGGTCTATGCTTATGCGCTGCAGCGCCTGCGCAACGTGGTTGCTGAGGCGCTTACCCGCGCCAAGTGGTCTAACCGCATGGTACGACAGATGCGCGAAGTGCGCGGCCAGGTGACCTATTACTATCTGGTGGGTGAAATGCTGAATGAAGCCTCACAGGCCGATTTGCAGCAGTCAGCCATGGAATATATCGAAGGCTTCTGGGGGCAGTTACGCAGCCAATGGGGTGAGGAAGAACTCTGGACCCTGTCTGCCCAGAGCATTTCTCAGCTGGCGCCTGAGATCCAGCAGATCATTCGCAGCGCCCTTGAGCAGGTAGGGGTCAACACATCGAACAAAGAAATTGATACGCTGCCCCTGGTTGACATCTTTGCCGTGGAGGACCTGCACCAAGGGGAGGCAATCGGCATCCAGTGCCTGCGCGCCGTGCGGGATGCCCTGGGAGAGCGGCTGCTGACAGAGATGCACCGCTACCTGCTGCTCTCGTCCTCCAATCAACGCTGGTTGGACTACCTGACGGAAATCGAAGGCGTGCGCCTGGGAGTCGGGCTGGAATCTTATGCCCAACGCGATCCCTTGACCGTGTACAAAAGCCGGGCAAAAGATGCCTTTGATAACATGATGCAGGATATAGCTTCCCAGGTCACCAATGCCCTGTTCCACCAATGGCCAATGAATGACATGCGCGCCCTGCGCGAGCGCGGCGAGACCGGCGTAGAAGAAAGTTTTCTCGGCGCAGAACAGTCAGACGAAGAGGCGACCGCACAGCTTTTAGAAGAAAAAAGCCAGGAGCAGGAAGAGCCAGCTGCTTCATTACGGGAAAATCCCCCAACCAGCGGACCATCCCAGGACATGCAGACATCCAAAAGCCAGCGTAGAAGGCATGGGCGTCGATAGAGCTCGCACCCGCCCGCTCTCAGAATTCAGCCCAGGGATACTATCCGTGGAGCATTTCCGCGCCATTCCAAAAATTGACCTGCACCGTCACCTGGAAGGTTCTCTGCGACTGACCACCCTGCTTGAAATAGGGCGCCAGTATGGCCTGGATATCCCCAATACCAGCCAACTGCGCGCCCTGGTTCAAATTCGGGAAGATGAGGCCTTCACCTTTCAGAATTTCCTTTCCAAGTTCCAGACCCTGCGCAAGTTTTTCCGCTCTCCCGAGATCATCGGACGGCTCACGCGCGAAGTCATTGCAGATGCTGCAGCAGATAATGTTCGCTACCTGGAGCTGCGCTTCACTCCTATCGCCCTGAGCCGGAGCAACAACCTTTCCTTGGGGGAGGTGATCGACCAGGTCAGCACCTCCACCCGCCAGGCCGATCGGGATTTTAATATCCGAACCAGGCTGATTGTCAGCGTGAACCGCCACGAAGGGCCAGACCTGGCTGCGCAGGTGGTTGAACAGGCCATCCAACGCATGGACAACGGTCTGCTCGTGGGCCTGGATCTTGCTGGTGATGAAACCAGCACCCCGGTACAGTTGTTTGCAGGCGTCTTTCGGGAAGCCCGCCAGGCCGGTCTGCACATCACCATTCATGCGGGCGAATGGGGCGGCCCGCAGAATATCGCCGAGGCGGTCACAGTCCTGGGAGCCAAGCGTATCGGACATGGGATCAGGGTTTTGGAAGACCCGGCAGTCACCACATTTGCCCGGCAGCAGCAATTGGTATTTGAGGTTTGCGTCACCAGCAACTACCATTCTGGTGTCGTGCCTGCACTGGCCATGCACCCCTTACCGCGCATGGCTGCTCGAGGCCTGATTGTCACGATCAATACAGACGACCCAAGCATCTGCCAGGTGAACTTAAGCGAAGAATACCGCCGGGTGCGCCAGGAGATGGGCTTCAGCGAAGCAATGATCAACACATGCATTGACGCGGCGGTGCGCAGCGCCTTCATCCCCCAGGCCGAAAAACCAGGGCTGGCAGAGCTGTTAAAGTAGCCCTAGCTGCCCTGGCCCTGTTCCCACTCTTTTACGCATTGGCGAATCAACGAGCGGATCGCCTCGTCAGGAACCGCGTCCACCCCATCATACGAATCGATCCCCACCAGCACAACCATCCCTTTCCCTGGGATCTCCATCAAACGGATAGCCCGCTCTTTCAACGGCGAATTCTCCAATTTTGCCTGTAAAATTTCGTCAACCTGCGTCACCAGGCTTTTCGGCGCCCCGGCAGAAGGCTGGGATGGTGTGCTCCCCACAGTGGAAAAGATGGAAAAGGGATTTCTGCTGGGGCGCGCCGCCGGGTTTGGCGTTGGCTGGTCGGGTGCAGGCGGCTTGCTGGCAGCCTCACCCTGAACCGAAGCTGCTGCAACGGTCGCTGCTGCAGCGACAGCCACAGGCTGGTTGTTCAAAACCGGAACGGCTTTGGTACGCGCCGCCAGCCAGAAATGCAGCTCCTTCGGCAAAGGCGCCAGCACCTGGACCTGGGCTTCGGTCAATTCAGCCGCCTGGGAGATGACTTTTCCCTCCATCTCAGCCGCTAACGTTCCATCTACCTGGCTGCGCCACAGCCGAGCAAGGGCCTGATAACCTTCTGGCCGATTTGGAGCAGTTTCTGGCGGCAGTGCATCCTTTTCGGGTTTGCGGGCTTCAGACCTGCCTTCCATTTTCCCATACCAATAGCCAATGAGCAGGCCAATGAAACCAACCAGACTGAATAAGAAAAGCTCGGTCATCTCAAGCTCCCTGGTATACCTGGCAGGTAGGGCAAAAGTGCGTACCACGCTGCCCAATCACCATCCTTTGGATAGGAGTACCGCAAACAGGACAGTGCCTGCCAGTGCGCTGGTAAACCCGGAAATGATTTTGAAAATCTCCCCCCCGGTAAACCCAGTCGATGCTGGACCCGTGCTGCTGGATGCCCTGGGCCAGGACCAGGCGGATGCTCTCCCACAAAACGCGCGCCTGGTCAGCGCTCAGGGTGTTTGCCGGGGTCAAGGGATGCAGACGCGCCATATGCAGCGCCTCGTCCGTATAAATATTCCCCAGCCCGGCAATGAATGTCTGATCCAAAAGAAGCGGTTTCAAGGCGCGCTTTTTTGTGCGTAAGCCAGCCAGGAGAACCCGGGAGGTAAACTCCTCCGACAGGGGCTCGGGACCCAGGTTCCCAATCACCCGGGCGGGATCATCCACCAGCCACAAGCGGCCAAACTTGCGCGCGTCATTAAAATCCAGCCAGAACTGCTCTCCAGCCGCGTTCACCAACCCCAGGCGCGCCCGGCAGTGCTTGTCCGGGGTCTCTCCTGGACCAGCCCGGCGCGCCACCAGGTCGCCGCTCATGCGTAGATGGACCAGGAGCGCACCATCCTGCATCCGAATGATCAAGAATTTTCCCCGGCGCTGGATATCCCAAATGTGCTGGCCTGGCAGCTTTGTGAAAAACTCGGCAGCAGTAGGGGTTGCCAGAGTCCGCTCCCAATACAGCCAGGCATTCTGAATTTCCAACCCCAGGATGGGCGGCTGGCCGTTTACGCCCAAGCGCAGGTAATTGCGGATGGTTTCAACTTCAGGCAGTTCTGGCATCGCTACTCGTGGAACAATTCACCCACGCTCCGGCCTTCGTGCGCCCGGCGGATCACTTCGCCAATCAATGGGGCAACAGACAGGATTTTGAGCCGGCCGCGCAGCTTATCACGCTTCTCCACCGAAACCGGGACCGAATCGGTGGCAATGATCTCTTTGATCGGCAGGCAAGCAAGACGCTCCACCGCCGGGTAGGAAAAGACAGGGTGCACACACACCACGTATACATCGCGGGCTCCTACCTGCTTGACCAGTTTCACCGCCTGGGCGATGGAATTGGCGGTATCGATCTCGTCGTCCACGATGATCACATCCCGGTCCTGCACCGAGCCAATAATGGTCAGCGCCTCGACATTTGCCCCGGCCCCTCCAGAGCGCCGCTTTTCGACAAAGGCGATGGGCGCTTCGATCTGGGCAGCAAAGTTGCGTCCCTTTTTCGCAAAACCCAGGTCAGCAGCCACCACCACCGGGTCATGCAGCGAATCCAGCTTGGAATGCAGGTAATCCACCAAAATGTGAAAGGCCGTCAGGACATCGCCGGGGATAGAAAAGAAGCCCTGGATCTGCCCGGCGTGTAAATCCAGGGTGACATAGCGGTCAGCTCCGGCGACCTCAATCATGTCAGCAACCAGGCGTGCCGTGATGGAGACACGCGGCTGGTCCTTCTTATCCGAGCGAGCATAAGCCATATACGGGATGACCGCCGTCACGCGGCTGGCCGAATCCAGGCGCAGGGTCTGGAGCATGATCAGTAGTTCCATCAGATTGCGGTGAACTGGCGTCGTGGTCGTCTGGATGACATAGACATCCTGGCCGCGCACCGACTTTTGCAGCCGCACAAACAGGTTTTCATTGGGAAACTCGATGACATCCCGGCGGCTCAGCGGCTCTCCCAGGTAAGCGGCGATCTTCTTGGCCAGGCTGACGGAGGCCGTCCCGGAGAACAGCTTGATCCCGCCGTACATGGCATACTCCTGCCTTCTGAACAGCTCACTCATGCTCCACCCCCGTGCGAATATCTCTCCCTTCCCATTCGCTGCGCAGAATACTCATCATCAATACATCAATATATTTGCCATCCTTATACATCCCCTGACGTTTGCGCCCCTCATGGACAAAGCCCAGCTTTTCATACACATGGATTGCCCGCGGGTTGGTTTCGTAGACTTCCAGGGCAATACGGTTAAAGTTCAGGGTTTTAAATCCATGGGCAATCATCAGCTCCATGGCTTCTGAGCCAAAGCCCTTATTCCAATACAGCTTCTCGCCGATCATGATGCCGATCTCGGCCTGGCGGATGCGCCAATCGATGTTATGGAAGCCCATGCTGCCGATCGGGATCCATTTATCGCCTAAGCTGTACTCTATCACCAGGATATGCTCGGCCATGGGGCGGCTGATCATGCTGTCAAACCAGTTCTCTTCATCAACGCTGGAAAACGGCAAGACCTGCTGCAGGCCAACCAGGACTTCCGGATCATTAATCCACTGGACAAACTTCGGAATATCGCTGCGCTCAGGGGCGCGTAAGCGGATGCGGACGCCATAGATCATCTGCCACCTCCTTCAGAAGATGATTGACTACAATCCTACCACAAGAGTGCCATTGAGGCGGTATGTTTAACAGGTGATGAGCTGCGAAACGGCCTGCCAGGGGGAAAGGCTGTGCCGAAAGACCTCATCCAGGACAGCCTGGTAACGATCCTGGGACACACTTCCCTGCCAGCGGCGCATCAACATCTGACCCAACAGAAGATCGATCTCCGCGCGCAGGCGGCTGTGCTCCCTTTGCTGCCATTCGCCGCTGGTGTGTAAGAACTGCCTGTGTTCGGCGATCGCCCGGGCCAGTTCTCCGATTCCCTTTCCTTCCGGGGCAACCGTCAGGCAAATCGGGGGCACCCACATTGGAGAATCCTGGACCGGAGCGGCAGCCAGCGCAGAGCTTTCCACAGAACGGTGATGCTGGACTTCATAGCGACTGGGATGACCCAACTGGAGCATGCTGCGCAGGGCGCGCTCCGTGGCCTCCACCCCGGCATGATCGGCTTTATTGATCACCAGCACATCGGCAATCTCCAGGATGCCGGCCTTGATCGCCTGGATATCGTCCCCCAATCCTGGCGCTTCGATCACCAGCGTGGTATGCGCCAGGCGGGCAATATCCACTTCGGACTGACCGGCGCCAACCGTTTCAATGATCACCACCTGGTAGCCGGCGGCATCCAGAGCCTGGACAACCCCCGCAGTAGCACGCGCCAGCCCACCCAAAGAGCCGCGGGAGGCCATCGAGCGGATGAAAACCCCGGGATCGCCGGCAAGATCACGCATACGCACCCGGTCCCCCAGGATGGCCCCGCCAGAAAATGGACTGGAGGGATCCACCGCCACCACCCCCACGCGACAAGGCTCGGATGCTTCGTTTCCATCACAGGCCACTGGTTGGCGGAAGCAGCGGGCAAGCTGGTTGACCAACGATGACTTGCCCGTCCCGGGGGCACCCGTGACCCCTATCAAGTGCGCCTGCCCGGTGTAAGGGAAAAGCTCGCTCAAGGCGGCGATCCCCTCCGGCGTCTCGCTCTCGATCTGCGTCAACAAACGGGCTAAGGCAAGGCGATTGCCCTGCAGCACCGACTCAGCCAGCGACATCGGGTTTACCCGCCAACAGCCTGCTGAATGTCGTGCACAATCTCTTCGGTAATGGTCCCAGGACCATACACCCCGGTCACGCCGGCGTCTTTAAGCGCCTGGATATCCTCATCCGGGATAATCCCTCCGACAAAAACCTTGACATCGGACTGGCCGTTTGCCCGGAGAAGCTCGATCACCCGGGGGACAAGCGCCATGTGCGCCCCGGATAAGATGGACAAGCCCACCGCATCAACATCCTCCTGCAGGGCGCTTTCTGCAACCATCTCAGGCGTTTGCCGCAGCCCGGTGTAAATCACTTCCATCCCGGCGTCTCGCAAAGCTCGGGCCACCACCTTGGCGCCCCGGTCATGCCCATCCAGGCCGGGCTTGGCAATCAGGACACGGATCTTTCGTTCACTCATCTGGCTCTCCACAGAAAATATAGGATAAAATGATTATACCGTATGATACTCTTCTACGCCTCCATCTCTCTCACGATCCTGGCTTCGGTCCTGTACCATGTCTTTATCAAACTCACCCCGGCAGACGCCAACCCGATCCTGACCCTGGTGATCACCTATGCCACGGCTGGACTGGCCTGCCTGGCAATCTTCCAGTTCTACCCGTCCCAGGAGGGCTGGCGGGATGCACTGCGCAGGCTGAACTGGACTGCGCCCGCCCTGGGGTTGACGATTGTCGGGCTGGAGATAGGCTTTCTCCTGGCGTACCGCGCCGGGTGGAGGATCAGCGTGAGCGCCCTGGTCGCCAACGTGTGCGTGGCGCTGGTCTTGATCCCCCTGGGGCTGGCAGTTTTCAAGGACAAGCTCAGCCCGCTCAATTTGCTGGGTATCCTGCTGTGCGTCCTGGGCCTGGTGTTGATCAACCTGCGCTGACCCCACTATCAACGGAGGACTTTCCATGTCACGCCTGTATTATCCCAAAACTTCCACCACTGAAGCTGCCCCCGGCGCAGTGCAGAACGACGCAGCCGGATTCCTGGAAAAGGTAGCCAAGATGATCCCCGGTGAAATCCTGGCAGCCTACGTCACCCTGGTCGGCATCGTGCCTTCCATGCGCAACCCAGGCTGGCGGCCTTATGCCTACCTGGTGTTCTTTCTGATCTGCCTGGTGATGACGCCTGTGTACCTGTGGATGATGCGCGACCAGGAGGGGGATAACCGGGGAAAGCCCACCCGGGTGCAGATCATCGTCTCCACGCTGGCCTTCGTGGTGTGGGC
>CAIQIV010000254.1 GCA_903871905.1 uncultured Chloroflexota bacterium | reverse complement strand
GCCCGCATTCCCGGCTGAGATTGAAAACCTGATACTCCAGGCTTCGCAGTTCCAACCTTCGCAGGAAGTACCAATTCCCTCCACCCCAGCACCGTAGGCACTGCGAATTTTCTTTCCTACTTCTGTGTGATCATAAAAGGCCGTCGAGTTTTCGACGGCCTTTCTCATTATTTTGACACCCCGTTTTGAAACTCTGGCTCATTGCTGATCAAATTCTATTTCATCCAGTTTCAGGCTAACCACCTGGCTGGCAGAGTCGCGTCCCATCGTGATCCCATAAATCACATCAGCCACCTGGACAGTATTCCTATTATGCGTAACAATGATGAATTGAGTATTCTGACTTAACTCTCGGAGCTGCTCGCGAAAGCGGCCCACATTTGCCTCATCCAACATGGCATCGACTTCATCCAGAACACAAAACGGTGTGGGTGAAATTTTCAACAGGGAAAATACCAGGGCCGAGGCAGTCAAACTGCGCTCACCACCAGACAACAAGGATAATCCCTGAGTACGCCTTCCAGGTAGCCGAGCTTCGATGTCAATCCCAGAGTTCGTCAGGTCATCCGGATCGGTTAAAACCAGGCGTGCAGTCCCTCCAGCAAAAAGGCGAGCAAAAATCACCTTAAACTCAGAGGCTACTGCATCATATGTTTTGCGGAACTCACGCTTCATGAGGTCATCCAACTCATGAATGACCTGGCGGACATCCTTCTCTGCCTTTTCCAGGTCCATCACCTGCTCGTTCAGGAATTCAAACCGCTGCTTGACTTCCTGGTATTCAGTGAGCGCTTCTGGATTGATCGGACCCATACGGCGCAACAAGGCTCGCTGGCGCTTAATGTTCTCTTCCACATCAGGATTCAACTGAACAACCCTGGGAAGCTGCTCAACCAAACCGGCGAGTGGCAGGGGGGTCGGGCCAGAAACATCTTCTGAATAATCGAAGGATACCAAGCCAGAAAAAGAGCTGACATCATCTTCGATGCGCCGGCGTAGAGCATCGATCGATTCTTGTTTGCGTGCCTGGGCAATGCGCGCCTGGGAGAAACGCTGCTCTGCATAGCTCACCACTCCTCGCGCAGTATTCTCCTCAATCAGCAGTTCATCCAACTGGCTTTCAAAGGTGCGCAACTCTGCCTCAGAAGGCTGAATTACTTCCAGAAGGCGGTCAATCTCGCCGCTAATCTCGCGTCCCAGGGATTTCAAATCATCTATTTTGCTTTCCAACTGAGCCTTATTCTGCTTTAACTCCACGGCGCGGTATTCCAGCGAAGCAATTGCCCTCGATGCCTTGTCCAGATTTGATTGGAACTCCTGTTTCCGTTCGCGCTTATCTGCGAGGGACTGCTCAGCCACGGCAATGCCCGTGGTTATTCGGCCCAGCTCGGTTTGTAAGTCCTGGACATTGAACTGCGCCAATTCTCTTTCAGCCTGCTGAAGCTTTGCCCGAGTTTCTATTCGTAAGGTTTCTGCTTTCTTCAGCTCAGTTTCAAGGCGGGCAATCTCACTCGTGCTACCAGCCGCTTCTTCCTGAAGCTGCAAGTGCCGCTGTTTTTCTTGTTTTAGCTGCCAGGCTGTTTTTTCCACCGCCAATTGAGCCTGGTCACGACCAGTCCGGCTTTCTGCAGAGGCACGCGTGGCAATGGCAAGCTCTTTTCTTTCCTCTTGTTCTTCCAGCCGGCTGGCATTTAATTCTTTTTCATTTTCTGACAGTTTTTTGGTAAGTTCAGCCAGCAGCTGCTCCATTTCATCGATGGAACAGGTAAGCTCTTTTATCTGACTTTTCCGGTTCATAATGACAGCCGCGGCGGATTTCTTGCCTTCACCGCTCACCAGGACTGGCCCCTTCGAGAGAAAGACCTCCCCAGCCATGGTCACCGCGCAATCCAAAACGGCCGCCCCAGCAAGGACTCTGTAAGCATCAGAGCGATCCCTGACAATCAAGGTTCCCCCCAACAGTGCCTCTACCAGAGGCTTTATTTCTCCTGGAAATTGAACGAGCTCACTGGCCAATCCAATGATACCCTCCTCTGACGGACCGAATTGCCCTGGTTTTGTTTTTACCTTCATCCGTGAAACAGGCAGCAAGACCCCGCGAGTCGAATTCTTTAACAGGAAATCCAATGCCTGGGCAGTTGCCTGGGCAGTTGCCTGGGCAGTCGCATTTTCAGTGTCATCAAATAAAACCGCAGCATCAAGATATTCGTAGAGAACTGCCGAGAGAGGTGTAATCAAATCTGCGGGTATATCCATGAACTGGTTTAAGATGCCACGGATCCCATCAACTTTGTTCTGCCGGGATGCCTGGATCAACATCCGGGTACCCTCAGCATAACCGCTGAGCGAGTTCTCAGCCTGGTCAATCACATCCCTTTGTGCCTTCAAGCGAGCCAAGGATTCCGAAATTTTTGCTTTCTCAGAAAGGTATTTTTGGTGCACCCTTTCTAACTCATCAATTTTCTTACGCAAAGTGCTGGCATTCCCCTCATACTCGGACACCGCAGCTTGAGAATCCTGGTATCTCCGTTCCATCCCAATGAGGTTTTTTCGGACCGCGTCCAACCTTGATTCCGTTTCGGTGAGGGACTGCTGAAGCTTGCCTGACAGGACCAGGTTCTGTTCAAGCCGGGATTTCTTTTCTGATACCGTAGCGCCAAGAGTACCAATTCGAGCTGAGATTCTTGAAAGGTCCTGACGGAGGGATTGAATATCCTTATCAACTCGCTGCCGCTGGTTCCGCTTTTCATCCAGCCTGGAACGCACCTCCTGCGCCTTGGTCCTGGTCCCGTCTAACTCATTCACCAGGCATTCGATCTCCTGGACGATCCCTCTTAATCGGTCCTGCAGCAGAATAACTTCCTCTTCCAGGCGTGTCTTTTCCTGACCTGCAACTCCCTCTTGTTCACCAATCGATCGAATCCGTTCTTCAGAAATGGCAAGATCGCGCCGGCTGACATCCAGACGAGAATGAAGATCAGAAGCCCGACGGTGGTTTTCGTTCAGATAGGTTCGAACTTCCTGAATATTAGAACGCAACCCGGTGATCTTGCAGGCAAGGATATCTTGCGCTTCCTTCGCGTGGTGTAAAGCTTCTTCCTGAATTCGACTGGTTTCCTTTGCCTGGCTGAGTGCTTCAAGCTCGTGGTGCCAATGGTAGCCATACCATTCTCGCAGGGCAAGCCGCAAATCTGCCTTGATCTGCTCATACTCCAGTGAACGCCTGGCCTGCTTTTCCAGGGAATGCAATCGCGGCTCCAACTCAGAAAGGATATCATGAACCCGGTCCAGGTTGCGCAGGGTTGTCTCCAGGCGCCGGGTCGCATCCTCACGCCGGGTTCGATATAGTCCAATCCCGGCAGCCTCTTCAAACAACCTCCTGCGCTCTTCGGCTTTCAACGCAAGGGCGGCATCCACAAGCCCCTGGCCAATAATGGTATAGGTTCGCTCAGCCAGACCCGACTGAGCCAACAACTCTGTCACATCTTTCAATCGGACCCGCTGACCGTTGAGCAGGTATTCGTTTTGACCGTCGCGATATGCCCGGCGGGTAATTGCGACTTCACTGAAATCAATGGGCAACCAGCCATCTGTATTATCAAAGGTGATCGTCGCGGCTGCCATACCTGCTCTGGGGCGAGATTCAGAACCGATGAAGATCATATCCTCGGTTTTCTTCCCCCGGAGAAGCGCATAGGATTGTTCTCCAAGGACCCAGCGCATACTGTCGGCAATATTGGACTTGCCACTGCCATTTGGCCCAACAATAGCGGTCACATTGGGTGCAAATTCAAAAACGGTCCGGCTGGCAAATGTCTTATATCCATGAAGTTCAAGTGATTTCAGTCTTGCCAGCATATCTACCCAACACCCAGCAGTTCCAACGCATTACGCGCGGCAGCCTTTGCCGCAGCCTGTTTACTATGCCCCCATGCTCGACCAAAAACCTCACCATCCACCAAGACTTCGATTTCAAAGCGTTTATTATGCTCCGGCCCGGTAGTGGAAACAGTCTTGTAAATTGGTGTGCCATGCCCCTGAGACTGCACCCATTCCTGCAGCAAACTCTTCGGATCCTGATCTTGCCGGTTTGTCAGGATATCGTCCGTGGCCACAGATAATAACGGCTGGATGAAATCTTTTACCACCTGGATATCGGTGTTCAAGTATAAGGCGCCGATGATCGCCTCAAACATCCCGCACAGCAGGATCGTACGGTTCCTGCCTCCACCTTCAGCCTCACCTCTACCCAGGCGCATTGCCTGACCGACCTTCAGTTTCCGGGCAAAATCACCCAGCTGCTCGGTGCGGACCAGGGCTGACCGCAACCGGGTTAGCTCCCCTTCTGCCATCCAGGGGAAGTGATTGTACAGCCAGGCACCAACCAGGAAATCCAGGACAGCATCACCTAAAAATTCCAGGCGTTCATTGTCTTCCAGCGCTTCGCTATGTTCATTCAAATACGAACGATGGGTCAACGCCCGGCTTAATAACAATAGATCAGTAAATGGGAGACCGGTTCGCTGGGCAAAATCTCGCGGCGTTTCCGTTTCAGGATAGGATAAATCTAACGGTTCAACGAAAGCATCATCTACTTTCGCTCCCTGATCAACTTCGTCCATTTTTCCTCCAAAGAACTCAGGGAGCGCCAGACACCCCACACGGATGTCGAGTGTCTGGCGATCCATCAGTTCATAAGTATAATGAAAAGATTATAAACGATTTTTACGCTGTTCTGGAAGACTGCTATAGGATGATTTCAGAGAGCGAAAAAGGTTAAATTTGAGGATATAAAAAATAGCCATGAAACCATCCCAAAAACCGATTTTCTTGCCCTCTTCGTATGTCCGGCCGTGGTAAGAGATAGGGACCTCATAGATCCGGCATTTTAATTTTGCTACCTTGGCAGTGACTTCGATTTCAAAGCCGAAACCGCTGGACTCAATGATCATATTGCGGATGATCTCCCCCCTGAAGGCCTTGTAACCAGTTTCTACATCACTCAAATTAATATCGGTAAGGATATTCGAAAGAAATGTAAGGAACTTATTCGCCAGATAATGGCGAAAATACAGCACCCTGGCAGCCCTGCGCACCAGGAAACGAGAGCCATAAACTACGTCAGCCAGGTTCTCTTCGATGGGTTCAATCAGAACCGGAATATCCCGGGGGTCATATTCCATATCTGCATCTTGAACCAGAACAATATCACCGGTAGAGGCAGCAAACCCTGTCTTGAGCGCTTCCGTCTTACCCTGGTTTATTATTTGATGAATGACAGAGACATTCGGGTGGGCCTGGCAGTAATCCTCAGCAATTTCTCCGGTGCGGTCCCTTGAGCCATCATTAACAACAATGATCTCATGAATATCCTGTATTATGCTCGTCAAAGTTTCTAATACAGCCAGCAAAGAATTTTCTTCATTGTAAGCAGGAATGACAATTGATAATGTTTTCATACGTGTGAGTATTCTCGGATAATCAAAACAACATTATGTCCGCCAAAACCAAACGCATTGTTCATTGCAACATGGACAGGAATCTTCCTGGCAACGTTTGGAACCACGTCCAGGTCGCAGGCCGGGTCCGGGGTCTGATAATGGATTGTGGGAGGGACAATGCCATCGCGGATTGCATTGACACAGAAAATCGTTTCCAAGGCGCAGGTGGCTCCCATCATATGCCCTGTCATGGACTTTGTGGAAGAGATAGGCACCCGGTAAGCGTCCTCTCCAAAGGCCAGCTTGATTGCTTTTGTCTCAGAAATATCATTTAGTGCAGTAGCTGTTCCATGGGCATTGATGTAATCAACATCTTTCTGGGTTATGCCAGCTGATAAGAGGGCTGTGCGAATAGCATAAGCACCGCCGCTGCCATCCTCAGATGGAGCGGTAATATGGAACGCATCATTCGAGGATCCATATCCTGCCAATTCAGCCAGGATAGGCACATTTCGATCCCGCGCATGCTGCTCTCTTTCAAGAATAACAATTCCAGAACCCTCCCCCATCACCAATCCATCTCGGTTCAGATCGAAAGGGGCCGGGGTCAATGAATAATCATCATGTTTCCTGGATAAAGCTCCAAGCCGATCAAATGTTGCAACTCCGAGCGGAGAGATGGTCGCTTCACACCCTCCAACCACTGCGACATCAATGATACCACTGCGTATCAGCAACCAGCCAAGACCGATAGCTTCCGATCCAGAGGCACAGGCAGAAACTGCCGAGAAACATGGACCTTGTATATGATAATCCAGAGCCGTCATGCTGGCTGCGCCATTTGGCATGAGCATAGGGATGGCAAAGGGGCTGATCTTACGAGGGCCTTCGTCGCGCATTACATTTTGGGTATCCACAAAAGCATTTAGCCCACCAATTGCGGCAGAGATGATGGCACCCACACGAGTAGGGTCGGAAACGTTTAAACCTTTTTCGCTTTCCAGACCAGCCTGGCGAACAGCCTGGCGAACGGCAGCGGCAGCAAAATACTGGTAACGGTCCCGCCGGCGGATTTCCCTTGGGGATAAATAATCTTCTGGCCGAAAATTTTTTACCTCGCAAGCAATTTTAACCAGTAAGTCCTTGGGATCAAACAATGATATTGGACCAACCCCAGAGATCCCCATGACCAGATTTTGCCATGCCTCCTCAACGGTCAATCCAATGGGGCACACTGCACCCATCCCAGTGATTACAACTTTATCTGCCATCAGCGCCTCTATTAATGGAACGGAGTGAGCACCTGGGTCGGATTTTTCAGCCAATTCATTATGGAACGTGGCTCATTTCTTCCCGGTCAATCGATTATAACATCAGACTGTATGCAGGGTTAATCCTCTGGTTTCGGAATGTAATGGCCCTCAACCCAATGTTCACCATCCGAACCAACCTCTTTCTTCCACACGGGCACAATTTCCTTCAGACGGTCGATGCCATATCGCGCTGCGTCAAAGACCCCTGTGTCCCGATGAGCTGCACTGCAGCCAATGACTAGAGTCGGAGTTCCGGGCTGCAATTTTCCTATACGCTGGACGATGACTATTCCCTGGATAGAAGGCCACCTTAAGCGAATTTCACCAGCGATTTGTCGCATTTTACTTTCCGCCATTTCAGGATATGCCTCATATTCCAGGTATTCCGTCTGGTGAGGGTTATCCCTTTTCGTTATACCTCTCACCATGCCAGAGAAAAAACAGACCGCACCGGTTTCTGGGGTGGTAATTTGCTCCTGGAGATGATCCAAATCCAGGGCCTCCACGCTGATCAGGGTTATGGTTAGATCATTGGCAGTAGAACCCCCACTAACTGGTGGGAAGAGAGCAATCTCTGCCCCTGGAGGGATAACATCGTCCTCCATCGCAAATTCGTGGTTTACGGCAACCAGAGTTGATTTCATTGCGGAGGCAATTTGAGGAACCTCCTGAAAAATGATCTGCCTGGCGTCACGGACAAGGATATTGTCAGGAAGCACAATTTCCATTTCCCTGGTCCCAGCAAGTGCTCTCAGGTTAGCAAAAAACAGTACTTTAACTCTATTCATATTTCCTGAATCCTCGCAATCATTAATCTGGATTGAATACATCACCACTCTGCCCGCCATGTTTCTCAACAAGACGGATATTTTGGATGCGCATGGTTTTTTCCACAGCTTTTGCCATATCGTAAATCGTAAGGGCGGCAACTGAAACAGCCGTCAACGCCTCCATCTCAACCCCTGTTTTTCCAATAGTGCGAACTGTGGCGGAAATTTCTATGCCCGGAAGGTCTGAATTGGGGACCAGGGATACCTCAACATGGGTCAGAGGAAGTGGATGACATAAGGGGATCAAGTCTGATGTTCGTTTTGCCGCCATGATCCCAGCGAGCTGGGCAGTAGAGAGAACATCCCCTTTCTTAATTTGGTTCTCCTGGATCAAGGCAAGAGTTTGTGGCAGCATGCGCACTTCACCAGCAGCTATTGCCACTCTTTCTGTATCGGGTTTTACTCCTACGTCCACCATGCGAGCCTGGCCATGTTCATCGAGATGAGTTAGTTGTTTTTTCATGAATCGAGATCAATCTCCAAAACTAAAAGTACTAGAATTATAATCAAAGTAAATAAATCCAGACTTAATCCGATAATATTATTGCAGTGAATCGAATCAGGGACTTGTATGGAACTTAACCGCTCAATAACGGATATACCGGGGATACTGGTAGGGCATGCCCAGGATGATGGTGCCAGAACCGGATGCACGGTAATTTTATGCCAGAAAGGCGCCACTGGCGGAGTTGACCAACGCGGCGGGGCGCCTGGAACCAGGCAAACAGATGCAATGGAGCCTTTTCACCTGGTGCAGGAAGTGCATGCCGTATGCCTGGCGGGCGGCTCGGCTTTTGGCCTCGACTCAGCCTCCGGCGTAATGAGGTACCTGGAGGAGCGAAATGTTGGCTTTAATGTTGGTGTGACTCATGTTCCGATTGTGCCAACTGCGGTTCTTTTCGACTTGAATATTGGCAGTCCGGATATCCGGCCCAATGCCGAGATGGGATACCGGGCATGCCAACAAGCCTCTCAGAACAGACCTGACGAAGGAAATTTCGGCGCAGGGTGTGGATCCACTGTCGGAAAAATTCTGGGCATCCAACAGGCAATGAAATCAGGAATTGGAACTACCAGTGTTTTAATAGGGAACGATCTCATTGTTGGGGCAATCGTGGCAGTCAATGCCTTTGGAGATGTAATCCATCCTCAAACCGGGCAGATCATCGCCGGCGCACGCAGACCAGCTCAACAGCAGGGAAAAGGGTTCTTTGCCGACACAATGATGGTAATGAATGACCTGGCTGGAAAACGTGGCCTTGGTTTTGCCGCCAGCAAAGAACATACCGTGATCGGCGTCGTTGCGACCAACGCCAAGATGGATAAGGAACAAATCACCAAAGTCTCCCAAATGGCACATGATGGATTGGCGAGGACGGTCAGCCCAGCGCATACGATGCTGGATGGCGATACTATTTTTGCCCTTTCATATGGTGAGATCGAAGCAGATGTAAATATTGTTGGAGCGTTTGCTGCCAGGGTCTTTTCTGAAGCGATGCTCAGGGCAGTTTATACAGCACAGGGTGATAACGCCTTACCTGCTGTCTGTAATCTACCAGCGGAACATAAAGTGACGTGGAGTGGTTATGACCGGTGAAACAATCATGATTGTGGAAGATAATGATGCATTGAGGGATGGGATCAAGGAACTGCTGCGAAACGATGGATTTGCAGTTCTGGCTGCCCGCAACGGAAGAGAAGCGCTGCAGCAAATGAGAACTTTTTCCCCTGACCTGATTCTGTCCGACATCACCATGCCAGAGATGGATGGAAAGATGTTTCTGGAATCAGTTCGTGCCCGATCTGAATGGCTGCACATCCCAATTATATTTCTCTCCGGACATAGTGGACCGGCAGATATCCTGGCAGGAAAAAAATTAGGTGTAGAAGACTACCTTACTAAACCTATTGATCCAGACGACCTGATTACCACCATCCGTTCTAAACTCGACCGTGCAAGGCAAACTTATACAGCCCAACTGGAAAAAGCCTATGCAGAAACTTTGATTATCCTGGCAAACCGACTGGAAGGGCAGGATCGCTATACGCGGTACCATGTGGAACGGATCAGCTCATACGCATTAGAGATCGCCAGCTCATTAGGCTGGCAAGAAAGAAAGATCAAGCCTTTAAGATTTGGCGCCATCCTGCACGACATCGGTAAAAATTACATTCCCGGGGAAATTCTGCGTAAAAATGGCCCATTAACCCAAGAAGAATGGGACCTTATCCGGCAGCACCCAATTTTTGGGGTAGAGATGATCCGAGATATTTATTACCTCGAGCCTGCAATCCCGATCATCCGCCACCATCACGAACGCTGGGATGGTAAAGGTTATCCTGACAAGCTTTCGGGGGAAAATATTCCAGAGGGGGCAAGGATTGTGCTGGTGGCAGATGCGTTTGATGCTATGACCACCAACCGGCCTTATTCGAAGGCACGGTCATTAGAAGACGCATACCAGGAAATTGTTCGCAACTCGGGAACACAATTTGATCCAGGGGTGGTGGCAGCATTTGAGCGTGTCTGGAAGAACAGCGGGATCCAGTCTATCTATGAGAACTGGAGAGAGAGCTCCTGATCCCGGTGTAATCCGAAGCCCTCTCTACAAACCCAATCGTAGCCGCTGGAATTCAGAGCAATTTAAAGCTTCAGCAAGAAATCCGTCAGCAGACGGACGCCATATCCGGTACCGCCAGCGGGAATGTACCCATTTTCCTTGGCCGAAAGAGCCATCCCAGCAATATCCAAATGCGCCCAAGAGTAATTGGTAAATTCCTTAAGGAAGATAGCTGATGTACCTACCCCACCATAACGCCCGCCGGTGTTCTTCATATCAGCGACATTCGATTTAATCGTAACGCGATAATCATCCCAAAGCGGCATTGGCCACAGGCGTTCATGGGTCGCCTGTCCGCTGGCAACCAGCTTATCCGTGAGTGCCTGGTCATTCGAGAACAAACCAGCTGCGACTCCATCTCCCAGGGCTATGACACAAGCGCCTGTCAGAGTAGCCAGATCGACAACAAACTTTGGAGAATATCTCTGGGCATATACCAGAGCATCTGAAAGGATCAGCCTTCCTTCAGCATCTGTGCTGATGATTTCAATGGTTTTTCCGTTGCTTGCAGTGAGGATATCCCCTGGGTGAAATGCACCGCCATCCGGCATATTATCTGTACAGGGCATGATGCCGATCACATGCAACGGCAGCTTTAGCTCAGCAACCGCCTTCATGGTCCCTAGAACAGCTGCGGCTCCCCCCATATCCGATTTCATCTCCTCCATTTTCTCTGAAGGTTTGATGGAAATTCCACCCGAATCGAAAGTTATCCCTTTTCCAACCAGCACTATAGTATCCAGGTCAGAGCGAGATGCATTGTAATCAAGGATAATGAATTGAGCCGGTGTTTGTGCTCCCTGGCTGACGCCAAGAAAAGCACCCATCTTTTGTTGAGCAGCCCATTCCCTGTCCCCAACCAGGATCGAAAGAGAAAGGGATTCAGCGATCGAGTGAGCAACTTCAGCTATACGCAGAGGTGTGGCATAATTCGCCGGCATATTGACCAGATCGCGAGCAAGACAGGTACCATCT
>CAIQIV010000253.1 GCA_903871905.1 uncultured Chloroflexota bacterium | reverse complement strand
GCTCATGTTTCCCACCATGTCGCAGGCAACCGTTTACAAAACCCTGGGTTTGCTAAAGGAAATGAACCAGGTGCTGGAGATCGATATGCATGACGATTGTCATTATGATGGCAACCGTCCCGAGCCCCATCCTCACCTGATCTGCATTCAATGCAAAAAGATTATTGACGGGGAGGTGTCTCTCGATCGGGAATCGCTCCGCAGCCTGGAGCAGGCGTCAGGGTTCCAGATCCTGCGCAATCAAATCTCCCTGTTTGGGCTTTGCCCGAGCTGCCGGGAGGACCGATAAAAAACTCCTACAAAAAGCGAATGGAAAAAGGGCTCATTTTTATGTCATTCAACCGTTTACAGATTGAAAGGAGTACCGATCATGACCGATGAAAACAAGTGCCCGGTGACGGGAAGCGCCCACCTGCACACGGCAGGCAGGGGCACGACAAACCAGGACTGGTGGCCAAACCAGTTGAATCTCAAGATCCTCCACCAACATTCACCCCTGTCCAATCCCATGGGCGAGGCGTTTAACTACGCTGAAGAATTCAAGAAGCTCGACTTCGCGGCCCTAAAGCAGGACCTTTACGCGCTGATGAAAGACTCGCAGGACTGGTGGCCTGCCGACTTTGGCCACTACGGCCCGCTTTTAATCCGCATGGCCTGGCACAGCGCCGGCACCTACCGCACCGGCGACGGCCGCGGGGGCGCGGGGTCCGGCACCCAGCGCTTTGCCCCGCTCAACAGCTGGCCCGACAATGCAAACCTGGACAAGGCGCGCCGCCTGCTCTGGCCGATCAAGCAGAAGTACGGCAGCAAGATCTCGTGGGCCGACCTGATGATCCTGGCCGGCAACTGCGCCCTGGAGTCGATGGGTTTTAAAACCTTCGGTTTTGGCGCGGGGCGCGAGGATGTCTGGGAGCCGGAAGAAGATATCTATTGGGGGACCGAGGGGAAGTGGCTCGACGACCGGCGCTACAGCGGTGACCGGGAGCTCGAGGATCCCCTGGCCGCGGTGCAGATGGGCCTGATCTATGTGAACCCGGAAGGCCCGAACGGCAACCCGGACCCGCTGGCTGCTGCCCGGGATATCCGCGAGACCTTCGCCCGCATGGCAATGAACGACGAGGAAACAGTCGCCTTGATCGCTGGCGGCCATACCTTTGGCAAGACCCACGGCGCTGGCGACCCGGCCCTGGTTGGCCCGGAGCCGGAGGCCGCCGGCATCGAGGAGCAGGGGCTGGGCTGGATCAGCAAATTTGGCGCGGGCAAGGGCGGCGATACGATCACCAGCGGCCTGGAAGTCACCTGGACCTCCACACCCACCCGCTGGAGCAACAACTTCTTCTGGAACCTGTTTGGCTATGAGTGGGAGCTGACGAAGAGCCCGGCCGGCGCACAGCAGTGGACGCCGAAGCATGGGGCGGGCGCCAATTCGGTGCCGGATGCCCACGATCCCTCCCGGCGCCATGCCCCTGCCATGTTGACCACCGACCTTGCCCTGCGCTTTGACCCCGCTTATGAGAAGATATCCAGGCGTTTCTTTGAGAACCCGGACCAGTTTGCCGAGGCGTTCGCCCGGGCCTGGTTCAAGCTGACCCACCGCGACATGGGACCCCGGGTGCGCTATCTTGGTCCGGAGGTCCCGGCTGAAGAGCTGATCTGGCAGGACCCCGTCCCTGCGGTCGATCACGAACTGGTCGACGCCGCCGACATCGCCGCCCTCAAGACCAAAATCCTGGCCTCGGGGCTGTCGATCTCGGATCTGGTCTCAACTGCCTGGGCCTCGGCCTCCACCTTCCGCGGTTCTGACAAGCGCGGCGGTGCGAACGGGGCGCGCATTCGCCTTGCGCCGCAAAAGGACTGGGAAGTCAACCAGCCTGCACACCTGAAGACGGTTTTGCAGACCCTGGAGGGCATCCAACAGGAGTTTCATCGCACTCAGGCGGGTGGGAAGAAAGTTTCGCTCGCCGACCTGATTGTCCTGGGTGGGTGCGCGGGTGTCGAGCAGGCTGCGAGGAATGCCGGGTATGATCTGAGCGTGCCCTTCACCCCCGGGCGCATGGATGCCTCTCAGGAGCAAACCGATGTGACGTCTTTCGCCGTCCTTGAGCCGGCTGCGGACGGATTCCGCAACTATCTCAAAGCCCAATTTGCGGTCCCGGCTGAGGAACTGCTGGTGGATCGGGCGCAGCTGCTGACGCTCACCGCCCCTGAGATGACCGTTTTGGTTGGCGGCTTGCGCGTCTTGAATGCCAACACCGGCAAGTCCCAGCACGGCGTATTTACCCGGCGGCCGGAGGCACTGACCAGTGACTTCTTCGTGAATCTGCTGGATATGGGCACAGTGTGGAAGGCTGCTGCGGAAGACAGCAACGTGTTTGAAGGGCGTGACCGCCACACGGGCGAGCTCAAGTGGACTGCCACGCGGGTCGACCTGATCTTTGGCTCGAACTCACAGCTCCGCGCCCTGGCTGAGGTTTATGCCTGTGAAGACTCGCGGGAGAAGTTCCTGCGCGACTTCGCCGCAGCATGGAATAAAGTGATGAACCTGGACCGTTTCGACCTGGCCTGATTAGAAAAACGCATCTGTGCGAGTTTCCGGCGGGGGGAGGCATGTTTCCCCCCGCCGGCTCATCGGTCAGCCAGTTGCCCAGGATAGCCCGGTGAGCAGGTAGGACGGCAGGGTGATCAGCGGGCCGGTGAGAAAACCGCTCCAGAAGCGCGGATGTGGGTGCAGACGGAGCAGCAGCCGCCAGCAGGGCAGGGCGATCAGGAACGCCGCCACGGCGGCATAGACAGGCAGCACGCCATTGCCCTCCCCGGTGGGCCGAATTTTTGGGGGAGTGCCGGGTTCCGGCAGAACCGTCATGGTGAGGCTGGGGGGTGGAACTGGGTGCGCTGCGGCTCCACCTCGGCCATTTCCATCAGCTCTGGGATATTTGCAGGCGCAGACGCCAGGCGGCTGGCATACCAGTCCGCCAGCGGCTGGGCGGAAAAGCCGTGCAGCAGCACGCTCAGGGTGACCGTCCAGCCGGCGAGGGAGAACAGGATCTCCTCCGGGCGGGAGACCTGGTGGAAGGCCTCAAAGGCGATCAGGGTGAACACCGCCGAGGCCAGACCGCGCGGCCCCAGCCAGCCGATCACCAGCTGGGTGTCGCGGCGGAAATGCATCCCAAGCAGCGAAATCCCGACCGGGAGCATGCGGATCACGGTCAGGCTGAGCACGGCATACACCAGCGCCAGCGGGTTGAAGTGGGTAAACAGGGGAATGACCAGCAGAGAGCCGAAAACCATCCACACGAACAGCGAGAGCAGGGTGCCGAAAGCCTCGGTCAGCTCCATGGCGTGGCGCTCGCGGTGGCGGGTGATGTAGCTGAAGAACAGGCCGCCCACGAAGGAGGCGATGAAGCCGTTGCCTCCCAGGGTAATTGATGTGGCGTAGGTAGCCAAAGCCAGGGCCAGCGTGCCAATTTGCTCGCTGGCGGGGGAGGTCAGATCTTTGCGCATGGCAGTGCTGAATAGCCATCCGCCCAGCAGGCCTAACGCCGCGCCCACCGCCACGGCCATGCCAATCTCAATCACGGCCCCGGTCAGCCAGTTGGAGATGGACTGCGTCATCTCGGCAACTGCCAGGGCGGAAAACAGGGTGACGAAGGGCGTGGCAATGCCGTCGTTGAGTCCGCTCTCCACGTTCAAGGCGCGGCGGATGCGCACCGGCACGCGGGGGTTGGTGAAGATGGGCAGCCCCAGGGCGGCATCCGTAGGCGCCAGGATGGCCCCGATCAGCAGCGCAAACCCCAGTCCTTCTTGCGGAAAGAGAGCCAGGGCGACCAGGCCGCCTGACAGGATGATCATCGGCAGCGCCAGGCCCAGCAGGCGCGCCGGCAGCTCGGCGTCCACCTTGAGCTGGCGCAGCTTCAAGGTGGATGAATCGGCAAACAGCAGCACCGCCAGGGTGACCTCGATGACGGTCTTGACCTCTTCGGCGGACATGGAGATGGGGATCCAGCCCAGTCCGTTTGACCCGGTCAGCGCGCCAAACACCAGGAAGACCATGGGCATGGTGATCGACTTTTTCCCAAGCCAGACGGCGAAGGCGGCATATACAACGATAAATACCAGGAAGATGACCGCGCCACTGCTCATCAGTTCTTTACTCCGAGCTATAAAGTTTCAAGGGATGCTGATTAATTGAGACGATTATACTCGATATCGGGAATGCCGCTTTCTCGATATCTGCCTGCCAAAATGGCCGCCCGGACCGATTCCCCATCTTTACAACCGGGACCGGGATTCGTATAATTGCCGCATGTCAATGGATGCTTTTTACTCGGTAATGGCTGGCACCTGCTTCGCCCTGGTGGGGCTGTGGTGGAGCGTGGTTGACCGGCGCAAAGAGTGGACGAAGGATGCGGCCATGCGCTCGCTGGCCGGCGGTGTCTATCTCTCCTTCCTCATCCCCGGCGTGATGAGCCTGGCGGCGCAGATCGGCGGCGAGAATAAGCTGGTATGGCGCAGCGTCTTTGTGCTGGCGGCGCTGATCGGTATCTTCACGGTCACCCGCCTGCTGCTGCGCACGCGCACGGCGAAGTCCCCCGGCCTCTTCCGCCGTTTCTGGTGGGTGAGCATCCTGCTCTACCTGCTGATCGGCGTGTTTGGCGCTGCCCCGGAGCTGGCAAAGCCGCTCGGCCTGCAGCCGCTGCAGGTGGAGGGCTTTTTGCTGGCGCTGCTGGTGCTCATTGGACACGGCCTGGCCTGGGATTTTCTGACCGAGCCGGCTGCGTGAGTTGCTGCTCCTGAACTCCTGCCCAGCCCAATTGCTGGTGATTCCGGCCGCCTGGCATGGAAATTGCATCGATCCAGCAAACTCTTAGCCTAAGGAAGTTTACCTGATGAAGAAACCTGTCCAGATCTTGATTCTGATCACCCTCCTGGGGCTGACCCTGGCCGGGACAGCCTATGCCCAGTCTCCCACCCCAACCCCCAGGGCGGCCACCCCGGCCGGCCCGGTTGGCACGCCCACCCCTACCATCCCACCTCCGCCCACCCCTATCCCCTGCCCGATGGCCACCGCCGACACCCCGGCGGTTAAGGATGCCTTTGAACAGCGGCTGGTGGAGCTGATCAACGCCCAGCGCTTCGAGGAGAAGATGCCCCCTCTCAAGCGCATCACCGAGCTGACCAGGTCCTCCCGCTTCCATGCCTCCGATATGGCCAAGAAAAGCTACTACCAGTATGACTCCTATGACGTGGTCAACGGCAAGCAGCAGAAGGTGTGCGAGTGGGCCGGGCGCATCAAGAACTACTACCCCGGCATGGTTGGCGTGGTCGAGGTGCTCACCCTGGGGCAGAAGTCCCCGGCTGAAGCCCTGGACGCCTGGTACAACCGCTCCATGGAGATGTCGGCTCTGATGAGCGGCTTTATCTGGGAGATCGGCGTGGGCTACGTGGAATCAGCCAAGGAACCCAAGACCTTCTGGGTGGCGGATCTTGGGCGGCGCATCGGCAGCTACCCGGTGATCATCAATTACGAGGCGGCGGTGACCTCCAGCCCCAACGTGACCCTGTATGCCTACGGGGAGTGGAAGGAGATGCGCCTGCGAAACGACAAGGGCACCTGGTCCAAGTGGATGCCGTTCAAGAACACGGTGAGCTGGACGCTGCCCTCCAAGCTGGGCGAGCACACCGTGGAGGTGGAGCTCAAGGACGAGGTCGCCACGGTTTCCTCCAGCGACAGCATCAACCTGATCAAAGGCAAGCGATCGCTGGTTCCCCTGGTGATCCGCAAGAATAACAGCAAGTAAGGATGGAGGCTCCTCCACCTTTGGAGGGGCTTGTACAGCCCCATGGGGATCCCTGAGCAGCCGGGTCCTGGCGCGGGTGATAAGGTTCACGGATGAAGCGCATCGACCTTCCCTCCGCATTTTACCGCCTGCTGGGCGAAGAATTGTACGCCCCCAGCGAGGCGGTGATCGGTCCCTGGTCGCCCGACCAGCAGCACGGCGGGCCACCGCTGGCCCTGCTGGCCCATGCCCTGCGCACGCACGAGGCGGGGCGGGACATGCACCTGGTGCGCCTGGCGGTGGAGCTGCTGGGGCCGCTGCCGGTGCAGCCCTGCCGGGTGCAGGTCGAGACGCTGCGCCCGGGGCGGCGCGTCGAGCTGCTGCGCGCCTGCCTGTCCAGCCAGGGGCGCGACCTGATGCTGGCACACGCCTGGCGCTTTGAGGCAGCAGAGCTCGGGTCACTGCCTGCCCCCCACCCCTACCAGGCGCCGCCGCTGCCGCCGCCCCAGGAGCAGCGCTTCTGGCGGGGCATCGACTATTTCCCCTACGGGCAGGCGGTGGAGTGGCGTTTCGCCGAGGGCAGCCTCGAGCACCCCGGACCGGCGACGGTGTGGACCCGGCCGCGCATTCCACTGCTGGAAGGCCAGCCGCTCCACCCGCTGGAGGCGCTGGCGTTGATGATCGATTCGGCCAACGGCATCAGTGGGGAGCTGGATATCCTGCGCTGGACCTTTGTCCCGGTGGACATGACCCTCACCTTGCTGCGCCCGCCGCAGGGCGAGTGGTTCGGCATGAGCGCCCGCACCCACCTGGGCTCCGCCGGGGCAGGCCAGACGCGGGCGGTGGCCTTCGATGAGCTTGGCGTGGTGGGCGAGAGCCTGCAGACCTTGTTCATCCGCCCCCGTTGAATCCGTTAATCACGAAACACAGCCTGGCTAAGAAGGGAGGAAATTTCTTGCAGATCCGTGTTTGCCGGCAAAGAGACCAGGTGTGCCGGGCAGCGGGGGACAAAGCGGCAGTCGCTGGCGCCAAAGCCGGGGATGGGCGCCGCAGCGCCGGGCCGGGCCAGCAGGCTCTGGCTCCAGGCGCACTCCAGCCGCCTCTCACCGACCTGGTACAGGACCAGGCGGCAGTTTTCCCATGGTCTTAACCAATCGATGTGCCAATGAGGCTCCCTCGCCGGGCGCAGGTGATGACCCAGCCGGCCGCGCAGACCGCCAGGTCCCAGGGCGCTGCCCAGGTAGGCATACCAGCCGGGAAGGATTGACCGGCCTGCCAGCCTGCCATTCTCCAGGGTCACTGCCTGTGAAAGTTCCAGCAGCAACGCATAGCTGCCAGGCTGGTCCGGCAGGCAGCCGGAGGTAAAGGGGGGATATTGCACCAGGAGCATCGGGGAAATTATACCGCCTGGTTGGCAGCCGGGACGGCTGGGGTGGGCAGTCCCCCGACCTGCGGTTGGGTGAGGGGGAAGGGCCGCCGAATCCAGGCCTGGAGGAATTTTGAATAAATTGATATGAAATAAATAATAATTCTGTTGTAAAATGAAATTGGAGCCAATTCCATTGGGTATATGCCAGGATTGATAGGTGTAACGGTGTTGGTTGAACATGGGGCAGGGGATCATTTCTGGACCTTTTTCGCTCCTGCGGAGCGGGCCAGCGAAGAGGAATTGTGGCGCGGGTTGGAATTGGTCAACCAGGACCTGGGCGCGCAGCTGCTGCTGCAGCGCAGCCCGGGCATGGCGGCGCTGCTCAATGAACACCGGCAGGTGCTGGCGGTGAACGACACCGTGTTGAAAGCCCTGGGCATCGAGAGTGTGGGGGCTGTGATCGGCCTGCGCCCTGGGGAGGCGCTGGGCTGCATCCACGCTGCGGAGATGCCCGGTGGCTGCGGCACCAGTTTCCCCTGTGCGGACTGCGGGGCCGTGCTCGCTATCCTGGCCTGCATGGTGCAGGACTGCCCGGTTGAGGGCGAGTGCACCATCACCGTGGTGCGCCAGGACCGGTTGGTGGAGCTGGCGTTCAAGGCGCGCTGCATCCCCCTGGAGATTGACCGCAAGCGCTTCCTGCTGCTGCTCTTATTTGCTGGTTGACCCCGCAGGCTCTGGCTGTTCCAGGGGATCAGCGGGCTCTGTGCAAATCCTAGACCTGTCCAGACAGGTTGATATGCATTTTTCCAGTGAACCTTGTTATAATGAAATATCGGATTGTATTCCCGCTTGAAATGGATGCACCCTTTTGGTAAGCCAACCTTGACCACCTCAGGCAAATTGGACCGGGACAACCAGACATATTTCGCCCCAGTACAGCGAGCCAGCGAAGCAGAGTTGGGGCGTGGGCTGCAGGTCTTGAGCCACAACCCGGTGATGGATGCCCTGCTGGGCAGTGTCTCGGGGATGCTGGCGGTGCTGAACGAGCAGCGCCAGGTGCTGGCGGTCAATGATGAGCTGCTGCGGGCGCTGGGCATCGAGTTTGAGGGGGAGCTGCTGGGCCTGCGCCCCGGTGAAGCGTTGGACTGCATTCATGCTGAGGAGATGCCTGGCGGCTGCGGCACCAGCCAGGCGTGCGCCAGCTGTGGGGCGGTGATCGCCATCATT
>CAIQIV010000252.1 GCA_903871905.1 uncultured Chloroflexota bacterium | reverse complement strand
CCAAACGGTTTCCAGATTTTTAAACCCTGTGCCCCGCGCTGCACCTGCAAGCGCAGCCGCTCCGCTGCCCAATCCGGGAAAGAGCTTCCCTGCTCTGCCCAAGCCTGCCAATACACCCCACCAAAGACACAAAACCGTTCAGGAGCTGCCTCCTTGAATTTTTTCAGGTGGGCAGTTAATACATCTTCTCCCCAACCGCCATCCAGGTCCACTAAGATTTCTACCCCTGACCGGTCCATTTCTCCCAACAATTCGACAACCGGGCGCTGGTCCCACCCCCCTCCGAATTCCACCCCCAGGTGGTTATGAGCGTCCACAACCGGGAAGCGCGGCCTCTCAATGCGCCGTTCCTGGGTGACAAGCATCGACTGCGGTTGGTAATCGGTTAGTTCCATAACGCACTTTTCTCCTGGTCTATGTTATACTTAAAGAAATATCAAAATACTCCGAGCCAACTGGCCTAATGATCATTCGATGGCTGGTTGGCCGGTCGTCCAGGTAATAAGCCTGGACGACCCCGGTCGAATGTGGAAACACTTCGGCCCCCCGTGACCTATGGATGTAGAGGCACATCTGTTAAAGGGTCAGATTTGGAAAGGAGCACACAGGTTGCTTTTCACGTTAAACCGTCTCCTTTCAGGCGGTTTTCTATTTTATATTGAGGAGAACTGAATGCCACTGCGCTCACTCTCTGAACTTTTGAAAGAGTCCGCCGCCTTGCACCGTCATCTTTGTCCACGCCAGGTGCTTGGCGTGCGGATGGGGATGTACGCTGGCGAATTACTGGGATTGGAGCTTCCCCAATCAGGCAAACGCCTGCTCACGATTGTGGAGACAGACGGCTGCACAGCCGATGGCATAGCCGTCGCGACCAATTGCTGGGTTGGTCGGCGTACGCTGCGCATTGAAGATTATGGGAAAATTGCCGCTACCTTCGTGGATACAGAAAGCAAACAGGCAGTTCGCATCCATCCCAGAACCCATATTCGTTCCCTGGCGCCATCCTATGCACCGCAAACCGCCAACAAATGGGAAGCCCAGCTCATCGGATACCAGCATATTGTAAATGAGATTCTGCTCAACTGGCAATGGGTTGAGTTGAATACTGACCTGGAACAGTTGATCAGCTACCCTGGTGCAAAAGCAGTGTGCTCGGTTTGCGGCGAAGAAATAATCAACCAACGTGAGGTTTTATCGGGTGACCAGATCCTTTGCCGGGCTTGCGCCGGCGAGGCATATTACACTTGCCGGGCGGAACAAGTCCCTGTATTTGCAGCATTAAAATGCGACTTTTAATACCAATCCTAATACTGGCAGGCTTTCCTGTCTTGATCCTGTTAACTTGCGGCGTTATTTCGACAAAGTGAGAATGGCGCAGCGACATTTTACCCTTTCGGAAAGCATCGGACATACTCAAGAAGCAGTACCTGCCGAATTGCCCGCTTACACAAAAACCCCTGCTTCTCCCCGTCTGGATCGATGGCTTCACAAAGCCTGGCGCTTGTCTGCCGCCCCGCTGCTCCTGTTCTTCCTGCTGCCAGTGGTGATGCTGTATGTGCGCAGTTCGCCGGCTCAGCTGCTCGAGTCACTGCAGAAGGAACAGGTCTACCTGGCGGTTGCTACCAGCCTGAAGACCTCCTCGATCAGCCTGGCATTGATCATCTTGTTGGGCACACCGGTGGCCCTTCTAATGGGACGCGTCCAATTTCGCTTTAAGGGCTTTCTGGATGCATTGATTGACCTGCCCATCCTTCTCCCACCTTCTGTGGCTGGGTTGGCTTTACTGATCACCTTTGGCCGACGGGGTCCTATCGGAGGCTGGCTGGAAGAAACACTTGGCCTGCAGATTGCCTTTACCCAGATTGCAGTGATCCTGGCGCAAATTTTTATTGCCGCACCCATCTTTATTCGCTCGGCCGCCATTGGTTTTGCTGGCATCGATTCAGAAACCATCCAGGCAGCGCAGATCGACGGCGCTAACCGCTGGCAGATCTTATGGCACTTATTTTTTCCACTCACCCGGTTTGCCCTGATCAGCGGCAGTGTCATGTGTTGGGCGCGCGCCCTGGGCGAGTTTGGCGCAACCATGCTCTTTGCCGGCAACCTGGTGGGCGTCACCCAGACCATGCCCACCGCCATTTACCTCGGCTTTGAAATGGATCTCAATACTGCCCTTGCATTATCGGTTATCCTGGTGACCATCTGTTTTGCGTCTATCCTGATCGTCAAGCTCCTCATTATCCCCCGCCAGGAATAATCTCAATAAACATTAATTCCCCTGCGGCCAACTCATGATATAATCCAAAAAATCCAAAAAATCATCGGGCTGAACAACCATGTGGATGTCCAGCCCTTTATTTTTCTTCAGCCTGCGAGGTTTTGAGAAGCAAATTGCACCCTAAGGATGCAGATACGGATCTGATCCCATTTATGGCAAGTATTACACAGCAGAACACAGCCATTCAACTGGAAAGTGTAAACAAGGCATATTCGACCCCCAATGGAGAGTTCTTGGCCCTGAAGGGGATCAGCCTGACCATCCAGGCCGGTGAATACGTGGGGCTGGTTGGGAAATCTGGGGCCGGGAAATCCACCTTGATCAACATGATCACAGGTATCGACCGGGTTAAATCTGGCAAAGTGACCGTGGATAATGTCTCAGTCCAGGATTTGGATGACAATCAGCGTGCCCTTTGGCGCGGCCGCAGTCTGGGGGTAATCTTCCAATACTTTCAAATGATGCCCACCATGACGGTGCTGGATAACATCTTGCTGCCCATGGACCTGTGTGGTCGTTTTCAGGGGCGGCGCAGCGTGCAGCGCGCCATGAAACTGCTGGAGCAGGTTGAACTGGAGGACCATGCGCGTAAGCTGCCGTCTGCCCTGTCTGGCGGCCAGCAGCAGCGGGTGGCTATCGCCCGGGCGTTGGCAAATGATCCGTCCATCCTCATTGCGGATGAACCCACAGGACGCCTGGACAATGCCACGGCCGAAATGATTTTCACGATTTTTGAGCGTCTGGTGGACCAGGGAAAGACTGTCCTGGTTGCCACCCATGATAACGCCCTGGCCAGGCGGGTTTCTCACCTGCTTGTGATTCACGATGGAGAGCTTATCCAGGATGTCAAGAGCGGTTCTTTGGTACTATAGCCTGGTGCGCCCGCGCTGGCGCAAAGTCCTGTCAGATTTTTGGGGGAACAAGCTGCGATCTCTCATGGTCATCCTTTCCATTGCCGTGGGTGTTTTCGCGGTCGGCATGATCTCCACCATCCTGGTGCTATTGGATGACGACATGCGCAGCAGCTACAGCGCGATTAAACCGGCCAACGTGGTGATGAACGCACTCCCCTTTCACCCAGACTTCGTGGAAACAATTCAAGGCTTGGAAGGTATCCAGGATGCGCAGGGAGCCTGGATCTTTCGTGCTCGGGTTAACAGCGGGGCTGGTAAATGGTCCAGTCTTGGTCTGCGCGCAATTTACAACATTGACCAGATGGGCATGAACCGCCTGCAGGTACTGGAGGGAACCTGGCCGCCAGGCAGGCACCAGATCGTTTTGGAGCAATACAGGCAGTCCCAAACCAATGCCAAGATCGGCGACTTCATCGAGATCAAGCTGCCTTCAGGCCGAACACGGCAGCTCCAGGTGGTTGGCGTTGTCCAGGATCAAACCCTGGGAGCTGGCGACCCGGGTGGATTCTTCTCAGCCCCACCCCAGGGGTTTATCTCTTTTGATACCTTACCCTGGCTTGAACAGCCCGAAATGCTCAATCATTTGTATGTCCACGTGGCCGGCGACTCAAATGACGAGAAAAATATTGAAACGGCCGCCTCCCGTATCCAGAAAAAATTTGACCAGATCCACACGCGCGTGCTGAGCACAATTGTCCTGCGCAGCATTGACCACCCCAACAGTGTCTATATTGAAGCCATTTCAGGCTTTCTGATCATCTTGGGTTTGTTGATTGTTTTCCTGAGTACCTTCCTGATCACCAATACTCTCACTGGCCTGATCAATCATCAGGCGCCTCAGATCGGAGTGCTTAAAACTATCGGTGCCAGGCGCTCGCAGATCGTTGGCATCTATTTGGCGCTGATCGCTGCATTCAGCACTGTGGCACTGGGAGTGGCGCTACCGCTTTCGGGGCAGGCAGCTTTCTTCCTGCTGGGCTTCCTGGGGCGCTTCATCAACTTTATTCCCCAGGGGTTTCGTATCGTTCCATTGGCCAATATAGCCCAGATCATTATCGCCTTTCTGGTTCCACAAATAGCCGGCATCATCCCCATCCTGCGCGGCTCGCTCATCTCCGTCCAAGACGCTGCCAACCGCACCGGCATCCAGACAACCAGCCATCATACCTGGTTGGACCGCCTGGTTGGGCTGATCCGCGACCTGCCGCGTCCCTTGCTTCTCTCGCTGCGAAACACGGTTCGCAGCAAGCCGCGCCTTGCGCTGACCCTGGCCACTCTTGTCCTGGGCGGGGCCGTCTTTATTGCCACCATCAATGTTCGCACTTCATTGAACCAATACATTGGGACATTAAGCCGCTACTATTCGGCTGATGTTAGCCTGACTCTAGATCGGGCATACCCGTTGAAAGAAATGGAAGGCGTGATCCGCCAGGTTCCGGGAGTGACGGTTGTCGAAGGTTGGGCAGGCGCACAGGGTATCTTATCCCTTCCTGATGGACGTCCTGGCGAACCGGTTCAGATCCAGGCTCCACCCCCTGACAGCCAGCTCATTTCTCCCATCCTCCTGGAGGGGCGCTGGATCCAGCCAGGCGATCAGAACAAGATCGTGGTCAACGACCGTTTCCTCTCCAGTTTTCCCGAATTGAAGGTCGGCGATACCCTGCACATCAAGATCGATGGCGAAGAGAAGGATTGGCAAGTAGTAGGTACCTTTCAATTTTTTGGCAAAAGCGGAGATTTCATTGCCTATGCCAATTATGATTACCTTTCAAAGTTGATCCACACCCCACTCAAAGCTACCACATTCCGTATTCAAGGCCGCCCATCTGATCGCTCCCAGACAGGGCAGAAACTTCTGGCCCAACAAATCGAAGCACACCTGCAGCGCCTGGGCTACAAGATCGTTGACTCGAACACCGGTCTGCACCTGCTCGAATATGCCTCAAATGGACTGAATGTTCTCACTGCTTTTCTCCTCATGATGGCTGGATTGACTGCTGTGGTTGGCAGCATCGGCTTGACTGGCACAATGAGCATGAATGTCATCGACCGCGTGCGGGAAATCGGTGTAATGCGCGCCATCGGTGCTTCAAACCAGGCGATCATGCGCCTGGTCATTATTGAAGGTTTGATCATCGGCGCCATCAGCTGGTTCCTCGGCTCGCTCCTGGCCTTCCCTATCAGCAAGGTGATGGCGGATGTGGTCAGCTTTTCCTTGTTCAACTCGCCCGCCAGCTTCTCATTTTCACCAGCCAGCTTCCTTTTATGGTTTGGCGTGGTGCTGATGCTATCCATCGTTTCATCTGTGCTTCCCGCGCACGACGCAGCCCGCCTGACCATTCGCGAGGTACTGGCGTACGAATAATTCGACTAATCTCCCAGAACCTCTTTTGCCCGTTGATACCCCACATGCAGCATGCGCTGGATGCTTTCTTGTGAAAAGTCCAATGTGTCCCCCAAAGGTTCCAGGGGCTCTATAATTTTGCAGTCGAAATACTTCAAGGGTCGCCCACTGCTGGGGCTGTGCAAGGTCACCCCGTGGATCGCTGCTTCCATCACCAGGTAATTGATACGCAGGAATTCCCGCATATCATTTTGGAAGATCTCATTCATCAAGATGTCCAGAGTTCGCATGCCGATCTCCAGGATATTTCCCGGAGGCTTGGGGTAGACTGTCACCGTCTCTGGACTGCAGTTAATAATCACCAGCAACTCAGGATCAGAATCTAACACATCACCAATGGGAGTGATGTTGCGCACCCCGCCATCTACCATACCGCGGTAATTCGATGTCACATCAACAGGTGACCAAACCAGCGGCATGACGGTTGAAGAGAGAACCGCCTCAGCCAGGTTGGGCGTTCCGGCGTCAAAGCGCACATATTCTCCACTGACCAATGAAACTGCCCCAAAGCGCAGATCGGCCTTGATCTTCTCAGGCTCCAACTCCGTTTGCAACAGGCGGCGGAGAGGATCGTTAGAATAAAAGGATTTTGCCCCAAAGAATATCTTGAAGAGAGACTTGAGATTGAATCCACCCGTGTAAACCTGGTCCTGGGTTATGGTATTCCAGACCTGAAAAAGGCGCTCATATTTCGCCATCGCCAGCATGGCAGCATTTAACGCACCAACCGAAACTCCTGCTATAATATCCCATTGATAGCCCTTTACTTCCCGGGCGAATTTCTCGGCCCCGCATTGAAACGCACCTTTTGCCCCTCCACCGCTAAGTATGAGCGCTGTCTTCTTGGTCATGGCTGCCGTTCACTCCTCAAAGAGAATCCAAACGACTGAAGTTATGCAATAATTATGCCGTATCCATTGGATAAATTCCCACATCGACGAACAAAAACGTCACGTATGGTGCAATTAAAACGATTAAAAAACGCCAAAATATTGTATAATTGAGCATGAGAGGTTTCTCCTCGTGTGAATTACCTTATGCAAATCTCAGTAACCAGGAAAGGACAAAGGAGTAAATAATGATCTCCAATACGCCCGATCATACCAATATCATCACCATTGAACGCCATATCTTTGAAACCCAGCTCTACCACCCGGAAGCCACTGGTGTTTTGACCAACATTCTCTACGATATTGCCCTGGCAGGAAAAGTTATCGCCAGTAAAACAACGCGCGCGGGGCTGGCCGAGATCTTGGGCCGGACGGAACAGGTAAATGTCCAGGATGAAGTTGTCATGAAACTGGACGACCTGGCAAATAATACAATCTACCACTTGAACATCCACTCTGGACGACTGGCTGCCATGGCTTCAGAAGAGGACCCTGAGGTCATGCCAATCCCCGACCGCTATCCAACGGGGAAATACATCTTGCTGTACGATCCATTGGATGGATCATCCAACATCGACTTCAATATCCCCATTGGAACCATTTTTGCGGTATATCGCAGGGTGACTCCTGAAGGTCCCGGGCAGTTGGTAGACTGCCTGCAGCCTGGCCGCAACATGGTTGCTGCTGGATATATCATTTATGGCTCTAGCACCATGCTGGTATACACTACAGGGCACGGTGTACATGGCTTTACCCTGGATCCATCCGTTGGTGAATTCCTGCTGTCCCACCCGAACATTACTATCCCCACATCCCCAAAATATTTCAGTGTGAACCTGGGTTACGAAATGTACTGGAGCAAAGGGGTGCAGAAATACACCAGTTATTTGCAAGGCGAGGAAGGCGGAATCCATGGCCTTTCCCTGCGTTATGTAGGCTCACTGGTGGCAGACTTTCACCGCAACCTGTTAGCTGGTGGCGTCTTCTATTATCCCGCCGACAGGAAGGACCCCCAGAAGCCGCATGGAAAGCTGCGTCTGTTATATGAGGCCAATCCGCTGGCTTTCCTGGCTGAACAGGCCGGGGGGGGAGCTTCAGATGGTGTCACACCGATCCTGGATATCAAGCCCCAATCTTTGCACCAGCGCACCCCGCTCTTCATCGGCAACAAAGACCTGGTTGACAAGGCTGCCGATTATATCAACCAGTATGACCGACAACTGGAAGCTGTACCCGCCTGATTGATTGCCCAGGAGTCAACGCATGCGCACCCGCTCTATACTATTTCCCTGGTTGTTTTTCCTATTGGCTGCAGTAACCTTTGCTTGCAGTCTTGGTTTTAACCTGAGCCAGAGCGGGGAAAAATTACAGGAGACCGCCAAAGCCCTGGTGAGCCAGCAGGGACCGGTTTTGCTTTCCACTGCCCAGGCGCTCATCACTCGCGAGGGTCCCAAAGCACTTGCCACTGCCCACACATACATTCAGACCCAGGGGCCACAAGCCCTGGCGACCATCCAAACCTTTGCCACAGAGGAAGGCCCATCCTTATTGGAAACAGGTAAAGCCCTGGCAACCGAAAACGCACCAGGGCTCCTGGCTACTGCCCAGGCTCTGGCAACCCAGGCTCCATCGGGGCTAGTTGGTACCCTTCAATCCAACCTGACTACCGTGGTCGGTACTGCCTCAGCTAATTCACTGCAAGACGTTCCCCTCTATCCCCCACCAAGGCAAAATTTCGAAACACTACCGGGAAGTGTATCGTACTCAACCCCAGATAACTTCCAGAACGTGTTACAATTCTACTTGAACGAAATGCCAAAAAACGGTTGGAGTGTGAATGCCAGGGGAACGCTGGTCACAGCATCTACAGCTCTTTTGTTGTATTCCAAGGACAACCGCACCATCACAGTTGCCCTCAGTGTTGATCCCACGGCGCAAACGACTTCGGTTCAAATCATTGCCATAAATCTGCCATGATACAATCTGCCTGGAGCCTATGAAATCGCTATATGTAACCTCTGTTGATAATTATAGTGGGAAAACTGCCGTATGCCTGGGGCTCGGCAAACGTTTTCAATCTGATGGATACCGTGTAGGTTATTTAAAGCCCATCAGCCTTCAGCCATGGTTGATCGAAGGTCACATGGCTGATGGAGACGCAGTGTTTGTCAAAGATAACCTGGGACTGGACGCGGAAGCCTGGGAGCTTTGCCCAATCGTTATCACACCTGAATTCTTGCAAAACCATCTGCACATCGACAACCAGGCCAGCATGGCCGAAAAAGTGAAGAATGCCGCAGCCACGGCAGCCAGCGGTCAGGACATTTTGCTCCTTGAAGGCGGGGCCACTTTAAGGGAGGGGCACTTAATTGGACTGCCTCCGCCGGATATTGCCAGATTGTTGGAGAGCCATGCCCTGGTTATTATCAAGTATGACAGTGACGTGCAGCTCCTGGACGATATTCTCAATGTCAGCATCCGCTTTGGCGAGCGCCTGGCTGGGGTGTTGATCAACCGGGTGCCAGCCCAGGCAGCGCCTTTTGTCAACCAATCGGCTGTCCCTTATCTTGAAAAACAAGGAATTACCATCCTGGGCGCCCTGCCCGACTCGCGCAGCCTGACGCACCTGACCGTTGAAGATCTGGTCCATGCTCTTAATGCCAATGTGCTCACCCATTACTACCGGCCTCAGGCAGTCATTGAAAGCCTGACCGTTGGCGCCATGACCGCTGAAACAGCGCTCAGCCGCATGCGCCGCCAGTCACACAAGGCTGTGATCACCGGCGGTGACCGGACCGACATCCAGCTTGCCGCGCTGGAGACTTCCACCACCTGCATGGTGCTTACCGGAAATTTGCACCCCAGCCCATTGGTGGTGAAAACTGCCGAGGAATTCGGTGTAGCTGTGCTCCTGGTGCGCGAAAACACGATGGAGGCCGTTGGGCGCATTGAAAAGATTTATGGAAAAACCCGCCTGCGCCAGACCGCCAAGCTACGCCAGTTCATGACACTCATGGAGAAAAACCTGGATTTCGAACGGCTCTACCGGCAGGTCGGGCTCAAGCCCTGACCCCCCCGCTTGCGACAGGCGGCCGGGTTGGAAATCGAGCTTTCCAACCCGGCCGCCTTTTTATTTCTGCCACGTGCGCAAGAATGCAATCAAATTCCCAATTTCATCCTCTTTCAGACGGTTGCTAAAGCTGACCATTGCTGTTCCCGCGCGCCCGGTGCGGAAAAACTCAGCCAGCTTGGCATTGGTATTCTCCTGTACGAATTCATTCGGCTGCAGTTGCTTGCCTAAACCGCCTTCACCGTCAACCCCATGGCAGGTCTTACAGTGTTGGACAAACAAAGATGCTCCCAGCCCCGCATCCCCGACTGGCCAATCTGCTTGCAAAGTTCGCAAAGCGTCCAGGGCAGACTGCGAATTCCCAGCCCTCAGATCTAGTAGAATCTTCTCCAGAATCTGTCCCACGGCAGATGGGACGCCGTATACAGCTCGCTCAATCCGTACCCTGGCGCTTTGCTCATCGCCATTCTCCAACGAGAATATTGCCCCCGCCAGGAGTTCTGCCCGGTTGTTTACTGCCTGCACTCTCTCCCCCTTTCGCCAGGCAGTAAACAGGGCCCCAAGGTCTGCTCGCTGATCAGGGGATAAGACATCCCCCCATGCAGGCATGCCCTTTTCCGGATAGCCAAAACGCATTATGGACTGGATCCGTTCGTCGCTCTGAGCTTGAAGCCAGAAAGGGTCATTTATCGCCCTGGTTTCATCAGCTCCCGCGCCATCAACACCGTGACAAATTTCGCAGGCTGCAGCATAAATTAAAGCGCCTCGCTCCGGAGATGGGACAAACGGCTCAGCTGTCACCACAGTCGCATTTTTTTCCCATTGGCGAATAAACGATACCACCGAGCGGATATCTTCATCCGTCAGCGGACCGCCGTATTCAACTCCCCAGGTAGGCATTAACCGGTTGGGAATACCGGAGCGGATAACAGAAAACAGCACGCCCTCTGGTGTGTTTGCCAGCAAGGTGCGGTCCCTGAGTGCTGGACCGGTTCCTCCCTGCCCCTGCAGTCCGTGACAGCCAGCACACTGCTGAACATACACCACGCGTCCCTTTTGAACCCGTTCTAAATCCAGGTCTTGCGCCGCCTGCGCCATCCACCTAGCCTGCCTCACCCCAACGTAAGCCAGGACGACCATTACCAGGAACGACAGCCCCAATCCTGACCACAAATAATGCCTGTACGACTCGTTCATCACCCGTTACGACCGTTGTGATACGTGCTGAGGTTGTTCCATCGGCGCGGCTGTATCCACCCAAACCTCACCCCCCACCACCGAAACAGGAAACTGGTCCAGGGGGCGCGGGGCAGGACCACTGAGCGGGTTTCCCTGACGATCATAGACCGATCCATGACACTGGCAGCGGAACTGCCCATCTTTTTCGACCCATAAAACTGCACAGCCCAGGTGCGTGCAGCGCTGCCACAACGCGGTAAGTTGTCCTTTGTTGCTGACCATGTAGCAGCGCCCTGGCAGGCTGCGCGTCACACTGCCTGCAGGGAAATCCGTTTCTTTTCCTACCCGGACCATACCGCCAAATGCCCGCCCAGTCTGCATCGGGCGCATAAATTTTAACAGGATAGATACAGCCTGGCCCGTCAGCACCGCCAGGACCACAGCCCAGACCAGCTCCAGGAATTGGCGCCGCCCCGGGGATCTCTCAACTGGGGTGAAAGTCTCGTCCTCGTTCATAACTCTCCTAAATCCTCATACCCTGTGGGCCAGACCCACCTTTGCCAGCCACGGAAGAACCAGTTGAAAACCCGATCCGCGCATAAACCATCCAACCAGGGTGAAAATCGCCGTAAAAACGAGCAGCTCGGTGAACAGCAAGATCAGCATCTCGCGCCGTTCTGGTCGAAAGCGCCAGAGAACAATTGTGGGCAGGATCACCAACACAGCAAGCAGCCCCCCAGGAATTATAATCAACGAAACAAATTGGGGCAGCCGCTCCTGCATAAGCTGGCGAGGCAGGATATATGTTTCCAGGGTGATAAAGAAGAACACAGCCGCAATGGCATACAACGCGCTATAAGCTGCAATCCGTTTCCCGCGCTGCGAGGTAAACCAAAGGCCAGCGCCAAGCGGCTGCGGATCCAGGTAAGGCAGGATTAGCAGAAATAATCCCGCCAGGCCTGGCGCCAGAACAGCCATCAGCGAAGGGTGCCCATATTCCAACAGTTCCTGCAGGCCGACAAAATACCAGGGTGCTTTTGCTGGATCAGGGGTGAGATAGGGATTGGCAATCTCCAGCAAAGGAGCATTGGCCCAGGTAGAGAGCAGAACCAGAGCCAGGGAAACGCCCAGGGTCAGCAGGATCTCAATCAACGCCACCACCGGAAAAGCATAAACTGTACCCAATGACTCGCTTGCCACAGTATTTCCCGATGCGATGCTTTGCACGGCCAGTCCACCGTCCTTGCGCACCCGCCAAAGATGCAAGCTGGCTACCACAGCCAGCGCCAGGGGCAGGCCAAACACATGCAGCGCGTAGAAACGCGTCAATGCCTCCTGGCCAACCTCCTGACCACCCAACAAGAATATCTGGAGAGCAGGTCCCAAACCAGGCGCATAAGCCAGGATGCTGCTGCCAATGGTAATCGCCCAGTAGGAAAGCTGATCCCAAGGCAGCAAATAACCTGTAAAGCTGGCGCCTAGCGTCAGCACCAGCAGCCCAACTCCAAGAACCCAGTTAAACTCCCGAGGCGGCTTATAAGCGCCGGTGTAAAAAACGCGCAGCATATGCAGCAGCGCCGCCAGCACCATCAGGTGCGCCCCCCAGCGGTGCAGGTTGCGCATGATCTGCCCATATGGGATCGTGGTTTGCATGTTGAGGATCGAGGGATACGCGCGCTCCACCGTAGGAGAATAATAAAACATCAACATGAACCCGCTCATAGTTAGGCTGATAAACAGGATGAGCGTGATCAAACCCAAACCAAAGGTATAAGTGGCCTTCAGGCTTAAGCGGCTGACCTTGACCGGGTGTAGATGCAGAAACAGGTTCGAGGTCATCACCAGGGTGCGATCCAGTGGATTATCTGGCCAGCCGTGGCGAAATATGGACCGCCAGAAACGAGAGCGTGTAATCCGGTGCAGCAGTCGAGTCATGGTATTCAACACAAAGGAAGCGACATGATAAAATTGATTATAAGGTATAAAATTGATGCACAAACAACATTTTCTGGGCTTCGTTCTTCTCTTTCTAGCCTTAATAATCTCAGCCTGCAGCGCTGGCAAGATAAAAGGTGAGCTTGCTGCTGACGCCCCACCAGATAGGGTTCCCCCAATCACTGGCAAGTTTGCAGTGAACGGTATCGATCCAATTGGCACCGAATACGGGGGAAAGCTGATCATCACGCCTGGCACACAGGCAGGGACTTACCATCTTCAATGGATCCTGACCGGCAACGTTCAGCAGGGTGTGGGCATCCTGACCGGCAATACCCTGCAGGTAAAGTGGCAAACGGTCGCGGACCAAAAAGCCCAATCCAGCGGCAGCGCCACGTATATGGTTACCGAAAGAGGTGAGCTGCATGGCACGCGTACCATTGACGGCTTCACCGGGCAGGGGAATGAACAGGCGTTTCCTGATCAGCATTGAAAATTCTATTTGCCCTTTATTCCCTGGAGCCAGGCTCCCCCGAAGCCTGACCCTATTTGAAAGTCAATAAGTACGCAACCAGGTCATCCACCTGCTCCGGGCTGAGCACCTCCCCCAGGTCACTCACCATCTGGCCTTTTGGATATCCATCTACCACGTACCGGTCGGGCTCAAGAATCGATTCACGCAAATAAGCCTGGGCCGACATCCCCGGTACCCTGCTGGCGGCGCGCGTGGCCACGCCAGCCAGGGAGGGTCCCACCAGCCTGACACCAGGGTTCAGGGAATGGCAGATACGGCACGAAACGTTGGTCCCCAACGAGTTTTCATAGAAGAGATCTTCACCAGCTGCCGGATCTCCGCCCTGATGGCTGTCCTCATAAACCAGGTGCAACACCTGCCGCTCACTCAAATCAAGGTTCTGATCGGTCAGCACCTGAGGCTGTATCTGCCCGGGACGATCAAACATTTCCAGGAGTAAATGATGCGCGCCGGTTGGCACAGGGACTTGTTCAAAAACCACCACAGCCTGGCGAGATGATCGCCCAACCAAAGGATAAGTCTTGTCCAGCAAAGTCAGCCCATCCAGCAGCAGCAGCAAGCGCACCGGAGTGGAAAGACCAGCCTGGGGCTCAAGCGAAGACACTGCGCCCTGCACAGGTATCCCACTACGGTGTTCCATCAGCAATTCCACCGCTGCCTGGCTGGATGGGTAGGGCTGGAAATTGACATTGTTGGAAATAATTAGAGCCGCGGTAAACAGAGCCAGGAAGATTGCCATCGGTACAAACCGCCAGGCTGAAGCTGCAGAAAAGCCCTGTCGATAAGCTGTTGCCGGGCCGCCGCCGCCTTTCCCAGAACGCAAATAACTTCTAAACCGGTTCGGCTCCAGCCACGCAGTCCGAATATCTGCCCCAGAAAATGCCAGTTTGAGCTTTGGCTGCCGCTGCCGCTCAAGCCGGTCCTGGACCCACAGGTTGCCCTCCCGATTGGCGCAGTCCTCAGGCGGGCAGCCTACCATGCGCACCTGTGTGGCCCCTGCCTCGAATGCCTGAGTTGCCAGCCCAGGGTGGGCCATCCCAATACAGGACAGCGGAACAATCATGCGGCGAACCTCTGCGCCAGGGTCATTCAAAGCCAACCCCTCCGCCAACCGTTCGATATCTACCCCGGTCAGGTATGATTTTCCACCCTGGAACATGTGACGTTCACAGGTAAAAATCACCTGCAGTGGTTTTTCACCCTGCGCCGCGGCTTTCTTTATCACAGGAAGCCAGCCCGAATTGGCAGGAAACGGCGGCTGCAGCCACAACGCCTGCGGGGAGCAGCTGCCAATACAAATGCCACACCCCACACAGAGCCCAGGATCAAGATGCGCAACATATTTATGTTTGCGCCCATCACTGCGCGGCACCATACTTATAGCATGGTAGGGACAATCCTTGGCACACAAGGTACAACCAGTACAATCTGCTTCACTGATCTGGACTGGTGGCGGAACCTTATGCCCTAACAGCCATGGGAGCAGGGCCAGCCCAACCGCCAGCAGGGAAAGCCCAACCCAGAATGCCACGACTGGCCAGTTTAACGCAGGCGGCAGATAAGCCAGGTAGAACGGATCGATCGGCAGCAAGCCAGGCCAGCGCTGCGGATCCAGCGGCGGCAGCATCCCTGCCGGGACCAGAAGTGAGCCCACCAACAACAACCCCCCAACCAGAACCATCCAGAAGCGCGGCGGCCATAGCTTGGGACGGTTCAGGCGCTTGACATGCCACCAAAAGAACAAACCAATCAGGGCAGACAAACCCAGGTGAACAGTAATAACAAAGAGCAGGAAAATCCAACCTGTACCTGCTGCCTCCCCAACCAGGAAGTTCACCAGGAAATACACCCCCACAGTTGATTCTTTCAGCACCCGGATCAGCGTCTGGTTAAACAACTGCACCCGCTCGTCCCAGATCAACCAGTAACCCGTAACCCCAATCACCCACACCGAGACCGCCAACAAGATCCCCGACACCCAGGCTAGCCAACGTGGACCGCGGAATCGGTCCTGGAAAAAAGTACGCCATGCATGCAGCAGGGTGACTATCACCAGTGCATCCGAAGCATACCGGTGCAGGGCGCGCACCACTCTCCCAATCAGGTTAGCTTCGATCAGTCTAACCGCTTCATAGGACACCTTGAAACCAAACTGGTAAAAAAGAGTCAGGTAGCCACCGGTGAGCGCCAGGACAACCAGCAGAAAAAAGGCAATCGTTCCCGTGTGATAGAGAGGGTTGTTTTGTGGCTCACGCGCCAGCCAGCCAACCGGTCTTTCCAGGAAAAGGGAAATGCGCTCCAACCCCAGCAGAAAGCGGCGCACCGGGGACCTGCTACGCCCAGCCCAGTCTACACGCGGGCTCAACACCGGGGCTGTATACTCCCGTTTAACGAGTGTAGAGCCGGCTTGCACAGCCGGCTCCATTTCATCGTGATTATTCTTCAGATCCTCGGGCATATGAAATATAAACTATCTGCTTACCAGACACGAAAACCAGGCGAGGTCAATGCCATGTTAGCAATCTGGTCCACAAGCTGTGGTCCATAGGCCAGCACGATCAGGACAATCGTGCCCACCATCCACGGCGCCCAGCGGTCCAGCCAGTTCGGGGTAAGTTGTGGGTCGCGCAGCGCTTCGGCAACTGGGACCTGGACCTGTTCCGAGGCTTCCGCCTTCTTCTTAGACAGGGCAGTTACCGCCACCACCACGACAAACAAGTAGACAGAAACAAACAGGATAGCGCCGCCAATACCCACCCGCAGCAGGTGGCCGCTCCACTCAGACGGGATATATGGCGCCAAACCCAGCGGCGTACGGCGCGGGGCGCCTAACAAGCCTACCACATGCATAGCATTGGAGAAAATCGCCATACCCACAAACCACAGCCATACCTGGATCAGAGCCGCTTTCGGCTGCCACAGCTTCTTTCCGGTCAGGTAAGGAACAAGCCAGTACAGGATCCCCATGAACGTCAGGGTAACTGCCGAGCCTACCGTCAGGTGCAAGTGGCCAGGTACCCAGGCTGTGTTATGGATCACCAGGTTGACATTGTAAGATGCATTGGTAATGCCCCCGATGCCACCAAACAGGAACAGGATGCCCGCCAGCAGTTGTGCGGCCACAGAGGGATCTTTCCAGGGCAGTGCCAGGATCCAGCCAAACAATCCCTTACCGCCCCGCTGCCGCCCGGCGTACTCCAGAGAGGCGATCACCGTAAACGCAGTCAGCATGGATGGGACAAAAACGGAGTAAGTCAGAACCGCATGGATAAACTTCCACGCCGGGGGCACACCCGGATCCACATACTGGTGGTGGAAACCCAGTGGCACCGAAAGGACCAGGAACAACCAGAAAGAAAAACGGGCCAGCGAATCGCTGAACAATTTGCCACCCGCTTGCTTGGGGAGCATGGCATACCAGGAAACATAGGCCGGCAGCAGCCAGAAATAGACCAACGGATGGCCAGTGAACCAGAAATAGGTGCGCGCCAGCTGCGGATCCGCGCCTGGCAACAGTCCCAACGTCCAGGGCAGGAGCATGGTCAGGATCTCCGCTGCGATGCCCAGGGTGGCGATCTGCCACATGACCATAGTAATCAACCCACCAAAGGTCATCATTGGGGTGCGTACCCCAGGGTTATCTTTTCGCCAGGCATAATAAGTGAAATACATCCCCCAGCCCTCGACCCAGCTGCCGACAACAACCAGGGTCAGACCCAGGTAAAAGGCCCAAGGGGCTTTCATCGGGGGATAGAAGGTATAGAGCACCGTAGCCTGGTTCAGCAAGGTTGGAATGGCAGCCATCACCAGACCGACCACCATCAACCAGAATCCAATCTGGTTGAGGATCGGGTAGCGCAGCGCACGCTTGAGACCAAAGGTGGTAGTCAGGGTAAGAAAACCAGTAATGAAGAAAGTGGTCCACACCAGGGCATTCAATACGCCATGCAGAGTCAAGCCCTGGTAGTAGGATTGAAACAACGGCTGCAGGTAAGGATAAATATCCCAACCAGCATGTTCAAAAGCCTGCAAAGGGCCAAACAAGCTGCCGATTGCCAGGGCAATCACGGCAAAAATCATGTGCAGGCCAATAAATTTCTTTTCACTCGAGGTGACCTGGTATTCCGCCAACATCGTGTTTTCTCTCCTCACGTCCTCAATCTATGGGGTCACAATTACTTTGCCGAACATGGCCGCGTGAGCAGCGCCGCAATATTCGGTGCAAATGAACTTGTACTCCCCCGCTTTATCAAAGGTGTGTGTTAGCTTTGACACCTGTCCCGGAACGATCTGCATGCTGATATTTGTATCAAGGATCTTAAACCCATGCTGGACATCCATACTGGTGACATAGAATGTCACCTTGGAACCAACCGGCACGGTGATTTCATTCGGCACGAATGACCAGATCTTCGACAACACATACACTTCATAGCGACCCGGGGCAAGCTCGCGTAGACCGGGATTGGCAAATGGGCCTTCCTTCGCCACAGTTTTTGGGTCAACCTTCTGTTCCGGCGCCGGGACCTGGAAGCCCATGGCATACCCGGCGATAAAGATCGCAATACCAAAGACGACGATCAACACCACACTGATGATCATCCATGTCTTCTCATATGGATCGATATGCATGGATTGCTGTGAACTGGAAGCCTTGGTGGTCATATCGTCACCCCTCGCGAAAGCAGGATCATGTACACCGAGCCCCATAAAAGGATTAAAACGACAAGGAATATGAGTAAGAATACCATCGTTCCTTTAGGGTGAAACTCTTCAACCGGCTGTTTCTTCTCTTTTGCCATCTTAGCATCTCCTCACACGCTCATTCGATTCTCAGCCACCGCAGCATGGCTAAATATCCAGATCATAACCTTATGGCTGACGGATTTCCACGTCCACCGTCTTTTCACCAGATTTTTCAAACTCCAGCGCAAGCTGCAGCTTGGTTCCTGGTGTGAAATCCACCAACTTCTTCAAACACATGATATGCAGTCCCCCCACCTTCAACTCCGCCTGCCCGCCAGCAGGGACTTCAATCACACCACCCTGCACCGGTCGCATGCCCATGGCCCCCTCTGCAGTCAAATAAGACTCATGAAGTTCAACCATTCCACATGCCGACGATTTTCCGCCGATCAGCTTATCCGGCTCACTGCCGGTATTGCGGATAATCATATAGAAAGCGCCAGCATCGGCAATCTTCGGTGAAGGCCGCCCCCAGGGTGTCTCAATGTTGATCTGGGGACCTTGTGGCCTGGACTGGCAGCCGGCCAGCACCATCCCAATGATGATAACAACAAGTACAAAGTACGACCCCTTTTCTTTATTCAACGAATACCTCCTCTCCAATGAGTTAAAACTCTACTATGCTACCTCAACATATAAGCCAGGTCATCTGCGATATCCCCGGCAGGAGTCCCAAAAGGAAAAACCAGTTTCAAGTGCCCCGTTTTATCTACCACCATCACCGTTGCCGTATGATCGATGAGATAACCGGTTGCTTGCGTCCCTTCGTGCTTTTGGTAAAAAATGCCATAATAAGTGGCAACCTGTGCAATCTCGTCCGGTGTGCCTACTGCTCCCAGGAAACGCGGGTCAAAATGAGTCACGAACTCCCCAAGCTTTGCAGGGGTATCTCGTTCCGGGTCGACCGAAATCATCATCACCTGAACCTGGTCCGCCTGGCTGCCCAGCTTTTTCATTGCCCCTGCAATTTCGTATAAAGTCGAGGGGCAAACATCCGGGCAGAACGTGTACCCGAAATAAAGCAGGACCATTTTTCCCTTAAAGTCACTAAGTCGGATGGTTTGCCCGGTGCTGTCAGTCAGCGAAAAGTCAGGTGCAGGATTAGGGGATTGAATCACGGTGCCATGAAAAACATGAGGGCGAACCAACGTCCAACCCACCACGCTCACCAGGGTTAATCCCAAGATCAATCCTATCCCAATCAGCAAAACTTTCTTAATCAAACTTCTTCTCCAACACAAGGGCTCGCGCTATTTTACACAAACTTTATCTATTATGCCAGATCAGAAACTCTACGGAAAGATTAGAGTTTTAAGGTGAATAACATAAAAACAAGTGAGCTGCCTCATACGCCACGCTGGCTACTCCCTGGCTTTCACGCACCTCTTTCGCCAGAACCCCCAGATGGCGCAGGATGCGATCAGCCTGGGGAGTCTGGGTGGCATATTTATACTCTCCGCGGATGATCCCCCAACCATCCACCAGCACTAGGCTTGGATCAAATGTGATACTGCCGTCAGCTTCTGGTTTGTAATACACTTCAAAACCTCCCCCCACAATATACTTCAACAGCTTTTCATCCGGAGAAGTGGCAAAACGCCAGATCTTAGGATCCGCGCCAACAGCCTCAGCATAACTGGACATTGCCGCAGGAGTATCCACCTTTGGGTCCAGGTTAACGGTAATCAACTGCACCGGTATTCCACCCAGTTCAACCTCGTTGAGCCGGCGCTGCACATCCTGCATAATGGTGACCATCTGCTTACAAGGCGGCTCACACCGGGTAAACATGAAGTTATACAACACAAATTTTCCCCGCAAGTCTTCATTGGTCAGGCGTTTGCCATCCTGTCCAATCATCGAAAATCCTGGCGCCAGGCGGATGCGCGGCAGGACCTGGATCGGTTGAAAGATCTTAAAAACCAGGGCCGCCAGGGCTATCACAATCCCCAAACCAGCGGCAGCCCGATACACCCATCTCATCTTGTTTTCAGACATAACCTCTCCAACTCGCTCTTGTGCTTCACCAGGCATTACACCGAATGGCTCACCGGGAAATAGACTGCATAGCACTCGTCGCAAACCTCATACAATGGGATAAACTGCAGCCCGCGTTCCTGGCCAACGGTGCGGTAACCACTGCGCCAACTGTATGCCAGGCATTCCTGGTCGGGGATCAGCAGAGTCTCCGGGCGAGAGCTGTCTCCAAACAACAAGCGCTCCTCATCACACAACCCGGCCAGCACAACCGGCCCATCCAGGAATGCCACCAGCTCTGGGCGATCTGGAATAGGGCAGGTGGTCAGCGTCTTTGGCAGCTCCAGGCGGATGGTATCGGAATGCCAGGCACGAGCCAGCTGGAAAAATCCGGCTGGACTGGTTGGTACCTCCACATCTTCGCCATTGACACAAATGCGGGCTGGCCCAGAAAGCCACCAGGGCAGCCGCAGCAGCAGGGTGAATTCAACAGGCTGCTGGCAGCGAACGGTCAGGTCAACCTGCCATGCATTAGGACGATGTGAGCTGGCATCTGGTTGGCCCGGCTGGTAGGGGCTGAACTCATGGACAAAATCCTGCCGCACGACGACCGGGACGCCCTGCTGTTCCCAGACTGCTTCACTAGGAATGTACTGGCAGACCGCCAATCCATCTGCATGTTGATAATAAGTATAGGCAGTATGCGTGGTATGGGCCTGCACCAGAGTCCCGTGACAGCACCAAAAATCATCCGTCGGAGTGCCCCACTTCTTCTGGCTTCCCGCCCGCAACGGCAGGTAGTAAATCACCATGCCAGTGACCGGGTGCTGCTGCGCCAGGATCCCGTTATACAGGTTGCGCTCCATGTAATCTGCAAATCTTGCTTCACCCGTCCAGTGCAGCAAGTAGTCTGCCAATCGGGTCAGGTTATAGACAGTGCAGTGTTCCTGGTTCGTTTCGCTCAACCGGGCACTCCAGGAGAAAGGAGGTGTCCAGATCTCATCTTCAGTCTGCCCACCGGTACAAAAATGACCACGGGTGTCAACTGCGCAGCGCCAGTAGGCCTCCACAACCTGGCGCCAGCGCATATCCCCCGTGACCTCATATGCCCGTGCTGCGCCATGCGCTTCTGGGATCGTCGTATTGGCATGCCTGTTTGTAAGCGGATCCTCTCCCTCCAACAGGCGGTTGAATAACTGAGGGCGGTCATAGCGGTAGACCAGGTCCAGGTGCTCCTGTCTGCCGGTGATCCCATACAAATCCGCCCATGCCTCCAGCATCCCGCCAGTCTCCACATCCAGCACCCGGTCAAACTCGATACGGGTGAACTTCCCGCTCCAACGGTGAAACCAGTGAGCTGCATTTTCCAGGATCTCCAGAGCTTGCAAATTGCCCCCATGGACATACATGTCCACCAACCCCATCAGCGTTTTATGCACCACGTACTGCGGTGCCCACACCTTTTTCCCCCTGGCAGCCCAATCCAGGTATTTTTCGGGGATGGAGAAGACCCACTCCCCACCATTTTCTCGCTGGCAGCGACCCAACTCAGCGACCAGCCAGTCTGCCTTTCCTTTAACCTCTGGATCCTGGGTGGCTGCTGCAATACGGCCGCCTGCTGACAACCAGTGTCCCAGGAATTGGCCATGTACCTGGCAAGTTGGCGATTCCCACCCCCAATGAATACTCTCCGGTTTTCCGGGTGGATTCCATAAACCCGCCTCCAGGTAATGGTTTTGCAGCAGGTTCTCACTGCGCAGACTGAGCAGATATTTGCGGTTCAGCTCATAGCGGCTTTCGAACATACCCGGTAAGAGCCGTACGTTTTTCAAGGGAAGAGGAGTAAATTGTTTCATTTTCTGCTGCCACCTAACCATTTATCTCAGGCTGGCCTGGAAATTTTCCCAAGGTTTATCCAATTGATTATAACCCTGGCGCGAGGTATTCGATGTGCTGAATACTTTCCAACTGAATTACTTCTTACCTTGCAGTTGAAATCCCGCTCCCGGTAGGCTGGTCATGCCCGGGATGTTCTAAAAAATCCCGAAGAGATTGAATGTTATAGGATAAAATATAGTATTCTCTTTTACCCAAGACCTTGGGAGTAACGATGTTGTTAGAAGATTTGAATCGCAAACCTTTAGCTCGCCTGCTGATCGTGGAGGACGAAGCACTGGTTGCCCTGCAGCTTCAACGCACATTAGTAAACGCAGGATATCAGGTATTGGACAGCGTAGCATCAGGCGAAGATGCAATTGACAAAGCAATCCAGCTCCACCCGGATCTGGTGCTGATGGATATTCTGCTGGCAGGGAAAATGGATGGCGTCCAGGCCGCAGCACAGATCAGGGCCCACCTCGATATCCCCATTGTGTATCTATCAGCCCATGCTGAGGATGAACGGGTGCGCCAATCAATATTCACCGAGCCGTATGGCTACCTGGCTAAGCCGGTCTCAATCCAGGAGCTGCGCGCCACCCTGGAAATGGCATTGTATAAACACCAGCTCTACTTGCAGTTAAGCGCCAGCGAAGCCCGTTGGCGAACCCTGGTTGATAACGCGTCGGAGGCGATCATTGTCACTGATGATCAGCTCAACATCCTCAGTTGGAACAAAGTCGCAGAACAACTGTATGGATGGAAGACTGAAGAGGTCCTGGGACAGCCTTTAAAACCATTGATTGGAGCCATCTATGCGCAAGAAACCAGCGCACAGGCCGCCCAATTTCCTCTCGAACACGGCTTTTGGCATGGGGAAGTGCAACAACAGCGGAAAAATGGCGAACAGATCACGGTCGTGTCCTCGGTCACCCCAATCAAAGATGATCAAGGAAAAATCCTGGGATTGATGGCGATCAATCGCGATATCACCGAATGGAATAAATCTGAACAGGCTTGCAGACAACTCAACTACCAGAGTGTATCCGAAGCCATTCGCACAAAACGTGCGGTTCGGGTGTTTCAGGATGTACCAATTCCCGATGATTTGGTGAAAGCTATTCTGAATGCCGGTCGACGGGCGCAGTCTTCCAAAAACAGCCAGCCCTGGCATTTTGTTGTTATCCGTGAGAGAACAGTTTTAAAAGCCCTGGCTGCTTGTGGGCAGTGGGCGGGTCACCTGGAAGGCGCAGCATTAGGTGTAGCGCTGCTATCAGAGGATCCTGCCAACCGCTTCCAGATCTTGTTCGACCTTGGTCAATCTGCAGCTTATATGCAGCTCGCCGCCTGGGAGCAGGGGATCGCTTCCTGCATGGCAACGATCTACAACTCCGACCAGGCTCGCCGGGTGTTGGGGTTTCCAGAAGATCTGCACATCCGCTTTGCCATCTCCTTTGGCTATCCACTGGTTGAGAATCCGACACCTCTTCCGGTAAAGAAAGGGGGCCGCAGACCATTCGAGGAAGTCGTTCATTGGGAACACTGGTGATCACTTGAAAGTCTTCTATGCTGCCAGCAATGGGCTGCCACTCCCCCAGGGGCACCGCTTTCCAGTTCAAAAATACACATCCCTGGTAGAAACAGTCATCCAATCCGGTCTCTTCGATACCCACCACCTGCAGCCTGTAGAGCCCGCCACGTTTGAGCAGATCAGCCTGGTCCATGACCAGGATTATATTCAACGTGTATTTGATGGCCAGTTGAGCGAGAAAGAGCTGCGGCGTATTGGCTTCCCCTGGTCGCCGGAGTTGGTAGACCGCTCACGCCGTTCAGTTTCTGCCACGATTCACGCCTGCCAGGCTGCACTGCAGGACGGGCTGGCAGTCAACCTGGGCGGCGGCACCCATCATGCCTACCCAGACCATGGGGAGGGATACTGTGTCTTTAATGATGTCGCCACTGCGGCGCGTGCCACCCTGGCAGCCGGCATGGCAAACCGCATAATCATCCTGGACTGCGATGTGCACCAGGGCAATGGCACCGCAGCCATCTTCATCAACGATCCAGCAGTTTACACCTTCTCGATCCATGGTGAGCGGAATTTCCCTTTCCACAAGGAACACAGCGACCTGGATATTGCCCTCCCTGACATGGCTGATGATCGAACTTACCTGGATGCCCTGGAACCTGGGCTCATGCAGGCTTTGGAACAGTCCCGGGCCGACCTGGGGATCTATATTGCTGGCGCAGACCCCTTTGTGGGAGACAGGTTGGGACGCATGGCGCTTTCCAAGCAGGGGCTGCTCACCCGCGACAATCTGGTGCTAGACCGATGCCAGACGTTCGGCCTGCCGCTCGCGATTGTCATGGGTGGGGGTTACGCCCCAAATGTTCAGGATATTGTCGACATCCATTTCAATACTATTCAAGCAGCCTTACGCAAGGAGAAAAATGAAACCGTATCCTGACCTCACCGCATACGTTCGAGATCTCTTTGTCCCCAGGGATGCAGAGTTAGAAGCGATCCTGGAGGAAATCCCGTCCACGGGGCTGCCTGCCATCAGCATCAAACCCGAAGAGGGGCGCTTTTTACAGTTCCTGGTGCGTGCCATCAGCGCCCGTCGCGCGCTGGAGATTGGTACCCTCGGGGGGTACAGCGGCATCTGGATTGCGCGCGGGCTGGCGCCAGGAGGCAGGCTGCTCACCCTGGAAGTGGAGGCAAAACACGCTCAGGTCGCCAGACAAAACTTTATCCGCGCCGGTGTAGCCGACCTGGTGGAGATCCGCATGGGCAACGCGCACCAGTCTTTGCAGGAACTATCGGGAGAACCAGAATTTGACTTCATCTTCATTGACGCCGAAAAGACTGGTTACCCCGCTTACATGGATTGGGCGTTGGAGCACGTACGTCTGGGCGGTGTGATTGCCGCTCACAATGCCTTTCGCAAAGGCAGCGTCGCCGGACTGGCAGCGCAGGACCAGTATACTGAAGTGACAGATGCTTTTAACCGGAAAGCCGCCGCTGAGGCCCGCCTGATCAGCACCATCTTTCCCGCTGGTGATGGGACCCTGGTTGCAGTAAAAGTCTCCTGAAATAAACAACTTTTATCTGAGTCCGGCGTAGATCCTCATTGAAACTGCAAATGCTAGATTGTTTTGGAGGTATCTGATGACTGGAACAACGCATCAATTGCGCCGCTCGCGTGCAAACCGTATTATTGCCGGGGTATGCGGCGGCCTGGGTGAATTCTTCGGCATCAGCCCATGGTGGTTCCGCCTGGGTTTCTTGCTCACCCTGCTTCCGGGAGGCATTCCTGGGCTGGGCGCTTATCTGCTGTGCTGGATTATTATCCCGAATGCATGACCTGCAAATGCCGGGCTTTCTCACTGCCGTTTAGGCAGGGAAAGCCCGGCGTTTTTCTGCTGTGAGCCTCCCCTGCTCACGCCTCACCGTTCACCTTCAGGTCAAAAAAGCTGCCTGTATCCAGGCGGTATCTTACCTGGAAGAAACATGCTCCCCCGTCCATCACTAGAAGAAACTCTCTCTGCCAATCCTCGCTGGGCGCCTGGCACAAGAGGTTCACAAAGATCACGCGCTGCCCATCCTGGATGATCCCCACATACTGGCGCTTATAACGGCTCAAACGGTCCGCACCTGGCGCAGCTCCACCAAACACAGCCTGATTATCCCGGATAAATGGCAGGAGCTTTTCTTCCAAGGATTGAATGTCTGCCTGTGTCGGAACCCAATACCCCTGGATCTCCCCACCAAACAGGTTCTCCCCCACCGCGGCTGCGCGTTCCTGGGTTAATATCACACCTTCATAGCCGCTGCCTTTGACAAAGGAATTTGGCGGTCTGCTGGCAGCAGCCGTCTCTTGCTCAACCAGTTCAGGATAAGGTTCCCCTACTGCAGGATTCTCTTGAGGCGCTTGCCCCTGGCAAGCAGCCATCATCAGGCACAACAGTCCCGCTGCTGCAAGTTGGATGATTATCTTCTGCATCATTCAATCCTCCGGCTTATATCAGGAGGAATTATAACAACAAATCCCCTGGCTTAAAAGACGACAGAACTGCCCCCTCAGTCCTGTCGTATTACGTTATGTGAATTTGCGCTGGAATATATCAGCGTGGTTTTACAAAAGCGGCCTGGATGCCCTTCGGGCTCTCCTCAACCGAGAACTCAACCATCTGGCCTTTTTCCAGGACATGATTGCTATCCTGGATGGCTGAATGGTGGACAAAAACCAGGTCCCGGCTGTCTTCGCAGCCAATAAAGCCATAACCATCCCGTTTGTTATAACTCTTCACAGTGCCAAGAACACGATCGGTCATAATTCCTAACTCTCCAATTCCATTTTTCGGGCATTCCAGGTGGTTAAATATTTTCCTAAACCTTGGGCCCAGCATCAACAAAGATGCAATAATATGAAAAGGTTCTCACACTGTGAACGATAACATATCTGTTAACGCATGTCAAGTAATCACTTAACCCTGTGATAACATGCAATAAAATTGCAATTTCCAAACGGCCTCAGGAAAGAGAGAAAAGATACCCTCGTCCACGAACCGTACGGATTAAAAGCGGGCGATTGACATCTGCTTCAATTTTCTTCCTCAGGCGGGTGATGTGCGGGCGAATAATGGCTTTGGCCTCTTTCTCGCTAATATTGAAATACCCCAGGGCTGAGGTTGCAAGCTCTCGATTAGAAAACACCCGGTCTGGGTTCTGCATCAAGTAAGCGAGGATCGCGGCCTCGTTGGCGGTCAGATCCACGGAAAGCCCGCGCATGGCAAACTCGCCGTTCAGAAACAGGCGCCTTTTCTCCAAATCCAATGAAACCGAGCCTTTTTCATTCTCCAGGGAGTGCTCGACCATGCGCGCAGGTTGTGTCGCTCCTTGCAACTCGGTCTCGATTTTCAATGCCCGTAAAGCATCAGCTATCACACTGATCAGGTGTTTTCGCTGCATCTGGGCATCGCGCCGCTCAATTGCTTTTTCAACTGCGGTCTGCAGTTCGGTAATCGTTTGCGGCTTGATCAAGTAATCAAAAGCCCCTGCCTTGACGGCTGCAATGGCGCTGTTAATCGTGGCATGTGCAGTAAGAATAATGACGATCAGGTCCGGGTATTTCTGGCGCGCAAGCTGCATCACCTCCACACCGTCAATCTCTGGCATGCGCAGATCCAGCAGGACAACATCATACGCCGCCGCAGCCAACATAGCGATAGCCTGGCCACCGGAGGTCGCAGTATCCGCCTGGTAGCCCATCAAGCCAAAAGCCCGTTTGAGTACTTTACAGGTATTGACCTCATCGTCCACGATGAGAAGTTTTGCTTTTAGCGGCTGTTTTTCTTGGTCGGTACTCACGTTGCAATTCCTCCTCGGGTAGCCCTATAAGCGCCGTTGGCAGGCTGACGGTGAAGACTGCCCCACCCGCAGGCGAATTATGGACATCCAACTGTCCATTATGCTGGCTGATGATGCTCTGGCTGATGGACAACCCCAAACCTGTACCATCCGTCTTTGTGGTATAGAATGGTTCAAATATCATCTTCGCTTTATCAAACGGGATACCGCTCCCCGTATCCTCAAAAACAATATCGACGTGGTCGGGCAGTACCCGGACTGATATTATCAATATCCCACCGTTGGGCATCTGTTCACTAGCATTGATGATCAGGTTCAAGAACACCTGGCGCAGCAAATCTGGCGAGGCAAAGATTGGCGGCAGATTGCGCGGCACAAGGAGCTTGACCTGGATCTTGTTATGCCGCAACTGCTTTTCCGTCAGGCTCAACGCGCTCTCCAACACATCTGCAATCTGGGTGGGAACTTTCCGCATATGCTTTGGCCTGGCAAAATCCAGGATTTCTACCGCTACTTTCTTCAGACGCTGGATCTCCTGCCAAACAGTGCGTAAATAACTCTGCCGCTCCTCCTCTTCCAGAGGAAAGTTCATCATCAGTTCAATGCTATTACAGATGGCCTGTAGCGGGTTATTAATTTCATGCGCCAAGGAGGCCACCAGACGTCCCATGGCTGCAAGCCGCTCCGCATGGAGCAGCGCCTCCTCAGCATGCTTTCGCTCCGTAATATCGCGGTTGCTGACCCTCCTTCCCCAGGGATTTCCATCTGAATTAAAAACCGGCTGGCAGGCGTGGGCAATCCAGCGCTCGGTCCCATCCGGGGTCAGAATCCGGAAATCCAGGGAATAGACCTGGTCAGTCTGCAACTCGTCCAGCGCATGTTTCTCCATCGCTGCCCGGTCCTCTGGATGCACAATATCTACTAACAAATAGGGGCTGTGGATAAAATGGAGAGCTGGCCTGCCGGTAATCCGTTCACAAGATGGAGAATTGTAGATCAGCTCTCCATCCGTGCTCAGCCAGTACTCCCAATCATACGTAAAATCGGCTACTGTGCGGAAACGCTCCTCATTCAGACGCGCATCGTCCTCAGCCTGCTTCAAATCAGTGATATCTATGCCTGATACCAGCACCATGTCGGTACCAAGAGTGTCCCGGAAAAGACTTTCCCGGATCATATACATCCGACCGTTTATGCTCATCCACTCCCATTCGTGCACCCCCCCCTCACTAAAAACATGGAATGTAGGACAAGTCTCACAAGGCTCCGAGCGACCACGCAGGATCTCATAACAGGGTCGGCAACCAGGCTCCCCAAACAGTTGGTGAAAGTTATGATTCCCATACCGTATGGTGTAATCCTGTTCCTGAAGGTAAACGAACACCGGCAGTAAATCCAGGATCTGGTAATTATCGACTTTTTCGGGTTCTTGCTCAGACATCATCTGGTTCTACCGGCTTATGCCAACCAGAGAATCCTTCAGACTAACCGGGCAACTCATACAATTCCACCATCACACCGCTGGCGCTTTTAGGATGAATAAATGCGTATTTTCGACCATCTGCGCTGACACGCGGCTCCTCATTAATCAATTGAACACCCATTTCCTTGAGCCGGGCCAACATCCCCACAATATCATCTACTTCCAGGCATAGATGATGCATACCTGGCCCGCGCTTCTCCAGGTAGCGTCCCAGGCCGGTTTCGCCGCTGGTCGGCCTGACCAGTTCAATTTCGCTGTCCCCAACGGGGAAAAAAGCGATCTGCGCCTGTTCTGCCGGAACATCCTTGACCTCACTCGGAACCAGACCCAGTGCATCCCGCCAGAATTTCAACGGTGCTTCAAGGTCATCGACAACCACCGCCAGGTGGTGAACATGCTTCACAACAGCCATTATGCCTCTCCTAATTTATAACCAGGCCGGCGGGTGATACTCTCCCCAGACGCCGCGCAGCACACGACAGATCTCGCCCAGGGTCAGCCTAGCCTCTACGCATTCAACCAGCAGCGGCATCAAATTATCAGCTCCGCGCGCTGCCCCTTCCAGACGGCCCATCAGCTCGTTCGCCCGGCCTGCATCCCGCGCCTCGCGCAGCGCCGCCAGGCGCTGCCGTTGATCCTGCTCGATTGCCGGATCCACCTTCAGCCGCTCCAGTTCCAGTTTGCCTTCTACGTGAAAAGCATTCACCCCTACCACGATCTCGTCCTTAGACTCCACTGCCCGTTGGAAACGGTAGGCCGCGTCCTGGATCTCACCCTGGATATAACCCCGCTCAATTGCCATCATCGCCCCCCCCAGGTTATCAATCTTTTCCATGTAAGCCTGGGCGCGCTGCTCAATCTCGTCTGTCAGGTGTTCAATGAGATAGGAACCAGCCAGCGGATCGATGGTGTCTGCCACCCCTGACTCATACGCAATGACCTGCTGGGTACGCAGTGCTACCCTCACCGATTTTTCCGTGGGTAGCCAGAGGGCCTCGTCCATACTGTTCGTATGCAGTGATTGAGTCCCCCCCATCACCGCCGCCAGGGCCTGCAGCGCTACCCTGACCACGTTGTTCTCAGGCTGCTGCGCCGTCAGCGTAGAACCAGCAGTCTGGGTATGGAAACGCATCATGCAGGAACGTGAGGAACTAGCATGGAAACGCTCCCGCATGATCTTCGCCCACATGCGGCGAGCAGCGCGGAACTTGGCCACCTCTTCCAGGAAATCATTGTGAGCGTTGAAGAAAAAGGACAATTGATCAGCAAAACTGTCCACGTCCAACCCCGCGTCTACGGCAGCCTGTACATAAGCCGCCCCGTTTGCCAGGGTGAACGCCACTTCCTGCACTGCCGTGGCGCCCGCTTCCCGGATATGATAACCCGAAATACTGATGGTGTTCCAATGCGGCACTTCAGCCTGGCAGTAGCGGAAGATATCCGTAATCAGCCGCATCGAAGGCGCCGGAGGGAAAATATAAGTGCCGCGGGCAATATACTCTTTTAGGATATCATTCTGAATCGTGCCGCGCAGTTGGTGCGCTTCAACACCCTGGCGGTGGGCCACGGCAATATACATCGCCAGCAAGATCGATGCCGGGGCATTGATGGTCATGCTGGTGGAGACTTTATCCAACGGGATGTCTCGGAAAAGCGTCTCCATATCTTCCACAGAAGAAATGGAAACCCCAACTTTCCCTACCTCACCCACCGCAATCGGATCATCTGCATCATAGCCAATCTGGGTCGGCAGGTCAAAAGCCACAGAAAGGCCTGTCTGCCCCTGGTCCAATAAATATCGGTATCGCTGGTTGGACTCCTCCGCCGAGGCATAACCTGCATACTGGCGCATCGTCCAGAAGCGGCCCCGATACATACTCGGTTGAACACCCCGTGTGAAAGGATATTCCCCTGGAAAGCCCACCTTCAAATTGTAATCAGGGTCTGGATCCTCAGGCACCATGACAGGCGGCAGGGGGATGCCAGAGGGTGTCTCAAATTCTGCCTTCCGCTCCGGAAAACGCTTCAAAACTGGCCGAAGCGTTTGTTCTTCCCATCGATTTATGTCAGACTCAAATGCCATCATCATCCTCATTACAAGAATTTTCCCCAGTATACCCTGATTCCGCTTTTCTTATCGATTAAAAGTTTATCGCGCCCGCTGATCTAAACATCCCGTCTCAGAAAGCCTGGCAGTCTATCTGAGTTTTATTTCTGGGGTTGGAATGAAAGGATCGACGTCGAGAAAATAAAATTTATGGTAGACTTTTCCTGTCGATGGGGATCTCTTTTTGAAAGGTTATTATGCAAATTCTCAGTGTTGATATTGGAACTGGCACACAGGATATCTTCCTGTATGATTCTCGCCTGGATATTGAAAACGGTTTGAAGCTGATTATGCCTTCCCCAACCATGATCATTCACAACCGACTGCGCCAGGCAGCGCAAAACCAGCAGGCGGTGTTGTTGACCGGCGTGACCATGGGCGGCGGCCCCAGCCAGTGGGCTGCTGAGGAAAATATCCGCCGCGGGCTGGCTGTGTATGCCACTCCCGAGGCGGCGCGCACTTTCAATGATGACCTGGATGCAGTCGCCCAGCTGGGGATCCAGGTGCTCAGCGATGACGAAGCCCTGGGGCTGCATGAATCTGTCATGCGCCTGGAACTGTGTGATTTCGACCTGGATGCCATCTCCCGTGCCATGCAGGCTTTTGGAGTATCTCTTAGCGAACTGGCAGCCGTGGCTGTGGCCGTTTTTGACCATGGGAATTCTCCTACCGGTTATTCGGATCGCCAGTTCCGCTTCGATTACCTGGACCAGCGCATCCGCCGCCTGAACCGACTGAGCGCCTTTGCGTACCGGTCGGATCAAGTGCCAACCATCATGACCCGGCTGCAGGCAGTGGTGGACTCGGCGTTTGCATCCGCACCTGAATTTTTCCACCGTGTCCCGCTGGTGGTAATGGACACCGCCCCAGCAGCAATTCTTGGCGCCACCTTTGACCCCCACATCAGCCAGCCGCGCAATCTGGTGGTCAATGCAGGCAATTTTCACACCCTGGCCTTCCGCCTGGGACCGGGGGGTATTGAAGGAGTCTTTGAGCATCATACCGGCCTGCTCGATCTTCCCCGCCTCGAGGTCCTGCTGCGCGCCCTGGCAGATTCCAGCTTGCAGCATGCCGATGTCTTCGGGGATCATGGCCACGGCGCCCTGGTTTATGATCCCACCCCGCTCCCGCTCGATGCAGGGAGTTATGGGGTAGTGGTGACCGGACCCCGGCGCAGCTTGCTGCGACCCTCCTCCCTGCGTCCCTATTTTGCGGTACCCTTTGGGGATATGATGATCGCCGGTTGTTTTGGGCTGGTCGCTGCCGTTGCAGACCTGCATCCAGAACTCTCTGCCCCCATCCGCGCCTCCTTTTCTGGTTTCAATGGCAGCGGTGCAGCGCCCTGGGAGCTGTAATGTCCTTGTCATGTTCTCCACCCCTCTTACGGTTTTCTAACAATCTTCGGATATATTTGTAGTGTTTTCAACAGTGTTTTCAACAGTGTTTTCAACAGTGTTTTCAACAATAAATTCTTATACAACCGAAGGTAGCCTATGGACGAGAATCTTCCCCCCACACCCACCCATTCCCCGGAGCCGGTTGCTTTCAAGGCGGAAACGCGCCAGCTCCTCGATATCCTGATCCATTCCCTGTATTCAGAGCGAGAAATTTTCCTACGCGAGCTGATCTCCAACGCCTCCGACGCCCTGACGCGCATCGATTTTGAGACCCTCACCAACCGCAACATTCTGAATCCTGAAGCCGAGCTGGCGATTCGCATCATCGGTGACACCGAGAACAAGACTCTGACCATCAGTGATACCGGCATCGGCATGACTACTGATGAAATGATTGAAAACCTGGGTACCATTGCACATTCCGGGGCACGGGATTTCATCCGTACCGTCAAAGAGCAGGGAAAAAGTGCATCGGACCTGATTGGCCAGTTTGGCGTGGGCTTCTACTCTGCTTTCATGGTCGCCGAGTGGATACGTGTCACCTCCCGTTCCTTCAGACCAGAGGCCCAGGCTACCTCGTGGTTCTGCACCGGCGCGGACACATACACTCTTGAGCCAGCGGATAAAGCAGAGCGCGGTACCACCATCACCATCAAGCTCAAAGAAGATGCGGCTGAGTTTGCCCAGGAATACCGCCTGAAAGAAATCATCCGCCGCCATTCCAATTTCATTCCCTTCCCCATTTACCTGGGAGAGAAAGCCGAGCAGGCTAACCAGCGTACCGCTATCTGGCGGCAGGTCCCTCGCCAGGTTGAACTAAAAGAATATGAGGATTTTTACCGGCAGCTCACCCTGGACCTGGAGCCCCCGCTCGCCCATGCTCATATGGTGGTGGATGCGCCGACCCAGTTCTACGCAATTCTGTATATCCCAGCGACGCCTGAACGAACCATGTTCTCTTTGCGCAAAGAGGACGGCCTGAAGCTTTACGCCCGTAAAGTGCTGATCCAGGAGTATCACAAGGACCTGCTCCCAGAATACCTGAGTTTCATCCAGGGTGTGGTCGATTCAGAAGACCTGCCGCTTAATGTCTCGCGCGAGACAATCCAGTCTAACCGGGTCATGGCGCAGCTCAAGAAGCTGATCACCAGCAAAGTTCTGGACACGCTGCTCAAGCTGGCAAAAGATGAGCCAGAGAAATACCAGCAGTTCTGGGAAAAGAGTTCGCGGCACATCAAACAGGGTGTAGCCATCGAGGTCAACGAGCCAGATAATCTATACCCCCTGCTGCGCTTCCGCACCACCACGCAGCCTGAAAAATGGTCTTCCTTGGACGACTATGTTGCCCGCATGAAACCGGGGCAGAATCAGATTTACTACATCATTGGCGACGACGACCGCTCTGTGCTGTACAGTCCCCACCTGGACATCCTGCGCAGCCATGGATTTGAGGCGCTGCTGATGACCGATCCTCTGGATGCCTTCATGCTGGTCCGGTTGCAAAAATACCAGGAACACCAGCTGGTCAACGCAGCCAATGCCGACCTTCCCCGGCTAGAGCCTGGAGAAACCGGCGATCAAGCGCCATCCCTCAGTGAGAGCGAATCGTCCTCCATTATCGAGCGCTTCAAAGCCCTCTTAGGCGACCGGGTGACCGACGTGCGCACCACTGACCGCCTATCCGACTCTCCAGCGCGCCTGGTCGACCCGGAGGGTTCCCCTAACCAGGAAATGCAGCGCGTGTACCGCTTTCTGCAGCGCGATTTTGAAGCGCCAAAGAAGGTATTGGAACTCAACCCTCACCACCCGATCATGCTGCGCCTGAACAGCCTAGCTGGGGATGATCCGCGCAGCACCTGGGTAATGGAACAGGTATACGAAGATGCCCTGCTGATCGAGGGGCTGCATCCGGATCCAGCCGGGATGATCTCCCGTATCCAGAAACTGATGGAGGCTGCCCTGGGCTAAATGGAACTGCTGCTACTGGCTTTCGCCGGGCTGATCCTGCTTGGGCTGGCGATCCTGTTCGCCGGGCTTTTACTCCTGGCAAATTACTGGAAAGCGCAATCCCTCCTGGATTTAAAACAGCTGCGTGCCAATGTGCGCCAGCTCCATGCCCGGCGGCGTCAGGCGGCTGCCGCAGCACAAGTCTATGACGCCCGCGATCCGGAACCATTTGGCAGCCTGGCAGGGCAGCTGCATACCTGCCTGGACGATGTCCAGCGCCAGCTGCAAGCGCTTGAACTCCATCTGGTTGCATCCAACCAGGCACTGCGTCTTCCCACCACCAACGCCTGGAAGAACCTTGTTGGGTCGCCTTATTACCAGTTTCGCCTGCGCCAGGAACTGTGCATCATCCGGGATGAGCTGTCCCTATGCGAGAAATCACTTCAAGCCGTTGCTGACCTGGCGCAGGAACTGGGCCAGGCTGGGCAACTGGTCTCCCAACAGGCGGTCAGGTTCCAACAGCTTGTTCGCCAGATAACCCTGGCGATGGACCAGTTGCGGGAGCATCACCTGGAAGGGCAGACCATGCTGGAAGCAGAACATCAGGAACGCCAGGCGTTGGCCGTCCTGGAGCAGGTTCCAGCAGTCTTCCTGGGAGAGGGGCAGGGGGATGCGCTCGCCGGTGTGGATAAGGGTGAAATCAGCCGAGTCCATGACGCGATCACTCAGGCCTACCCGGCTCTGGAAACACTGCTGTTTCAAGCCCAGGCCTGGAATACCCAATATCTTGAAACTGCGAGAAACATCATGCGCCTGCGCCGCTCTCTGGACAGCCTGGGGTCCATCCTGGGCAGCCTACTGCCAGGTCTTAACATGAAACAGGTGCGAAAGCAGTTTGACCAGCTCAAGGTGATTACCGATACCATGCAGAACACGCTGGATCACATGGAGATCGAACTCATGCAGGAGATTGGCGCCGAAGCGGCAAACGTCCAGCATGCATCCCTGGAGCTGGGCAGTCAGGTGAACCAAGCCCAGAGGCAGTTCGCCGAGTTGATCCTGGTGCTCCCACAGCTTTCAGAAGGCTTACAAAAACTAAACGCGCAGTGCACCAGCCTGGCCAGCAGCCCGGTGCACCCGGTGCAGTGGGACCAGACGCGTGCCATGCTCACTGCACTCGGCCAGCAGATCAACGCACTGGGTCAGATCACCAAACCTCGCGAGCCGGAACAGGTGATCCTGGACCGGGCAGCCGCACAGGATCTGCTCAAGCGCCTGGACAGCCTGGCTGATCAATTCCAGAAAATTGCCTCTCAACATGGGGAGCTGCTGGCGCTGCTCAACAGCCCGGAGATCAGCCAGACCGAAACCTGGCGCAAGGAGGCCCAAAAACTCAGTGAACAATGCCAGGCATACAATCCGGAGAACTGGCCCAAGGTGGACAAAGTCAGCTATGCGGCCTCCGAGCTGTTGGCTCTTGCCGAAGGTCTCCGTCGGCTGGCCGCCGATCCTTCCGAAAGCATTCCAGAAAATGATCTGGCAGGTCGCCTGGATGAGGTGCACCAGCTTGCAGAGTTTTCCAGTTTGCTGCGCTTGCGCATGGCCAACATCCGCTCCCGGCTGGTTGAAATCCAACAGGTAGAAGGGGCAGCCCGCGAACAGCTGGCCAGCGGACGGGCCGCCATGCAGCAGATCTCGTTTGCCATTCGCAGCAACAGCTTTCTGGAAAGCACGGCTGCCGCAGAGTCTTCCCGCCTGCAGGCAAACCTACAGCAGTTGAGCAATGAACTCGACCAGCCGCAGCAGGGCATGGTGGATCGTAAAGCCCGCCAGGTTTCTGCTGGCATCGAACGCGCCAAACTGGCAGGAAACGGCTGGCTGCAGCAGCTCAAGCAGGAGATCATCCAGCAGGTGCAGACTCTAAGCAGCTCCCTGGCTGCATTGGATGCCATTTCACCCCTGGATGACCCGGCGGTTAACGAGGCTCGCCGGCTGGTAACTGGCAGCCAGGCGCTGGATCTGCATGGCTACGGTGGCCCGCCAGCCTTCACCCTTCAGCAGTTGGTGGTTGAGTTCAAGCAGCACTGTGACTTCTGGCAGTCGTGCAGGGCAGCCACCGCTGCTGTACAAGAGGTTGAAAAGCATGTCTCGGCAGCTTATACAGCAGCCATTGAAATGCGCCGCCGCGCCAGCGAGCCCTTTATCCCGGCTTCCCAGACTTCCCTGGTTGGAGGCTGGCTTCCATCCGGTGAGATGACCAGCGCCGTGCGCCAGGAGTTTGACCGCCTGGAACAGGAGTGGAAGTCAATCCCCAAAAATAAAACCCGGGCGCTGTCATTAGTCTCACAACTGGGCAAATTGACCAGTTCCTACCAATCCCTGGCGGAGAAATCTGGGCAGGCTGCCGGGCAGATTTCCCAGGAACGCGCCCGGTTGGACAAGCTGGAAAAAGAGCTGCTGGACATGCTGGATCAGTGGCGCGCTCGCCGCCAGGCCTACCAGGATCACCCCACCGCTGCGCCTGAGATCCAGGCCCTGATCGATGAGACCCAGCTGGCATTGGACCAGCTAAAAACCCAGGGAAGCAAGGGTACCCGCACATATGAACAACTGCTGGCGGACCTGCAAAAGCTGCAGCGCAAAGTTCGCTTCTACCAGGTTGCACTGGATGACCAGCATGCTGTGGACATCCACGGACGGGAGATCATCTCGCGATGAAGGGTAATAAAAAAAGCCTTGATTTTACAGAAGATAGTGGTAAAATAACGGGGCTTTTTGAAAAGGGAAATGCCCTCGTAGCTCAGTGGATTAGAGCACTTGCTTGCGGAGCAAGGGGTCGCGTGTTCGAGTCGCGCCGGGGGCGCCTGAAAAATCAGGCTAAATGTGGTGGAAAATTCATCCCGCCACATTTTTGTTTAAAGATTGCCGTTTGGCAAGCTTAAAATTGCCCGGGCGTGGGTGGTAAAAGAAAGAGAGAGAAACCACATGATCAAAGCTAAAGAATACCAATATTTGCAGGAAGCTGTAGCTGCTGCCAACCGGGCAAAGGCGCGGGGCAATCATCCGTTTGGAGCAGTGCTGGTCGGACCTGAGGGAGAAATCCTTCTGGAGGGACAAAATACAGTTTTGACCGACCACGACTGCACCGGGCACGCCGAGTTGAATCTCATGCGGGTAGCCTCGGCAAAGTATACCCCTGAGTATCTGTGGCAGTGTACCCTTTATGCCAGCACTGAGCCGTGCGCCATGTGCGCGGCATCCATCTACTGGGGGAATGTTGGCCGGGTGGTCTTTGCCATGAGCGGGGAGCGGTTATACGAGCTGGTAAAAAACCCGGCAAAGAACCCTTCGTTGGCAATTGCCTGCCAGGACGTATTTGCCAAAGGTATCAAACCTGTGCAGGTGGAAGGACCTATTGCGGTAGATGGTGTAGAAGAAGTCCACTACGGCTTCTGGGACTGACTAGCGTTACCGGTGAAATGCAATTCGACAAATAAAGGTTTAGAACTTCAATATTTGGTTTTCGGCAGGCAGGAATTCGGAGCACAGGCGATTTTCCATAGCTGGCCTGTAGATTGATCACCTAACCATTGAGCCATCCAGTGGATGAAATTGGCCGCGAAAGACGAAACTTTCCTTCAAGTGAGTGGTTTTATGGTACCCTTTGGCAAGATCAAAAGCGGTTGGCGGTTCCTTTGAAGCGCGGGTGAGCCCCGTTTCAGTGAATTCTTTGTGAAAAGAGTATAGATATGATTCGTTCATCCATTATCACCCTCATGCCAGAGGAAATGGCCCCTCGAGCTCCTTATCATCTGCTTACCAGCATTGCCGCGCCGCGCCCAATTGCCTGGGTGTCAACCATCTCCGCCGCCGGGGAGCATAACCTGGCTCCGTTTTCGTTTTACAACGCCGTGGCTGGTTTTCCTCCAACAATTATGTTCTCCGTTTCAGAGCGGCAAACACGCCTGCCGCACACGAAGGACACGCTGCGCAACGTCCGGGAGGTAGGGGAGTTCGTATCCCATGTGGCTACCGAAGACCTGGCAGATGAGATGATTATCTCCTCCGCTGATGTTCCCCCAGGCTTTAATGAGTTCGAGCTTGCGCACCTGGAGATTATTCCATCGATCCATATACGCCCCTTGCGCATTCTGGCTGCCCCTGTGGCCATGGAGTGCCGTGTAACCCAGATCGTTCCAGTGGAAGGCTCAACCAACACCATGGTCCTGGGGCGTGTGCTGTGCTTCCATATCCGAGAGGATCTACTGCGGGATAACGGCCTGGTAGATACAGTTAAGATGGAACCCATCACTCGCCTGGGAGGATCGATCGAATATACCCGGATCGGCGAGTTGATCCATCTCCCGGTCGCCGACCCGGATGAGGTCTTACGCCGCCTGGAACGTTAGCCTGATCCAAGAGGCATTACAAGCCCGACAGGGCATCCTTCGGCAGTCCCCAGCCTTTGATGGTCTCCATTTCTTCTTGAACAGACCGGCACTTTTTGAACTTTGCCCCTGAGACGCCGGTGGTGCGCGCCTGGCATTCTGCCCAGGTTGAGTGCCGTCTTAACTCTCCCCTCACCAGGCTGAGGTAGCTCACCCGAGCAGGACCTGGGGACAGATCCAGTTTCAAAATTCCTTGCGCCGGCTCCTGGCAACCGGTTACAGGCACAGGCAGCTCATGCTCCGGGGCTGCCTGCCTCTCCATGCGCAGTCCAGGTGCAGGCTTTCTTCCCTGGGCAAAGGCGCTGGCGATCTGGTCGGCTCGTTCATTATGGGTATTCCCGGCATGCCCT
>CAIQIV010000251.1 GCA_903871905.1 uncultured Chloroflexota bacterium | reverse complement strand
CGCTGTTGGTGTCTGCCTGCCGCATCCTATCCATCCCGGCAGCCAAAACACCCCACCCGGGGCAGAGCGAAATACCGGCCGTCACCCAGGAACCACCCCCTGCACTCGTGCCGACCCCTGCGCATATACCGGCGCCCACGCAGGAGCCAACCGTACCACCACAGCCAGGCGATTCAACCGCCGGGCCGCGCTCCGCCGGTGAAGACCTGCACCGCGCCTGGACCTGGCCGGCTGGCGGCGCCGCGCTGCACGGGCGCTTTTTGTCACCAGAACTGGCGATTTTTATCTGGTTGACCTGGAGGGGAAACTGCACGCACTGTCCGCCGACGGCGCTGAGCTCTGGCAGTACGCTGCCGGGGAGAACGCCCGCATGATCGGGCTGGCGCCAGACGAAAAACAGCTTTACCTGGTAGATGGAGACAGCGTGATCCACGCCCTGGACAGCAGCGGCAGCCCGATCTGGAAGTTAGCCTCGCCCCAAAAGCTGCAAAACGTCCCATCCATCGCCCCTTCCGGCGATCTCTACCTGGATGCCACCGACAACCGTTACAAACACACCTGGCTACGCCTCTCACCCCAGGGCGAAACGCTGCCCTTCACCTGGCCCCAGGCCTTTACCTCCCCCTTTATCTTGAGTGCGGTCGCCTTCGGCCCGCAGAGCGAGCTGATCCTGCTGGCCCCGCGCGGCGTCAGCGTGCTGGACGCAGCCGGCGCTGTGCTGCACGACTGCAGCGACCCGGGGCAGAAGCGGAAATTTTTCGCCAACGCCGGCCCGCAGGTGGGCAGCGCCGCCGGGCAGCCAGCGCTGTTCTACGTCGACCCACAGGATGTGCTCGTAGCCCTGTCATTGGACTGCCGGGTGGTCTGGCGCCTGCCGCTGAGCGAGCCCGCACCCTCCCTGGATCCTGGCGGCAACCCGGAAAAGCTCAGCACCGCCCTGGCCTGGAGCCCGCAGGGCATGCTCTATGTCGGGCGCGCCAACGGGCAGGTGTTGGCCATCGATTCCAAGGGCACCCTGGCCTGGAGTTCCCGCCCCGATGAACGCCTGGGCCAGATCACCAACATACGTTCGGGCGAGGCCGGGAAGGTTTATGCCCTGGGCCAGTTGGGCTACTTCCTGGCGGTCCCACCTGGCGGCCAGGATACCAGGGTACATGAATTCTATGACCCCGGGCTGCCATTTGCGTTGCAGGCGCTACCCGGCGGCGCAGCCGTGCTGCAGGGCAGCGCGCTGCAGGTGTTCAACACCGATCCCACCCGCCGGGTCAACGACCCGCCGGCTGTTCCGCCTCCCGCCGGTCCCGACCAGGCGCGCCAGGAGATCGTGCAGTATCTGCTGGATGACATCCTCACCTATCGCCTGGGACTGAAATCCGGCAGCTACCAGCAGATGGACCAGCCGCTGTGGGAGAAGGATCCTGCCCAGGCCGTGCTGATCGTGCTGGCCGAAGCCGCCAGCGGCGAGCGGTCCGAGACGTTTGGGGTGGATGGGGACAGGCCGCTGCGCGCCTGGTGGTATGCGGATGGCGAACTTTATGAAGCCACAGACCCGCAGCAGGCCATCTCTATCTACGAAGAGCGTTATGTTAACGGCCCCACCCCGCAGCGGTGGAACCGCTACAATTTTGGAGTGATCTCCATCTCCCCTGACGCACGCCAGGCCAAGGCTTACGTCGATCTGCGCTGCGGCGGACTGTGCGGCTCGGGTTACAGCCTGAGCCTGAAGCGCAGCCTGGGCGGCGCATGGTGGAAAATCAGCGAATGGATGCTGTGGATTTCGTAGTGGCAGATCGTCATGTTCCCGGCTTTAGGCCTGCCGGCAGCCGGGTATTAGACAACATTCGTGGTTTTTGAGCGGATTAATTATCCCCCTGCCATCGCCCCCACAATGCGCAGCGGCTCAGTCCCGTCCGCCACGCTGCGCGGCAGGGGAGCATCCGCCGCCTCAAGCGACCAATCTTCACCGCAGGCAAAGAAGCGGACAAACGGGCGCCGCTCCTGGCTGGCATGGTCGCGGATCGTGCCGCGCAGCATGGGGTACTGGCTTTCCAGGGCATCGAGCACCGCCCCGATGTTGACCGGGCCTTCCACCCGGACCTGGACCTCGCGCTCGGAGCGGGCCAGGCGCCACAAATGGGTGGGGAGCACGACGCGGATCACGGCAGGGTCTGGACCTCAACCGACAGCACCGCCGGCAGGTCATGCACTACGGTCATCCAGTGGTCGCCGGAGTCGGCTGAGGCGTACACCTGCCCGCCGGTGGTGCCAAAATACACCCCGCACGAATCGAGCGTGTCCACCGCCAGGGCGCTGCGCAGCACGTTGACATAGCAGTTGGACTGCGGCAGGCCGTCCGTGAGCGCCTGCCACTGCCCGCCGCCGGAGCGGGAGCGGTACACGCGCAGTTTGCCATCCGGAGGGTAGTGCTCCGAGTCGCTCTTGATCGGGACAACATACACCGTCTCCGGATCATGCGCATGCACGCCGATGGGGAAACCAAAATCGCTGGGCAGGTCCCCGCTGATCTCGCGCCACGAGGCACCGGCGTCGTCGCTGCGCATCACGTCCCAATGCTTCTGCATGAACAGCACACCCGGCCGCGAGGGGTGCATGGCCAGGTTGTGCACACAGTGCCCTACCTCGGCCTCCGGGTCCGGCAGTTCGAAGGGGGATGCCAGGCCGTTGTTGATCGGGCGCCAGGTCTCGCCGCCGTCGTCGGTACGGAAAGCGCCGGCAGCCGAGATGGCGATGAACAGGCGCCGCGGGTCACCCGGGTCCTGCAGGATGGTGTGCAGGCACATCCCACCCGCTCCCGGCGACCACAGGTGCCCCTTGGCCTCTCGCAGGCCGGGCAGCTCCTGCCAGGTCAGCCCGCCGTCGCTGGAACGGAAGAGGGCCGCGTCTTCGACCCCGGCATAGACCAGGTTCGGGTCGCTGAGCGATGGATCAAGATACCAGACGCGCTTGAACTCCCAGGGGTGCTGGGTGCCATCGTACCACTGGTGGGTGCCTGGGTCTCCGTCATAAGCAAACTGGTTGCCCACCGGCTCCCAGGTCCTGCCGCCGTCGTCTGAGCGCTGGATCAACTGGCCGAACCAGCCGGTCGACTGGGAGGCATACAGCCGATCAGGGTTGGCTGGCGAGCCTTTCAGGTGGTAGATCTCCCAGCCGGGGAAGTGCGGGCCGCTGATCTGCCAGTCTGTGCGCCGCGCGTCAGAGGTCAAAATGAACGCGCCTTTGCGTGTGCCTACCAGGAGACGGACTCCACTCATATGCTTGCTCCTTTACTGAAAACTAAGTCGATGAACTCCGGCCAATCTGGCACGCATGTTCTAGATTTAATATACCAATACATACCGATTTTGTCAAATTAAGGATTGGTAATGCCAATATTTTCCTTCCGGCAGTACTTTTCTAGCCATTTTCCCCCTTGACAACCTGCAGAAAAGGGGCTATCATAATAACGAACGTTCGTTCATATCCGAGAAAGGTATGTGACCATGAGCTCTCCCACCCCACGCGGTGAAGCCACCCGCGAACAGATCGCCGAAGCTGCTTACCAGCTTTTCATGGAACACGGCTTCCACGCCACCAGCATGCGCCAGATCGCCCAGAAGGCCGGTATCGCCCTGGGCGGCATCTACAATCACTACGCCAGCAAAGATGAGATCTTTGTGGAGGTGCTGCGCACCCGCCACCCCTTCCTGACCATCATCCCCCTGGTGCGCCAGGCGCAGGGCGAGACCATCCAGGCCTGGGTACAGGATGTCGCCCGGCGCATGATCCAGGGCATGGGCGCCAACCCTGACCTGCTCAACCTGATGTTTATTGAAATGGTCGAGTTCAAAGGCATCCATTACCCGATCATTTTCAATATGCTGTTCCCCGAGATGCTGTGGTTTGCCAACTATATCCGCCGCTGGGAGGGGCAGGTGCGGCCGCTGCCCCCCTTTATCATTATCCGCGCCTTCGTCGGTCTGTTTTTCTCCTATTTCATGACCGAGATGATGCTGGGCAGCAGCATGCCCGCCGAGCTGCGGGAGAATGCCCTGGACCATTTTGTAGACATTTTCCTGCACGGGGTGCTGGCAGAACAGCGGCCCGGGCTTTCGTGAGTGAGAGGCAAACCATGTCACAAGAACAAACTCCCTCCTATCCAGGCCGCATCAATTGGGACATCCTGGTCAGCCCGCGCTGGCACAAGGTGCTCAACGATTTCAGCGCCAATAAGGCGCGCATTGTCCTGACCATCCTCTCGGTGTTGGTGGGCATCTTTGCCCTGGGCGCCGTGCTCAGCACGCGCATCATCCTGCTGCGCAACGTAGAATCCCAGTTCCAGCTTTCCCGCCAATCCAGCGCCACCCTGACCCTGCGCAACTTCGACGACGGCCTGGTGGAGCATGTGCAGGAATACCCCGAGGTGGAGCAGGCTTACGCCTCGCGGGTGTTCAACGCCCGCATCTACGCCCCGCCCGAGCCAGGCAGCGGGCGCAGCCAGGGCGAGTGGATCCCGCTGCGCATCATCGCCCTGGAGGATTACAACGATATCCGCCTGGACCTGATCGAGCCGCAGTCCGGGGCCTGGCCGCCGCCTGAGAAGGGCATCCTGCTGGAGCGCTCGTCGCTGGCGCTGGCCAACGGCCAGTTCGGGACACAGGTGATGGTCGAGCTGCCCAGCGGGCTGACCCGCGAAATGGAGCTGTCTGGGACGGTGCACGACTTTGCCGCCATGCCAGGCGAGATCACCGCCTTTGCCATCGGGTATGTCGATTTGGATACCCTGGACTGGCTGGATCAGCCGCGGCGCTTCAACACCCTTTCGGTCCTGGTGCGCGGGGAAAAGGAAAATAAAACCCAGGT
>CAIQIV010000250.1 GCA_903871905.1 uncultured Chloroflexota bacterium | reverse complement strand
TGGACCGCCGCTTGATCTCCCCAGCCCAGGCGCAGCAAGCCCGCCAGGAAACACCCCAATTCATCCAACCGGCGGCAGCGCAAACATCCCTGCCGCCTGAGCTTGTTTCCATGATCCTCAACCAGGCAGGCGAGCAGGTTGGACGGGCACGCCTGGAGCGCGGCGGGATGCGCATCCTGACCTCCCTGGACCAGGACCTGCAAAACCAGTCAGAGTGCGCCCTGCAGGCTCAGCTCAGCCAGCTTGCCGGGCAGGACTCCCTGGAGGGCACAGGGGCAGGCTGCAAGACCGCCCGCCTGCTGCCAACCCTGGCCGAGAGCGGGGTAAATCTCTCTCCCGGACTGGCAGCCACGGCGGCCATTTTAGATCCCCGTTCCGGGCAGCTGCTGGCCCTGGCCAGCAGCACGCAGGCTGACCGCAGTGTGTTGCGCTGGCCAGGCCGGCCCGCCGGGTCCCTGCTGGCGCCGGCTGTGTACCTGGCGGCTTTCACCCGCGGCTTTGGACCGGCTTCCCTGCTCTGGGACATCCCTGTCACCAGCCAGGAGAGCAGCAGCAATCCTGGACCCCAGGTGGAGAACTTTGACAGAATCTATCACGGCCCGATGAGGCTGCGCACCGCGCTGGCCAATGACTACCGCGTTCCCACAGCCAGCCTTCTTGAGCAGGTTGGGGCGGCCAACGTCTGGCGCATGGCGCGGCAGATCGGTCTGCTGGATCCGGACCAGGCCTCAGCCCTGCACAGCGGGATATTAGAAGACCTGGAAAACTCACGGCTGACCCTGCTGCCAGCCGTCCAGGCATTTGGGGTGTTGGCTAACCAGGGTACCCTGGTCGGCATGCCTGCCAGGCAGGCTCCGGCACAGGTCTTCCAGGACAGCTATCCCAGGCTGGATCCGGTTACAGTCCTGCGAGTGGAAGACGACGATGGCAGGCTGTGGTATGAGGCAGGCCAGCCAGCTGAGCGCCCGGTCGTCAGTCCACAGCTATCCTACCTGCTGAACAATGTCTTGAGCGATGAGACTGCTCGCTGGGCATCTCTAGGCCATTCCAATCCGCTGGAAGTGGGCGAACAGGCAGCCGCCAAGATCGGCCAGACCGCCAATGACCGGGATGGCTGGACTGTCGGTTATACGCCCGGCCTGGTGGTAGGCACCTGGCTGGGTGAGCCTGAGGGTTCTGGTACCGGCCTTTCAAATCACCCACCGCAGCTCAACACCGCCGCAGCCGGGTTGTGGCACGCCTTGATGCAGTATGCTGCGCCCAGCCGCCCGTCTGCAGGCTGGGATATCCCGCCCGGGGTGACCACGGTGGACGTTTGCGAGCCATCGGGGCTGCTGCCAACGGCGGAATGCCCAACCGTGATCAACGAATATTTTCTCAGCGGTAACGAGCCAACCCAGACCGATACGTTATACCAGCCATTCCAGGTGAACCGCGAGACTGGAAAGCTGGCGACCGTGTTCACCTCACCTGAACTGGTGGAACAGAGAGTGTTCATGGTGGTTCCACCGCAGGCTGCGGATTGGGCCCAGCAAAACGGCCTGGTCATGCCTCCTGACAGCTACGATGTGTTGTCTGCCGCCTCCGCTTCCCCGGATGTCCAGATCGCCTGGCCGCAGATGTTTGCCCATGTGCGCGGCCAGGTGCCGATCAGCGGCACCGCTGCGGGCGATAATTTTTTCTCCTACAGCATCCAGGTGGGGGAAGGCTTAAACCCAGGCAGCTGGATCCAGGTGGGACAGGAAGAATATACCCCCGTGCACAACCGGCTGCTGCAAAAATGGGATACGCGCGGCCTGGACGGGCTGTATGCAGTCCAATTGTTGGTTGTGCGCCAGGATCAGCGGGTGGATCAGGCGATTATCCAGGTAACAGTGGACAACCAGCCCCCTGAGGTTCAATTCCGCCGGCCCGAAGAAGGACAGGTCTTCTCAATGGAGCAGACCCCCCTGCTCTCCTTCCAATTTGATGTTTCTGATAATCTAGGGGTGCAGAGCCTGGCGATCTTCCTGGATGGCAGCCCGCTGACCACCCTTTACCAGTCGCCTTTCGTGCTGCCGCTAAACGCTGTTCCAGGCGACCACACCCTGCGCGTGTTGGCCACCGATCTGGCGGGCAACCAGGCACAGGCAGAAACCCATTACTCGGTCAGGTGATCAGGACATGCGCCTGGCAGTCTCTAACAGGCGAGCAGTGGTGGTAAATGCCAGCGGCGGCAGGTCTTCCAGCGGGAAAAAACCAAGCTGGTCCACGTCATCACCGGCGGCTATGCGCCCACCGGTCTCAACTCCACGGTAAAAAATCACAAAATGGGCGCCGCGCGGGTGCTCCTGACCAAAAATTACATCGATTAACCCGGTGATCTGCACTTCCAGGCCGGTTTCTTCCAGGCATTCGCGCCGGGCAGCCTGAGCCGGGTCTTCGCCGGCATCGATAAAACCGGCAGGCACGGTCCACAGCCCACGCTGCGGATCGATGGCCCGGCGCACCAGCAGCACAGTTTCTCCCCGCCGGACCAGCACACCTGCAGCCACCTTGGGATCAGCAAAATACACCCAGTCACAGGCCGGGCAAACCGGGCGCAGCTGATTAAACCGTTCCTGCTGCACAAGCCGCGCGCCGCAGCGCGGGCAGAAAGCTACAATCTCCGCCAGGGACATCCAGATCCCTTATCCTTTATGCCGGCTGACAAAAATGGAGACCAGTCCTGCGCCCAGCGCAAGTGTCACCAGGATAATCTCGGCCACCCTGATCTTCATCGCTCCAGCCTCCCCTGGCCCAGATGCTGGCGCAGCGCTGACAGCTTCAGATGGGGCAGAGGACATTGTCAAAGCCTCTGCTTCCTGCGGCGGCGCCATGGTCTCAGCCGGCTGGTCGGGAGATGCGCCGGCAGCATTCACCCCGGCGGCTGGCGGGCTGGCGGCCGGCAGCGCCTGCATGGGTGCAGCAGGCGGAGGCGGAGCAGCCTCAAAAGCCTGGGGCACGGCAGCCGCGGCTGGCGCTTCCACCTCCGTCGGAGCTGCCAGCAAGGCAGGCGCTGGCTGAGGCAAGGCTTTGGCAACCGCTTCCGGAGTGCCTGCCCCCACGACCGGAGATGTTTGCAGCAGCGGAACACCTTCCTGTTCCAGGCGCACAGCCTGGTCCTGCACCGGCGCAAGCGCAGCAGGCACCGCCAGGTAGTCCCCCATCAGCACCACGAGCAGCAGCACGGTAGCCACAGCAGAAACCAGGCGCAGCCCAGGAGCCAGCCAATCGAACAGGCTCGCCTTCGCCCGCCTCCCGGCCATTTCGGGCGTCAGGGTGAAATTCCGCGGGGCGCGCAGCGGCGGCTGGCTTCTTAAAAGCCGCCGCGTTTGCTGCAGCTGCTCATAAAGCGCCCGCATTTCCGGCTCAACCCGCAGCCGGCCTTCCAGGCGGTGCTTCTCCTGAGCCGGCAGGTGCCCATCCAGGTAAGCAGATACATCTTCAACATCGCGGGAGGAGATCCGGTCCATCATGCGTCACTCTCCTCCACCAGACGAAAGGCGGCGGGCAAAAGTTCCCGGAACCCCTGCAGGCAATCCCGCAGGCGCAGGCGGGCGCGCGCCAGGCGGCTTTTCACCGTACCCAGCGGCGTACCCACCACCTCGGCTGCCTCGGTATAATCCATCCCCTGCAAGTCTACCAGTACCACCACGGTGCGAAACTCCTGCGGTAAACGATTCAAGCAGCCCTGCAGAGCACGGGACAACTCGGCCCGCTCGGCTGCAGCATCCGGCTGTTCAGAGGTGTCTGCCAGCCAGCGCGGCGACTCCATGGCTTCATCATCATCATCCAACGGCTCGAGGGGGGTGGTAGGCCGGCGCTTACGGCGGCGTAGCTCATCATAACAGGCATTTGTCACAATGCGCAGCAGCCAGGCTTTGAACGAACCTCCACGATAGGAGCCTAGATTGCGGTAAGCCGAAATAAACGCATCCTGCGTGGCATCTTCTGCGGCATCCGTCTCCCCCATCATACGGTAAGCCTGGTTAAATACCAGGTCCTGGTAAGCCAGGACCAGCCGGTTGAAGGCATTCAGATCCCCTCGGCGGGCAGCATCGATCAGGTATGCTTCATCCATGTTGAACGATCTTCCTGCGGCTGATAGCCCACCAGCTGATCCGCCACGCCAGCAGGCTGAGGGCGCTCACCCCACCCAATACCACCACAAACACCGGCAAAATAGGGGTATTGAGCAGCACACCGCGCAGCCAGCCGGCCAGCGGCCCAGCCAGCACCATCGCCCAAAAGGGGCGCCACAGCTGACGTGGATCCGACATGCGCTGAGGGTCGAATACTCCCAGGTATGGAGAAACCAGGAACCAGGCCAGCACCAGGGAAGCATAAGTGATCGCCAGGCGGCTTGCGCCGCTTTGCAGCGTACCATGCTGTGCAAAACCCGCCAGAGTCACCAGGCTTAATACCACCAGATCTCCGATAATCACCACAACTCGCCATGAATGATGCGACATTACAGGCTGCATGCCGGAAATTATACACCTCAATAACACGATCCCAGCCACCGGCATGACGGGCGGCGGCTTCTGTGTAAAGGTTTCCATTGTACAGGAATTCAACCCACAATTTTGTTAAGAATTATTGCATTATCATTCATTTGCTGATATAACCGACGTATCATTAACAACAGGGAAAAAGCGGGTAATCATTGTCCAGATACAATGATACGGAGGCGCGGGACCTATGAAAGCCTTAAACAACCTCAGAATCGGGGTGAAGCTCGTCGGTGGGTTTTTGCTGGTGGCGCTGGCTTTTTTAATTGCCACGACCGTTAGCTACTTCAGCCTGCGAGCCATCAACCAGGGATTAAACTCCATGTACGACGAGCGCACCCTTCCGGTTGAACGGCTGGGGGAGATAAACTCCAGCATCTTCCACATCGGTCAGGAACTGCACAAATTCATGCTGATCCCGGCCCCGGCATCCGCCACCCCGCCGCCCGAGACATCTCAAGCCCCAGAGGGCACGCCTGTGCCAGCCACGCCCGCGCCTGTCACTGCTGTCCAGTGCTCTAACTGTCACCCTGATGCCGCCAACAATCCTAACCACTCAGGAGGCGTGGCAATGAGCGGCTCTGCCAGCGAATGCGGCACCTGCCACAAGAACGAAGCCGGCGATGCACAGCATGGTACGGGGATTTCCCCAACACCCGTCGCGCAGGAACCAGCTTCTGCCAGCCATTCCTCCCAGGCCACCCCGCCGCCAACCGCTACTTCCCAGGAGTGCAACGCCTGCCACTCCAACCAGGTGATCAATGCTCAGCTGGCTGGTGTGGAAACCACCATTCGCCAGGAGATGGAAAAGGTAAACAGCCTGTTCAGCGATTATCAAAAAAGCTCCAGCCTGGGGGAAGAAGAGACTGCGGAGCTGAAACAATTTGAGCAAATTTGGAACGACCAACAGCAGATCATCCTGGCAGTGATTGCCCAGGCAAAAGAGGGCCAGGAAAGACAGTCGCTGCACCGCGTGGTTGGTGGCGACGCGCTGAGAGGCCAGACCAACCTGGAGCAGGCCTCCGCCCGCCTGATTGCGATCAACAACAAGCTGGCCGAACAGGCGCGCACCCAGGGGGAAAGCACGTTCCAATCCGCTTCGTGGACCATGGCCGCCGCCGGGGCCTTCGGGTTTGCCCTGGCTCTCTTCATGGGGCTGCTGATCACTCTCAGCATCACCCGGCCGCTGGCGGTGTTGGTTGGCGCGCTGCAAAACATCAGCCAGGGGAACCTGAACAGGGATATCTCCCAGCAGGTCAAACAATCGATTATGGAACGTAAGGACGAGCTGGGCCAGGCTGGGAAGAGCCTGGCACGCACTGAGGCATACCTGCAAGAAATGGCCGGGGTTGCTGACCAGATCGCCCAGGGTAACCTGGCCGTTTCCGTTGCCCCGCTTAGCAGTAAAGATGAGTTAGGAATGTCCTTTGCCCAAATGGCTCGCAACCTGAAAAAGATAGTCGGACAGCTTGCGAGGCTGGCTGCCCAGGTGGAATCTGCTGCCGAAAACCTGACCCGCACTTCCCAGGAGACCGGGAAAGCCAGCGAACAGATTGCCCGCATGCTCGAGCAGGTTGCCCAGGGTTCGGCTGATCAGACAAACTACATCAGCCAGACAGCATCTACCTTCAGCGAGATGAGCCATACCATCGATGGTGTTTCCCGCGGCGCTCAGAGCCAGGCACAGGCGGTCAGCAAAGCCGCAGACACCACCACCCTGATCACCAATGCCATCCAACAGGTTACTGGAAATGCCCAGGCCGTGCAGCAAGGCTCAGCCGGGGCATCGGAATCTGCCCATGCCGGCGTGCAGACGGTCCAAAACACGATCCAGGGCATGCAGCTGATCAAGACCAAGGTGGATATCTCCGCCCGGCGGGTGAGCGAGATGGGCCAGCAGTCGGAGAAGATCGGGCAGATCGTTGATTCGATCGAGGAGATTGCCTCCCAAACCAACCTGCTGGCACTGAACGCGGCCATCGAAGCTGCCCGGGCTGGGGAGCACGGCCGAGGTTTTGCAGTTGTGGCCGATGAAGTCCGCAAGCTGGCTGAGAGAGCTGGAACATCAGCGAAGGAAATTGGCCAGCTGGTCAAGGGGATCCAAAAAACTGTGGACGAGGCGGTGCTTGCAATGAATGAAGGAGCCAGCGAGGTAGACTCTGGTGTCCAGGACGCCACCCGCTCCAGCAAAGCATTGGGCGGCATCCTGCAAAGCACCGAAGCCGTGCATACCGAAGCAGAGCAGGCGGCTGCAGCCGCTCAAAGCATGACCAGCGCCGCCAACCGGCTGGTGGAAGCCATGGCGATGGTCTCCAGGGTAGTGGACGAGAACACCACCGCCACGCGGGAAATGACCCACCATGCAAATGCAGTGCGCAAAGCCATGGATGAAATCACCCGGGTCAGTGAGCAAAATTATGAAGCCGTATCCAGCGTGAGCGCGGCGACCGAAGAAATGCAGGCGCAGGTAGAGGAAGTGGCCCAGTCGACCCAGGCGCTTTATGAATTGGCCCAGATCCTGGAACAGGTGGTCAAGGAATTCGAACTGGAATAGGAAATTAATCCCTGGTCACGGAGCTGGACACTTCTGTCGCCCAACGAGCCGCGTGCAGATAGGAGCTGGACAGGACATCTGGCTTCAAGCTGGTCTGGAACAGCCAGGACCAGTTGGCCTGCTCATATACCCTGGCTACCATTAACAGCTGGCCCGGCAGGCCCTGGTGGCTCACCAAGGCATCCATAGCTTCCTCGCTCAGGGCGATTTTCGTCAGCGCCTGCGACATCGGCACATCCAGCAGCGCGTCCAGCACTGAGAACAGACCCACAACAAAGAAAGTATCCGAGCGCACCCCCAGCGACTGGCCAAGCAGCTCGCACATGCGCGCCCGCAAAATCGCCATACTGGTCAGCTCAGCCGGTTTTCCCGGGATCGAGGCCATGGTGAGCAGGGTCATCCAGCTGCGCAGCTGGGTCAGGCCCATGTAAGCCACAGCCTGCTCCAACGAGCTGACCGGGTTGGGCAGCGAGTAGGAGAGCGAGTTGACCACCGAGAGCAGGCGCTGGCTTAGCCTGGCATCCTGGGCAATCAGCCTGCCCAGGCGGGGAAAGTCAGAGCTCGGATCCTGGATCAGGGTCAGGGTGCGCAGCACTGCCATGGTGGAAGCATCGATCTTGCGGTTAATGACCTGGCGCGGGCGGGTAAAAAACATGCCCTGCACAAAGTCACAGCCCAGGCGGTTGGCATACACCTGCTCTTCGTAGACCTCGACCGCCTGAGCGATCACCTTCAAACGCGTGGCTTTCACCTGTCCAACGGTGCTCATCACCCGGTTAGGATCATGCCCGTGAAAGGGTACTTTCATATACTGCACCAGCTGCGCCATGTGCGCCACCCATTCATTCACCACGTTGACCTGGTCCAGGCTTACTGTATAGCCCATTTTGACCAGGCGCGCCAGGTGCTCAAGATAATAATTATCCAGCGGGGCATCTTTCTCAATCTGCAAAACGGTGGCCTCGGGAGGCAGAACCGCCGACGGCAGGCGGAAGATCAGGTTGCGGTAAGCAGGGACAAAGGCTTTTTTATCCCCCACCATGTGCGTCAGACCGGTGTTGGCGACCAGTTCCAGCAGCGCCTGGACCACCCGGGGATCATCCATGGCGGTGATGGGCGGGTCGACTGGCAGCGGGTAAAACTGCAGATCATAACCCAGGACCTCCATCTTACGATCAAAGATCGGCTGCCGTACAAAAAACAGGTTGGGTAAGGTGTCTTCTGCCATGCTACATGAGAATTGAAACAGAGCCAGGTGTTCTGCTGCAGTTCATATTTTTATTCTACCTGATTCTACTTCCTCAGTCGAATATTTTAGCAAACATCCTCTCAAGCAGGCAAAATCTGATACACTCAAGGTACACGGCTGAGAATTAATAAACCCCTCGATCCAGGGGACCATCCTCGGGCACACCAGGTCCAAATGAAGGAGGACAGGAGCAATGAAGATAGTCGATAAGACCAGAGACCTGACCAGTAATATGACCAGGAACCAGACCATTGCCCTGGTCTTCATCATCATCCTGGCCTGCATGATCCTCACCCTGTCGGCGGTGACCGTCTGGCTCCTGTTCAAAGAGAGCGGCGGGACCGACACAAAGCAGGGGATCGTGGACACCTCCTGGAGAAAAGTCCAGCAAAACGGGAAGCTGGTAGCAGGCACCTCGGCCGATTACCCCCCAATGGAATATCGCACCGCCAATTTCCAGCTGGATGGCTTTGATATTGCCTTGATGCGCGCGATCGGATCCAGGCTGGGCGTACAGATAGAATTCAAGGAAATTGCCTTTGATGGGCTGGGGAATGCCCTCCAGCTGGGCGAGATCGATGCCGCCATTTCAGCCATCTCGGTCACCCCGGTGCGCGAGGCCACCTTTGGGTTCTCAAACGTATACCTGGTCAGCGAGGACGGTTTCCTGGCTAACCAGGCCTCACCCATCACATCGATCACCTCCGTGGACCAGGCCGCCGATAAACGGGTCGGGGTGCAGCAGAATTCTGTTTATGAGCAGTGGCTGCGCACCAGCCTGGTGAACACCGGCAAAATGTCCCCCCAGAACCTGTTTCTCTACCCCAACATGGACGCGGCAATCGCCGATTTGCAAGCCAACCGCCTGGACCTGGTTGTGCTGGACTACCTCCCGGCAAAAAGCTTTGCCAGCCAGGGAGGGGTGAAGCTGGTGGGTCAGGGAATGGCGACCCAGCGTTTTGCAATCGGGCTGCGCAAGGTGGACAACAAGCTGCGTGAGCAGATCAACCTGGCGCTCACCGAGCTGCAAAATGACGGCACCATCGCCATGCTGGCCCAGCAGTTTCTGAACATTCAGCCCCAGGAACTTCCTACCCCACCCCCTCCGATCGTCCAGCCCACCGTGGCCCCCCCGCCACCGCCCCCTTGCCTGGATGGCATGAGCTTCGTCGCTGACCTGACCTACCCGGACTATAACATGACGTCTGTCCAGCTGCTGCCGCCCGGCACTCCTTTTCAGAAAGGCTGGCGCATCCGTAACTCTGGGACCTGCCCCTGGAACAACGGGTATGTGCTGCGCTATACCAACGGCAACTCCCCCTATTCCAGCATGGGTGGGGTCCCCACTCCGGTGTCAGGCACCGTGCCGCCCGGAGGAGAGTATGATATTTATGTAAACCTGGTCTCCCCGCTGATACCCGGCGTGTACCAGGGCTTCTGGGAAATGTTCAACCCGCAGGGAACGGCTTTTGGCTCCCGCATCTGGGTGGGCATCCAGGTGCCGCCGGCAGTCACGCCGACCCCGGTGAATGCGCCTGAGATCTACCGCTTCCAGGCCAACCCACCCGCGCTGCAGCTTGGCCAGTGCACCACTCTCTATTGGGATGTGCGCGGCAGTGCCAGCACGGTCACCCTGCTGCGGGATGGCGCCCCCCTGTGGCCAGGAGCACCGCTGAGCGGTTCACACCAGGACTGCCCGCAGGCACCCGGCGCGTTCACCTACGAAATCCAGGCAGCCGGGCCCGGTGGCAGCAACCGGGCCACTGCTGTTGTCCAGGTGATGACTGCGCCGCCCCCGACCATGGTCTCACCCGGACCTACCATCACCCAATTCATCATAGACCCCACGCAGATCACCGTAGGCAGCTGTGTGAAGATCACCTGGGCAGTCGGTGGAAAAGTTGACAGGGTAACCCTGCTGCGCAACGGGGGCGTATTGGTTGAAAATATCGCCAACAGTGGAACGGTGAGCAACTGCCCGGATATGGTTGGCCTGCTCACTTACCGGCTGGAGGCCGCCGGTTCAGGGCAAACAGTCTACCAGGATCAGCAGGTTATTGTAACCCTCAGCGGCGCCGTGCCGCCGATGCCAAAGGCGAACCCGGAGCCTACCCAACCCTAACTCAATTCAGGAGAAGAAGCATGAGCCCTAAACAACGAAAATGGTTTTTTCAAACCGCTGTCCTGCTGGCGCTGATTGCGCCGCTTCTGGCAGCCTGCTATCCAGGACAGACCATCGGGTGGCAGCGGAGCATCTCCATTCCCTCCGGCACTCCGCTGGAACAGGACCTGCTGCTATTGGGCAGCGAAATTACCCTGGACCAAGATGTGCAGGGAGATGTGCTGGCCATCGGGCAAAAG
>CAIQIV010000249.1 GCA_903871905.1 uncultured Chloroflexota bacterium | reverse complement strand
GCTCACCCAACCTCTCTTCACCGGCAGCCTGGTTCACTTCACACCTATTGACTATGACCAGGATCCTGAGGTGGAATCGCGCTGGACCCATGACCCGGACTACCTGCGCATGGTTTCCCTGGACCCTGCCCGGCCTCTTTCACCCTCCCAGGTCCGGAAGAAGTATGAAACACTGGAGAAGGATGCCAGCGAAGGCAAGGACCAATTTTACTTTGCCCTGCGCCTGGCGGTCCAGGACAACGAGGCAGGCCAGACACATCCTGGACGCCTGGTGGGCTTCGCCAGGGTGTATTGGATCAGCTGGACCAATGGCACTGGATTTATCTCCCTGGGCCTCGGCGACCCCCAGGATCGCGGGCGGGGCTGCGGCCGCGAGGCGCTCAAGATGCTGCTGCGCTACTGCTTTTCCGAGCTTAACCTCTACCGCCTGACCGCCCTGGTCCCTGAATACAACACCCGTGCCCTGCGCCTGTTTCTCAAAGCCGGCTTCGGTGTCGAAGTGCGCCAGCGGGAAGCCTTGCACAAGGATGGAAAGCGCTGGGATCTGCTCTACCTGGGACTGTTGGCCGAGGAATGGGAACAGCAGTACCTGTCCGAATATGAACAAGGAGGCCTGGGATGACCGGCTCTTTGCTAACTGGTAAATTGGTGCGCCTGGCAGCCAGTGACCCCGAGGAGATAGCCCCCTTGATGGCGCGCTGGGCGAACGATTCGGAATATGTCCGCCTGCAGGATGACGATCCCTGCCAGCTACCTTCCATCCGCCAGTGGCAGGAATGGGCGATAAACCCCAATCCCAGCGGAGAGTTTTTCGTGATCCGCGAGCTTGCAAGCGACCGGATCATTGGCTTCCTCGGCCTGGGGATGCGCAAATGGATCCACGCCGAGACGTATGTCGGCATTGGCCTGGGTGAGCGCGAGTACTGGGGGCGGGGCTATGGCACCGAGGCCATGCGCCTGGCGCTGCAATACGCCTTCCAGGAGCTCAACTTACACCGGGTGTCCCTGAGCGTGATTGCCTATAACGAGCGCGCCATCCGCTCTTACGAAAAAGCCGGGTTTCGCAGCGAAGGGCGCCTGCGCCAGACCATCCGCCGCGCAGGCCGGCGCTGGGACGAAGTGTGCATGAGCATTTTGCGCCGCGAGTGGGAAGCGCTCCAGGCTGAGCCAGCGCAAAAACAGGAGAGTGAATAACATGGAAACATCCATCTTTTGTGGAGAGCTGGTCCGCCTGGCGGCGCTGGACAGCGACAGCGCCGCCCCGGTCCTGGCCGCCTGGATGGGCGACACAGAGTTCTGGCGCCTGTTCGATGCAATGCCAGCAGAACGTCCTTCTATCCCCCGCATTCAGCAGTCCATCCAGGAACAGCAGCGGGAGAAGTCCAGGGTCTTTCCCTTCGCCATCCGTACGCTGCTGGGGGACCGCCTGATTGGGCGCTGCGAGCTGGAAATCACCGTTTGGGCCAACCGCGAGGCGTTCGTCGGCATCGGCATCGGCGAACGCGCGGACTGGGGCAAGGGATACGGCACGGACGCCATGCACATCCTGCTGCGCTACGCCTTCACCGAGCTTAACCTGCAGCGCGTGGCGTTGAATGTCTTCTCCTACAACGAGCGCGCCATCCGCTGCTATGAGAAAGCCGGCTTCCAGCACGAAGGCCGCTTGAGGCATTGGCTGCAGCGTGCCGGCCGGCGCTGGGACCTGGTGTACATGGGGATCCTGAGCGCCGACTGGCAGGCGCAGCAAAAGACCCGCCAGGCCGGCTGAGACGGTGATCGACCGGCGCCCGGCGTGAAAGGAGTCGCTTTCTTCCGCCAGG
>CAIQIV010000248.1 GCA_903871905.1 uncultured Chloroflexota bacterium | reverse complement strand
GTTCAACCAGGAGGGTCTCTTAAGAGCTTACGCTCATGTCCTGGTTTGCGGCGAGCTGATCCTGTTCTCCCGCCTGTTGGGACATGCCGAGGACCTGGAGCAGGGCGTCATGTACCTGCTGGTCAGCGAAGTGCTCAAGGAGATGATCGCTCTAAAAGCGCAGGCCGGCCTTCCCCATTATGCCATGTACGATACCTTCTTTGGCGCTTTGCCGGGGCTGCGTTACTTTAAAGAACGATTGGGGTTCAGCCCTTACCGGGTTCGCTGGAAGTGGGTTGAGCAGCCCTGTGCGGAAACCTGACCATGCGTAAGCGCCTGCTCTCTTTTCTCCAGCGGGTCTACAGCGATTTCCTGATGCCCGACAGGTCTGAGGAGTACCGGCGCCTGGTTTCCACGGCGCTGCGCAGCGGGTACCAGGTGGTGGGGGTCAAAGAATTTCACCAGATGATCCTGCACCAACCTGGAGATCTTCCCCCGCTCCTTATCCTGCGCCATGATATCGATACGGATCCAGGCTATGCCCGGGTTTTCTGGCAGATAGAAAAAGACCTGGGCGTGAACTCCAGTTTCTATTTCCGGCAATCCACGCTGGATGTGGACCTCATGCAGGAGATTGAACTTTCCGGTTCTGAAGCCAGCTATCATTATGAGGAATTAGCCACTCTTGCAAAAAAACACTGCCTGAAATCCCGGGAGCGGGTTCTACTCTACCTGGGTGAAGCCCGCGACCTGCTGCGCGGCAACCTGGGACGCCTGCGGACACAAACCGGCCTGCCGATGACCACCCTTGCGGCGCACGGTGATTTTGTAAACAGGCGCCTGGACATGCGCAACCAGGAGCTCCTGGCGGACCAGGAATTCCGGCGTGAGTTGGGGGTCGAGTATGAAGTCTATGACCCGGGGCCGGAGAACCTGGAGGCGGCGCGGTTTAGTGATGCGCCCTATCCTCATTTTTGGCGTCCTGCTTCACCTCTCCACGCCATTGAAGCCGGGCTGCCGGTGGTTTATGTTCTTACTCACCCCCGGCACTGGTGTTCACACGTTATCCCCAATCTCAAAGATGATGCCAACCGGTTTCTTGAAGGCGTGCGGTATGCTCGCTGCCGGTGAAAAGACTTAGTGCCTGGCGCGCAGCAGCTCCTGGTAAAGGGCTTCCATTTTTTGCATCTCGTGGTCATGGTTGGCCCGCTGCTCGATCAAATCCAGGTTCTTGGAGCGGAACGTCTCTGCCAGCCCAGGCTCCTGCAGCAGCTGGACGATGCGGGCTGCCAGCATGGCTGGCTGATTCAGGGGAACCAGGTATCCGTTATCCTGGTCCGTGATCCACTCGCGCAAGGACGGCAGGTCGCTGGCAATCACCGGTACCCCGCAGGCCATCGATTCCAGCACGGAGACCGGCGTCCCATCTGAGATGGGCACTGAGACGGCAATATCCGCCATGCCGTAAACTTCCGCCAGCTTCTCCCAGGGCTCAACCGGGCCGATCCAATGCACTGCCCTCTCGATCCCCAGCTGGGCAACCAACCTGACCAGCTCGGCGTGGTAATCCTCTGAAGTGTTGTAAACACGCAGCGCCAGCCCGGCATGGGGAAAGTGTTTCAGGACCGCAGGGAAAGCCTGGATGATGGTGTCCAGGTTGTAAGTGGGGTTCACCGCGCGAATGCTGAGCACCAACGGGTCATGCTGGATACCGAAATCCATGCGGATCCGTTTCCGGTCGGCTGCGGGTTTGAAGATTTTTTGGTCCACACCCCACTGGATGGTTTTGGTGTTCTGTGGTCTTGCGCCATATGAGATGGCGGTGTGGCACAAGTCAAGCGAATCGGCGGTGACCAGGTCGGCTTTTCCCATGACAAAATGGGCCAGGTACCTGGCGGCAGTGGAGCGTTGAGGGTGTAAATACAGGTCGCTTCCCCAGGGGGTGACGACCAGGGGATGGAAGCCTGAGAACGC
>CAIQIV010000247.1 GCA_903871905.1 uncultured Chloroflexota bacterium | reverse complement strand
TGGAAAAACTGGCAAAAGCCATCCCGGTCGTCCTGGCAGTATACGCCCTGCTCAAGTTCGGCGAGCTGGCCTGGGCCGGCGACCTGAAGTATCTCTTCGCCAGCGGCTGGATGAGCCTCCTGTTTTGGGCAGAAATCACCATTGGGGTCGTCATCCCGGCGCTTCTGCTGACCAGCAAGCGGGTGCGCCAGAACCCCAATGCCCTGCTGGCCTGCGCGGTGATCCTGCTGCTGGGCATGATCTTCAACCGCTTCAACGTGAGCTGGTTTGCGGTAGAACACCCTGATCCGCTGTTCTACCTGCCATCCTTCATGAGCAACGTGCGCTATTTTCCAACCCTGCCTGAGGTGCTGGTGTCGGTCGGAATTTTCTCGGCAGGCATCCTGGCCTTTGGGCTGGCAGCAAAATATTTTCCGGTCTTTGAACATGAGGAACACGTGGTACACAATGAATCACGAGCCCGATATTTTTGACTTACAGGCCGAGCTGTGCCAATCCTTGAGCAATGCCGTCCGGCTGCGCATCATCCATGCGCTCAAGGAAAGCCCAAAATCGGTGAACGAGATCTCCTTTGATGTGGGCCTCTCGCAGCCAAATGTCTCGCGCCACCTTGCGGTGTTGCGCTCCAGCGGCCTGTTAGCTGCCCATCGCAGAGCTCAGGAAGTGTATTATGAAATCACGAATCCAAAAGTGGTAGAAGTCTGCGAAATGATGCGCAGCATCCTGGCAGAACGCGAGGCGCAGTATCTCAGCCTGCTCCACCGCATCCAGGACTGAATGGGAAATTTTGTGGACAATAAAACCATGCGCACACAAGCCCGGCCCGAGATATCCAGCAGCCGCACCCTGTTGGGCGAGTTCACCCCGCCTGCACCCGCCGCATGCAGCAGCCAGGAGTTCCCCATCGGTGCCCGCCTGCGCCGTTTCCGTAAAGAGCAAAAACTGAGCATCCGCGACCTGGCAGCAAAATGCGGCCTCAGCGCCAATACGCTTAGCCTGATCGAGAACGAGCGCACCTCCCCCAGCGTACACACCCTCCAACTGCTGGCGCGCGGCCTGGGGATTCCCCTGGCAGCAATCTTTGATGTGAAAAAGCCGCAGGAGGTGCGGGTCTACCAGCAATATGGACAGCGTTCTGTGATCCGCTGCGCCATTGGAACGCTGGAAAAACTGGGCGAAGGGCTGTCCCTGGGCGCTGAGCCAATCCTGATCACGCTGGATCCGGACCAGGCAGACACCCAGGATATCACCCACGCCGGGCGTGAATTCCTGTACTGCCTGGAAGGGATGGTGACCTGCACCATCGCCAGCCAGGTCTACCGGCTCTCTCCAGGTGACAGCCTGCTTTTTGACGCCAGTGTCCCCCACCGCTGGTTGAACCCATACCCTGGTTTTGCCAGGCTGCTTGTCTTGTTTTGCCCGATGGATACGCAAGACGAGCCCGCCCACCGCCACCTGGATAGCTAACCTGTCCCACAAACATCAATGCTGCCGGGTGCACTCTGACACAGTGCACCCGGCAGCAGCATTTTAGATGACTACCCGGTCCAGCCGCTAATCGCAGGCCTGGAACGCCGGCAGGTGGTTGTTCAGCGAGGCGCTCCGCTGCCCTGGACATCGCTTCCTGCATCCGAAACTGCCTGGACAACCGCGGCAGAACGGGCTACCACCGGCAGGTGGAGCGTATACCCGTATGCGCTGTCCGGCAGGCCAAACAGGGCAAACTGGGTGAAATGGGTGGTGGTAAAGGAAGCTGACCCGGCCTGGATCTGCTGCGGTTCGCCCAGCATGGCCCATGGCTCACCGGGCCCGCTGCGATACCACAGGCGCAGGCTGTTCTGCTGCAGACCAGCGATCTCCTGCGGGCCAAAGTTGACGGTGAGGGTGATCGGCTTCTCAAACTGGTGCACCTCGCCAAAATGGAAGGCGTTCATCTCAAAAGCGCGGTGGGCAAAACGCCAGCCGGGGGGACCGCTGATCACCTGGGTCCCGCTCACCAATGGATGGAACTCAAAGCGCGTGGTTTCGCTCACCGCACCCGGAGGCACGTGTACATCCACTTCCCCCTGGTGCGACCACTGGTGGCCCAGCGGGCCGACCATGCGCGCGTTCTGCGGCAGGGTGATGACCGTAGTGACCGGCATAAACTGCATGTGGCCAAAGCCCCAGCCCAGGCCGGCGCGGTTGGTGATGATCTCGCCCGGCTGCACCTCGCCCAGCACACCCAGGCGGTACTGCAGAACCTGCGGCTCACCGGCCTGCAGGCGCCCCTGCCAGGTCAGCTGGTTGCCCTGCACCGACCCCGATACCGGCCCGGACCAGCCCAGGAAGCGCACCTGGTGCGCACCCGGCAGGGTGTCGGTCAGCTGCATCTGGCGATCGCCTGGCATTCCCCCCATTCCTCCGGGGCGGCGCATCCAATTCATGCGGATGGTATAGGTAATCACATCCCCCGGGCGAGCCTGCCGCACATGCGCCTCTTTGCCAGAATCAGCCATGTCGCACACCAGGCTGGTGACACTGGCAGTGTTATTGGCCAGGTCCAGCTCAGAAGAGCTGGAGGCAATCTCAGCCTGCACTTCCAGTGCGGTATCTTCGGCAACCTGGCCGCCCACCTCTAATTCAATGAAGATATGGCCCAAGCAGTCCCCTGGCTGCAGGACACCTACCTGCCAGGTGAGCTGGGCCCCGCTGATCGAATCTGGCGGCAAATCCGCTCCAGAGCGATCCTTCGCAGCAATAAAGGTCACCCCATCTGGCAGGGTCACGGTCACTGCCGTATCCTGCGGGGAGGCCAGGCTGCCGCGGTTGCTGTATTCCAGGTTAACCACATACCTGGCGCCAGCCGCCACGTGCTGCGGGGCCATGAGCAAAACTTCCAGGTTGACCTCATCCGCCAGGGGCGCCGCCTGCACCTCTGCACGCGCCAGGGACACACCCGCCATCCCCAACCCCAGCAGCAAAACAACTGCCAGCCACATCCAACGTATTCCTGGTCTCATCTCACATCTCCTTTCAAAAAATCCTTATTTTCCTGGATCATGATTACTGAATTCCTTTCAGCCATTAAGACGCAGAAATATTGCTGCGGATACGGATAATCTTGCCGAATTCTAGAATTAATTTATTAATTTTGTTGCTGTGCAGCCCCCAAAAAATAAAAAGAGGGAGACCGGAGTCTCCCTCACATGGGTTACATAACAGAAATTTCAGTCGCAGGTCTGGAACGCCGGCAGGTGACTCTTCAGTGAAGCGCTCTGCAGGTTATTATAGACCTGGATCAGGTCAGTGTGCGTGGTGACGGTCTTGAGCTGGTCATAGAGCTGGGCGTCTTCCGTTTCTGCGAACACACCCATCTGGCAGGCCGCCTGCAGGGTGCCGAAAGACAGCGAGGGGCTCAAACCCGGGTTGGCCGGAACGGTCACGCCGTATTTCACCGCCAGCTTCGACAGGGCGCTCACGTGCTGCAGCTCAGAGCGAGAGATGGTGCTGAAAGGATACTGGGCGCCCAGCTGCTGGATAGCGGCCTGGTAAATGTTATACGCCTTGTACTCTTCCAGGATCGCCGCCTGCAAGCCGTCCTTTTCCGCCTGGGTCAGGGGGGTGACCGCTGTCCCTACAGCCCCGCCACCGGTCCCGCCGCCCGGGCCGCCGCGCCCCGTGCTTGAAGCCGCCAGGACACTCTCAGTTGGCACAAAAACCGCCAACGCCAGGGCTAAGATCACCACCGCGGTCAAACCGCCAAAAATTCGCTTCGTTATTGTGTTCATGTTCATGTCTCCTTGTAGACTTGTTTGCTAAAGTTATGCTCTATCCATCAGAGCTGCTGTTATGATAGCAAGGAGATATGTAGAACTTGCGAAGAGGTGATGAAAAAGGTTTGAATGTTCCTGGCCGCGGCGCTCAGAACAGGTTTTTCTGGTCACCGCGCAAAAAGGCGCTGGGGAAAGGCAGTCCGGGGGCAAAGTGGCTGTAGCGCTTCTTGAGATAGTCCACAATCGCTGGCATCTGGTCGGCAGCCAGCTCCGGGTAGTCGGCCACGTTGAAGCGCTCCTTGAGATTATTCCACACCGCGGCAAAACAGGCCCCTTTGCCGCGCTTCTTGCCATCATCCGTATCGTAGAAGGCCATGGCCACGGCGGCCACCATCTTCTTGATGTGCGCCTGCTGCTCAGAGTTGACCGGCACGCCCACGTAGCGCGCTTCGATCACCGACAGGCGCTCGTGGATATCCCCCAACCGCCGGTCGACCTGCTGCATATGCTCCCCCACCCCGCCCAGCTCGCGGCGCAGCTCGGCCAGCTCGTCCGCCGCCTGCAGGTAGCGCTTGCGCTCCAGCGGCACGCGTGTGTCCAGCTCGGCCAGGATATCCGAGGGCAGGATGTCCGAACGGTACATGGCCCACAGGGCATCCGCCATCTCGCGCTTGTACAGCACAATGCGCTCCACCAGCTCCGGCTTGACCCGGCTGATCTCCAGGGTGCCCAGCCAATAAGGCAGGCGCTCGACCCACAGGCACAGCGCCTGCTGCACGCGCACCGTATCCCGGTAAGGCGTCTCCACCTCCAGCGTGGTGCTGCAGCCTTCCAGCGCCGGGTCTTCCAGCACCCGCCGCCGCTGGGCGTCATTCTTCAACCCCAGCGCCCGGCACAGGTCATTGAGCGCCAGGTACAGCCGGTGATCGGAGGCGTAATACATGGGAAACTTGCTTTGGTAGAACTCAAACACAAACTGCTGCACTACTTCGTGCATATTCTCTCTCCTTGTTGTGTCCCGGCCATGCACAGGCTGCCTTCGACAGGCTCAGGCTGCCTTGTTTTCGCTCCCGAAACGAGATGCCCCCTCTTGATGGGGTCTCATCCCCTGAGATGAGACCTGTTTTTGCGGCTCATCTCAGGGGATGCAGCAAAGGGTCAGGGTATCTTCAGCACCGTGCCGGCGGTCAGGGTGTAGGGCGCAGCCAGGCCGTTGGCCTGGGCGATCGCCTCGGGGGTCACATCGCCGTATGCGCAAGCCAGCGCACCAATGGTATCGCCGGCACGCACCGTGTAATCCACCGGGTGCGGCTGGAACGGCAGGTTGAAGGCAAAAGGCTTGCCTGCCGCCGGGATGATGATCTTGGACCCCGGGGTAGCCGAGAGCGTGCCGCGGGCCGCATTCAGGGCAATCAGCTCATTCGAATCGACGTTGAAGCGCGCCGCAATGCAGAACGGCGTCTCGCCCTCCAGCAGCACATACTCCCGCTCGCCGCTGGCTGCGGTGGGCGCCGCCTGGGTTGGCGGAGGGACCAGGGTGGGCAGCGGCGTTGGGGGGGCGGTCGGCGGCGCGGCTGTGGGCTGAGGCGGCTGCGTGGGAGCGGCGGTGGGCAGTGGCGCCTGCGTGGGCTGCACCTGCTGCGGGGACACCGGCAGCGTGGGATAAGCGTAAGGGGTGAACGGTGTAGCGCCCGGCGCCCCCTGGATGGGATAGCTGGGGATGCTGCCCTGCTGATACGCCGATGTGGGGGTCGCCGGCGCCAGGACCGCCGTCGGGCTGGCTTCCAGGATAGCTGCCGGGGTCACCGTGGGGGTGATCTCCAGCTGCGGCTCAACAGTGACAGCCGGCTGTGCCGCCTCCGGGCTCGGGTATGCCTCAGCCCCAATGGTGGGCACCGGGGCGTGGGTAGCGACCACAGGGGTTGCCTTTTTTGTTGGCGGCCTGGTCGCCGGCTTCTTCGTCGCCTCTCCGGGCGGCGAGGTCGTAAAGCGCAGGCAGGCGCTCAGCGCCAGCGCGGCGGCCAACACCAGGACTGCCAGCCTGGCCCGGCGGACCAGAACATCCCGGCGCAAAATTAAACGGGTTTTGCTGCTGTCTGTACTCATACGTCCTGCTCCTGATCCGGGCTGATCCTCAACATGCCCTCATCGCGGAAAAAGTCCTCCAGCGTCTTGCCGCTCTTCTCCAGGCGCTGGGCCACATCCAGGTTTTCGCGGGCGGCTTCAAACTCTGGGTCAAGCTCCATGGCCCGGCGCATGGCCGCCTGCGCCTCCCCCAGCCGCATGCGAAACATCAGGCACACCCCCAGCAAATTTTGCGCCTCCGCCATGCAGTCGTCCATTGCAATCGCCTGCTGCATGATCTGCATACCCCCGTCCCAATCGTTCCTTTCCAGGCAGTCCTGCGCCTGCCGGTACAGGTCCTCCTGGACAACCAGCTGCTCCAGGGTAAAGCCCGGGGCGCGCCGCTTCAGCTCGAGATCGACTGCCTTGCGCACCTCCTTGAGATCATGCACATAACGCCGCGACTCTTTGGATTTCCCTGCCAGCGCCACAGCCCGCTCCATATCCAGCTGCGCCTGCCCATTGCGCCCGGAATAGCTGGCCGCCAGGCTGCGATTGGCCCACATGGCCGCCTCCTGCGGCCGCAGATCCAGCGCCAGGGTGAACACCCTGTAAGCATTGTCATATTCCTCGATCATGCCATAGGCGCTGCCCAGCAGGGCCAGCAGCTCGAACCGCCCGGGGGCCAGCTCCGGCAGCACATCCAGCAAGGCCTCGCCGATTTCGATCACCTCATCATAATCCTGGGCTTCGAAGCGGCGCATCATGCGCTCCATGACGGCCTGCTGGCGATCCTCATCCAACCTGCCCCCAGTGCGGCGCCGGGAGGGCTTTACCTGCTCCCAGGGCCCAATCGGTGCCGGGAAGCGCAGGACAACATCGATCCTGCCACCCAGGGTCTTCAGGCGGTAGGTGCGCCGCGCCGGCTCCACCAGGCCAAACTCATCCACGCGCACATCCCTGTCAAAGAAACGGTTCAGAGCGAGAAGAGTGCCCTCCAGCCAGGCCAGGTCTTCTGCCGTGGCTGGCTGCACCCGCGGCTCCTGCGGCCTCCTGGCGCCCCGGCGCGGCGCGCTCGCCTTGGATGGGACAATACGGTAGAAGGCCGGGTAGGCATCCTCATCTGCCACCGGCCACTCATTCTGATCGATCAGGTCCAGGTCATCAAAGGGGATCAGGCCAATCTCGTTATACGACAGCGCCATCCAGCTGCAGCGCGATACGGATTCCTGCGGATCTTCCGAATCAAAGACATCCAGGATGTCCTGCGCCTGGTCATAAACCGCCAGGCCGAATTCCTCTCCCAGGCCGCCCATGATCACCACATAGCGCGGGGCGGCGTCCGCCGGGCAGCGGATCTCGATCGGGCGCTCATCATCCAGGTCTTCCCACGGCGCCAGTTCAAAAAACTCGTTGGTCAGGATATAGAACTGCTCCAGCGCCTGGCTGGTGACGCCCGGCACACCGGACAGCGCCGGAGATGGGCGGGCATCCCGGTTCATGTGCTCTGCCAGGGCCGTGGCAGCTTCCTGGACACCGGGCAGTTCCTGGACCAGCTCACCCTGGATACCCAGCGCCTGCATCTCCGGCCCCAATTCGTCCAGCAGATACCGCTGGCACAGGGCAATCCTGGCCGGGCGGTGCGGGCGGATGGACTTCTCCACAGGATGGCGCATGGCTTTAACCACCTGCTCCCAAACGCGCTGCGCCAGCGGCTCGTCTTCGGTCAGCTCGGTACCCAACACCACCCCCGACTGGTCAACCACCAGGATCAGGTAAGGACGCACCGTATTGCCCTGCTCATCTTTATAAAACAAGCGGGCGCGTAGATAATCTACCTGCCAGACCTCAGGCGCCTGGTACAGCTGCGCAAGCTGGACGGTCTCTGATTTGTGAGAAGTTTTTTTTGCCATGAAAATTCCTTTTTCAGCATCTGGTTCCTGGACCAATGCCCCGGGCGCAGCGGTCAGCGCTTGCGGACCGGGCGCTTGAGCCCGGCCTGCTCCAGGGGCAGGTTGAGGTTGAAATCAAAACGCGGGCTGTTGGAGGCCACCTTGTACTCCGCCAGGTCCACCTGGCGGCGCTCGTAGTCCTGCACAAAGCGCAGCAGGGCCAGGGCTGCGATCTGGCTGGCGGGGACGCGCTCGCGCTCCGCCAGGTCCTTGATACGCCGGCGCAGCTCCACGGGGATGTCATAGGTGGTATGCTCCTCCCGGCGCTGGCGCATCTTCTCGCGCTCCTTTTTCTTCTGCTCGCGCTCCTTCTGCGGCAGGCGGGCCTCGGCCTGGCGGCGCTCACCCTGCGAGAGCAGCCCGGCGACCGCCGGGTCAACCAGACGCGCCGTCTCGCCAAAATCGACGAAACCGCCATCTTCCTCGGAGGTCCGGCGCCGGGCGGGGCTCACTGCAGCAGCCCTTTCTCTACCCGGTCTACCACCTGCTTATAACCGCCGATCATGCGGCCGGCCTTGTCCGGGTAGCCGGTGATGGCGCGCGTGGCCGGGGCATACTCCCACAGCGTCTTGCCAAAGCGGGTGGATTCGCGGCACACCACATCCTGCGGCACCGGCGGCCAGACCGAATCGCGGAAGGTCTCCGCCAGGTGCTTGAGCTGCAGGTAGCTCTCGTTGGTGGTGCGGTCGTAGAAGGTGGGCAGGATCGCCCCCAGCTCGCAGGTGGTGATGCGGCTGAGCGACTGCAGCGTGACCAGCATGTCGCGCACCCCCTTAACCGCCAGCTGATCCAGCCGGGTGGGGACAAGCAGGTAGTGCGCCGCCACCACCGCCAGGGTGTGCAGAATATCGATGGATGGGGCGCAGTCCAGGAAGATCACGTCATAGGGAGCGTCGCGCAGCGCATCGTCCAGCACATACTCGCGCGGCCGGTCAGCCAGGGCGCCGATGGAGATCTTCAAGTTGACGGTGGACTTGTCCGAGCGCACCACGTCCAGCCCCGGGCGCCCGCTGGGGATCACCACCTGCTCCAGCGGGATGCCCATGTCAGGGAAGAGCAGGCGGTACAGGTCGTTACCGGGGGGCAGTCCCAGGCAGTCGGCCACGTTGCCCTGCGGGTCGAGATCAACGAGCAGGGTGCGGTAGCCGCGCAGGGCAAAACCGTGCGCCAGGTTGACGGCTGAAACCGTCTTACCCACCCCTCCCTTTTGGTTGACAATTGCAAAAACGGTCATGCATACTCCTTGAAAACCCGGTTTTGGGCGGTTCACGACGGGGCGAAAACGCGCCCTTAAGGGTCTACCCTTTGAATTATACAAGGTCTACCTTGAAAAATCAAGGGTAGACCTTGCAGGGTCTACCCAGGAGAGCGCATAGGGTAGACCTTGGCATTTTTCCAGGGTCTACCCTTGTTCCACGGAGACAGGGTTGGAACGCTTCCCCATGCCCGGCAAGATAGCATGGGGGAACTGTCCACAAATGGGCTGCGAATACAACGAATGGACGGTATTCGCTCATTCGTGCATTCTTTAAGGATGGCGCTGCAAGCACAGGGTGCAGTATCCGCCTCTGCTATCTATGCGCAAACCGCAAACCCAATATTCATGCCCGTTTGCCACAAACGCCTCCATCTCAATCCCGATCCGACTTATCTTAAAATATCTGGATCGCGATTGACTCATGTAAAATGATCGTGTAAACTTTATTCGATGTGTAATTTCAGGTTAAATCCATATTCAAACATGTGTTCTATTCTTTGATCCGGATTGGGGGCAGCATGAGTTCTTTACGCGACCCACAGCGCCGCCTGGTTCTCAAAGAACTGGGATTTTCAGAAGACCCGTTTACCCGCTCTGCGGACCCGCGCTTCATGTACCTCTCCTCCCAGCACGGCGATGTGCTGGACAGCATCCAGGGAGTGATCGAAGAGTATCGCGGCCTGGCCGTGGTGGAGGGCGGTTTCGGCGTGGGCAAGAGCACCATCGCCCGCCGCCTGGAAACCATTTACCGCGCCTATCCTGAAGACTTCACCGTGGTCTTCGTACACACCGCCGCCTATGAATCCGAATACGCCGCCCTGCTTGACGTGTGCTTCGCCCTCAACCTGACCCGCCGCAAGGGCATGACCGTGCAGTGGCGCGAGTTTGAGAGCTTCCTGGTCGACCAGAAGGAAAAAGGGCGCAACGTGGTGATCATCCTGGATGACGCCCAGCTCATGTCCCCGGATGCCCTGTCGCTGGTGCATCATATCTATAACTTTGACATCTCCAAAAAACTGGCCCAGGTGGTGCTCTTCGGACAGCCCGAGCTGCAGCGCATCTTCAACCAGCGCCCCGAGGTGCTCAGCCGGGTGGACTCCTGGTACCGCCTTAACCCCCTCTCCCTGGAGGACACGCTGGAGCTGATCCGCTTCCGCTGCGCCGTTGCCGGTCGCAAGGAGCCGCTGCTCACCCAATCCGCCTTCCTGGAGGTGTGGAAGTGGACGCGCGGCATCCCGCGCGAGATTGTCTCGCTGTGCTCCAAGCTGATCAACGAAATGGGCAGCCAGAACAAGACGGTTGCGGATAATTCCGTCGTTCTTTCAGCATTAGAAGACTATCCGCAACAGCCCGCCACACCCCCCACCTATGGGGTTGAAT
>CAIQIV010000246.1 GCA_903871905.1 uncultured Chloroflexota bacterium | reverse complement strand
TTGTTCACCCGCATTTGAAATTGCTGCTCAAGCCTTCGGCTTTGATACAGCATTTCGGCGCGCCAATCCTCCATTTTACCACTTGACAAAACATGTCCCTACGACGGCGGGAATCCAGGGCGCAGCACGGCGGGTCGCCCTGTCCGTTGGGAGGGGGCGACCCTATTTGCCGGGTAGAGATCCAGCGCGCAGCACGGCGGGTCGCCCCTACGATGGCGGGCATTCCCTGGGCGGTGGAGGGTCCCCGGGATCAATTGTGGATGAAGGGGGTGTAGAGGCAGTTTTTTGCCGGTTGGCCGGGTTGGTAGACGGCCCAGGTGCGCTGGCCGGGCTCTAATCCAGGGTGGTAACGGGAATGGTGCTGACCGTGGTAGGGTTGGCCCATCACCTCAAAAGTGTATTCCGTCACCCAGATATACTGCCGGTTGACGCGCACGTGGTAATCCGGCCGGACGGAATGAATAGAAGCCGGCACGGCCTGTCCATTGCGCAGGACGGCGATGTGGTCCTGGACGCTGCGGTAACGGGTGTAACCCAGCCAGGCGCCAACCAGCGAAAAGACAGCGCCTAACACACAGAAGGGCAGGCCGATCAGGTAGACGAACAGCAGGGGCAGCCCGGTGAGCAGGAAGACCGGCCCCAGAATCAGGAAGACCAGGGCGACCACCCCCCTGGGGCTGAGCAGAAACAGGCGCCAGGCTGCACGCCTGGGGATGGGACGGGGGGGCAGGGGCGGTGTGGGGGGTAAATTCTGGATGGGTGATGCAGAGGCGGGGGAGGCGGGCAGCCGTGCGCCGCACTGGCTGCAGGTGGGTTGAAAGACCGAATAGGTCACGCCGCACCAGGGACAGGTGATCATGAGAATATTATAATCCATTGCGCCGGATGGGGTTATTGGATGTTTCGAGGTTTATTCGTGGCCGGCTGTCCCAGGGGACTGTGGGAGGAGGGGAGCGAGGTAGGCGAGGATTTGTTGGACGGCGCCGGGACCGGCGTCGAACCAGCGGATGGCGGGGTCGGAGGGCTTGAACCAGTTGGCCTGGCGGCGCACGAAGAGGCGCGTCTGGCGCTGGACCAGGGCGACCGCCTCGTCGAGGGACAGCCTGCCCTGCAGGTGGGCGGCCAGCTCGCGGTAGCCGATGGCGGACATGGAGGGCAGGTCGGGGGTGCAGCCCCGCTCGAGCAGCAGGCGCACCTCGTCCAGCCAGCCGGCGTCGAGCATGAGCTGGATGCGCTGGTCAATACGGGCATACAGCTCGGGGCGCGGGCGCTGCAGGCCGATCACCAGCAGGCGGTAAGGGGAGGCGGCCTGGCGGCGCTGAGCAGAGAAGGGCCGGCCGGTGGTGAAGATCACCTCGAGGGCGCGCACGGTGCGGCGCAGGTTGCGGTAGTCGATGGCCTCGGCGGCGGCGGGGTCCAGGGTGCGCAGGCGGGCGTGCAGGCCATCCGGGCCGACCTGGCGCGCCCAGCTCTCCAGGGCCAGGCGCAGGGCGGGGTCAGGCTCGACAGGCGGGGCCTGCCAGCCCTGGATCACGGCGCGCACGTACTGGCCGGTGCCGCCGACCAGCAGGGGCAGGCGGCCTCGGGCGTGGATGGCGGCGATGGCCTGGTGAGCAGCCTGCTGGAATTGGGCCAGGGACATCCCGGATTCCCGGCAGCAGGGGTCGGCCAGGTCGATCAGGTGATGGGGTACGCCCTGCATTTCCTGCGGGGTGGGCTTGGCGGTGCCGATGTCCATGCCGCGGTAGAACAGGCGCGAGTCGGCGGAGACCACCTCGCCTTCCAGGTGCAGGGCGAGCTGGATCGAGGCGTCGGTCTTGCCCACGGCAGTGGGACCGACGATGACCAGCAGGGGGCGGAGCGAGGCGGAGGGCCCGGCAGGGAAGGCGGCCGGCTGTGGGGAATTCATGGCTGGTATTATAGCCCAGGCGGCTGCGGCGGGGTAAAATTGCCACATGGGAAGTGAAGGAAAACCACTCTGCCCGGCCTGCCAGGAGGCAGGAAAGCTGGTGCGGGATGGGAAGAACCCGTCCGGCAGCCAGCGCATGCGCTGCCAGGCCTGCGGGCGACGCTGCACCCCCCGGCCCCAGGCCCGCGGCTACCCGGACGAGGTGCGTGGGCGGGCGATCCGCATGTGCCTGGAGGGGGTGAGCTTCCGCCAGGTCGCCCGCGAACTGGGGGTCAACCACCAGACGGTGGTGAACTGGGTGAACAGCTACGTGGCGCACGCCAAGCGCGGGGTCCTTCCCGTGAAGCGCCGTTTAACAGGGGAATGATTTATCTCCTCGATATTAGCCAATTGGCGAACATATATTGACTCTGAAGGGGGAAAATGTTAATCTATGTATGGGATAGGGGTGAAGGGAAGCCATCCATCCGGAAGGTGAGGCGATCGGCGATCGATTCGCACCCGGTTCAGCAGTCAGCAGGGAGAGGTGGATGAAGAGGAGGGCAGGATGTTTGTAAAAAATGATGTGATCAGGGCGGCATTTTTGATCCTGGTGCTGGTAATAGCTGCATCCGTGACGGGCTGCGGCAGCGCAGCCACGGAACAACCGGCGGCTGCCACGGCGCCGGCGGCAGCCCAGGCGACCGGTGCGGCAGTCAGCGTCACCCAGGCGCTCGCCGCAGGCGCGGCGGAAGAGACCACAGTCCCGGCAGCCCAGCCAACGGCAGCGGCGGAAAGCGGGAGCGGTGGGGAGAAACCGGTCACCATCCTGGTGGGCGAGGACCCGCCCAGCTTCAACGGCGCCATTGGCGACACCGGTTATGACTCGATGGTGATGCGCCTGGTGCTGCTGGGGATGACGGGGATCGACCCGGAGGGCCGGGTCTTCCCGCGCCTGGCGGCCGAGCTGCCCACGGTGGAAAACGGCGGGGTGCAGGTGGGCGCGGCGGGGACGATGACCGTGACCTGGAAGCTGCGCCCGGAGGTGACCTGGGCGGACGGCACGCCGCTCACTGCGGATGATGTGGTCTTTACCTATGAAGCCATCACCAACCCCAGCACCGGGACCTGGATCCAGGGCATCGATTACCTGGACGGGGTGGAGAAGGTGGACGACCACACGGTGCGCATGTTCTTCAACACCCCCTATCCTGGCTACCTGACCATCTTTGGGGGCGAGCAGGTGGCGATCTGGCCGAAACACTACTGCGATGCCGGGCAGGGCTTCACCAACTGGGACTGCGGGAGAAAGCCGCTGAGCAGCGGGCCTTTTATGCTGGAGGAATGGGTGAGCGGAGACCACCTGTCCTTTGTGCGCAATCCGAAATATTACGAAGCGGGCAAGCCGCAGATCGAGCGGGTGATGGTCAAAGTGGTTCCGGACCCCACGGTGCGCAAGACCATGCTGCAGCAGGGGGATGGGGATGTGATCATGTGGGCCACCGAGCAGATCGCCCACGAGCTGAAAGACGACCCGGCGGCCAAAGTCTCGATCAGCCCCACCAGCCGCTGGGTGTTCCGATTGTTTATGAACCTGGCGGCGCGGGGCAGCCTGGACCCGGCAGCCAGCCCGCACCCTGTGCTCTCAGACGTGCGCGTGCGGCGGGCGATCCGCATGGCGATCGATGTGGACAGCATCTCCAGCAGCATCTTCCAGGGCTACAGCCAGCCGGCGTGGACGGAGTTCTTCCGCGAGCCTTATGTGTGCGCAATTCCCCGCCCGAAGTATGACCCCGAGGCGGCAAAGGCGCTGCTGGAGGAGGCGGGATGGAAGGACAGCAACGGGGACGGGGTGCGCGAATGCGTCTCCTGCGCCAGCGCGCCCAAGGACAGCCTGCTGGAGATGGAGATGATGACCTACGCCGAGTACGGCGAGCCGCTGCTGCTCACCCAGCAGCTGGTGAGCGAGATGTTGGGCAAGGTGGGCTTCCAGATCAAGCAGATCGTGATGCAGGGCAGCGTGCTGTGGGCGGACGTTGAAAACGGCGGTCTGGAGCAGAGCGGCAACTTTGACATCGACCTGTATGACGACGGTTACAGCGGGACCGACCCCACCGATTTTATCAGCCAGTATTACGCCAGCGCTTCAGCCGAGCCGGGCAATGGCTGGAACGTGGGGCGCTGGATCAACCCGCAGATGGACGACCTGATCGGCCAGGCCTACTCGCTGGACGAGGCGCAGCGGCAGGCGCTGTTCTGCCAGATGGCGCAGATCCTGGAGGATGATCTGCCGCAGATCCTGCTCTTCTCGGCGATCAACGCCGAGGCCTATGCCTCCCGCCTGGAAGGGGTGCAGGCCAACCTGAACGACCTGGTGACCTGGAATGCGGCGGATTGGAGGCTGACAAAGTGAGAGGCGGGGCGGAGAAGGCGGGCGGTTGACGGCTTACATCGCCCGCCGCACGGTGCAGGCCATGCTGCTGGTGTTCCTGCTCAGCCTGCTGATGTTTGCCCTGGTTAACCTGGCACCTGGCGGCCCGCTTTCCGGCTACGGGCAGGCGCGCCACGTGCGCCCTGAGAAGGCGGAGCTGCTCAAACGACAGCTGGGGCTGGACCAACCTCTGCCGCTGCAGTACGTGATCTGGCTGGCGGGAAACGACTGGATGCAGGTAGACAGCGATGGCGACGGGCAGGCGGATGGGGCGGGGACACGCCGCGGCATCCTGCGCGGGGACTTTGGCTTCTCCTTCCGCACGCGCCAGCCGGTGATGCTGGAGATCGGGCAGCGGTTGTGGAACACCGCTTACCTGATGCTGGCCACGCTGCTGGCGGCGGTGCTGATCGCCATCCCCATCGGCATCCTCTCGGCGGTGCGCCAGTACTCGGTCTTTGACATTGCTGCCACCACCCTGTCCTTCGCCGGGCAGGCTATCCCCGAGTTCTGGCTGGCGCTGCTGTTGATCATCGTCTTCTACGCCTGGCTGCACAACCCCTTCACCGGGCAGCCGCTGCTGCCGGCGGGGGGGATGTACACCCCTGGAGCGCAGTATCCCGTGTGGGACCGGCTGCAGCACCTGGTGCTTCCAGTCACCGCCGGGGCGCTGGGCTGGATTGCCTGGTACTCGCGCTTTATGCGCTCTTCGATGCTGGATGTGATCCACCAGGATTACCTGCGAACGGCGCGGGCAAAGGGGCTGCCCGAGCACCAGGTGCTGCGCAAGCACGCCCTGCGCAACGCGCTGATTCCGCTGGTGACCCTGTTTGCCCTGGACCTGCCGTATATCTTCAGCGGGGCGGTTTTTATCGAAACCATCTTCGCATGGCCGGGGATGGGGAGGCTGTATTACCAGGCGGCGCTGCAGCGGGATTTCCCGGTGCTGATGGCGGTGCTGGTGATCGGGGCGGCGTTCATGATCTTTTCCAACCTGGCGGCGGACATCCTGTACGCCTATCTTGACCCGCGCATCCGCTACGAATGAGCAGCCCGGCGGTCGTTTCCACCCCGGTAAAAACGCTGCGGGCGCAGGAGAGCCAGGCTTCGCTGGTGTGGCGGCGTTTCCGCCGCCACCCGGGGGCGGTGGCGGGCTTCGTGGTGCTGAGCCTGATTGTGCTGGCGGTGCTGCTGGCGCCGCTCTCGCCCTATGACCCCAATGCCTCGGACCTGACCCGGCGCTTCCAGCCGCCATCCTGGCAGCATCCGATGGGCACGGACGCCCTGGGGCGGGATGAGCTGACCCGCGTGCTGTACGGCGGGCGCATCTCGCTGCTGGTTGGGGTACTGGTGGTGCTGATCACCATGAGCCTGGGGGTGACGGTGGGGGCGCTGGCGGGGTATTTTGGCCGGTGGGTGGACACGGTGCTGATGCGCATCACGGATGCCGCCCTGGCCCTGCCCTCGCTGCTGGTGCTGATCCTGCTGAGCGCCATGCTGCGCGAGGTGGACCTGCCGCTGCTCAGCCGCAACTCGGTGCTGACCATCGCCGTGGTGATCGGGCTGCTGTCGTGGATGACCTTTGCCCGCCTGGTGAGGGCGGCCATCCTGACGCTGCGTGAAATGGACTACATCCAGGCCGCCCGCAGCCTGGGAGGCTCCAGCCTGCGCATCATCCTGCGGCACATGCTGCCCAACGCCATCGGGGTGGTGATTATCGAGTGCACCCTGGAGCTGGGCTATGCGATTATCGAAGAGTCGGGGCTGTCTTTCCTGGGTTTTGGCATCCAGCCGCCCACGGCCAGCTGGGGCAACCTGCTCGCCAACGCCCAGGAGCATTTCATCAAGGCGCCCTGGCTGGCGATATTCCCGGGTTTGATGATCTTCCTGACGATCATCTCGGTCAATTACATCGGAGATGGGCTGCGGGATGCGTTTGACCCCTACAAGGTGCTGGGCAGCCAGGCTGCCGGCAAGATAGGGGAAGGGTAAAAACAGGTTTGAACTATTGTGGAGGGTGAAGGTGAGTGAGAGCACAGAAACAAAGCAGAAAAAACCAGGCAGCAGCCCGGTGGCCGGGCTGGAGCCGATCCACACCCGGTACCGGCTGCGGTTGTTGAGCGATGGGCAGCTGCTGCAGCTCCAGGAGGCCACGCTGCACATCCTGGAGGCGAGCGGGGTGCGTTTCCCCTCCCGGGTGGCGCTGGAAATCCTGGAAGGGCATGGGGCAAAGGTGGACTTCCAGAGCGAAGTGGTGCGTTTCCCGCGCGACCTGGTGAGGAAGGCGCTGCGGCGCGCCCCGCGCTATTTTAAGCTGGGCGCCCGGCACCCAGGTTATACGCTGCAGCTCCAGCAGGGGGTGAGCTACTTCACCACGGATGGGTGCGGGGTGGAGACGGTGGATCTGGAGACAGGGCTGCGCCGCCCATCCTGCAAGGCGGATGTGGGGATGATGGCGCGGGTGGCGGACTACCTGCCGTCGATCGGCTTCTACTGGCCAATGGTCAGCGCCCAGGACTACGGGCGCAGCGCGCCGCTGCACGAGCTGGAGGCTTCCTGGAACAACACGATCAAGCATGTGCAGAGTGAGACAATCATGGGGGCGGCGCCGGTGCGCTTTGCGCTGGAGATGGCGCAGGCCATATCCGGCTGCTGGGACGAAGTGCGCCTGCACCCGCCGTTCTCACTGGTGGTGTGCACCATTGCCCCGCTGGTGCAGGACCGGGAAGGTATCGAGGGGGCGCTGCTGCTGGCCGAGGCGGGCATCCCGGTGGGCTTCCTGGCTATGCCCACGCTGGGCACCACAGCCCCGGCGACGCTGGCGGGGGCGCTGGCTATGGCGGACGCGGAGATCATCAGCGCGGCGGTGCTGATCCAGCTGGCGTACCCCGGAGCGCCGGTGTTCCACTCGCTGATGCAGGCCTGGGCGGACCCCAGCTCGGGGGCGTATGTCTCGTACCCGCTGGACTCGCGCGCCCGCTATGCGGTGGTGGAAATGGCGCACCACTGGGGTCTGCCGGCGCTGGGGGCCGCTTATGGGACGGATGCGCTGCGCCCGGGCACCTGGCAGTCGGCGGCGGAGGTGGCGCTGGACCCCTACATGGTGGGGCTGGCCGGCGCCGAGATCGTCACCGGGATGGGGCTGGCGGAGACCTACACCCTGCTCTACCCGGAACAGATCCTGCTGGATAACGACATTTACCAGCGGTCGCGTTACTACCTGATGGAGATGGATCTGAACGCCGAGACGCTGGCGCTGGAAACGATCGACGCGGTGGGACCGGGCGGCCACTTCCTGGCTCAAAAGCACACGCGCCGGCATATCCGCCAATCGCTGCGGCGCGGCCTGCAGCACCAGGTGGGGGGGGATGGGAAGTACCGTGATCCGCACGAGGCGGCGCGCGAAAAGCTGCGCTGGATCCTGGACAACCACCATCCAGAGCCGCTGGAGGCTGCGCAGCAGGCGGAGCTGCGGCGCATCCTGGCGGCGGCGGATCGGGAGCTGGGCTGAGGCAGGATGTTCCAGGAAAACTATTCCGTCACCCCAACGCTGCAGCCAATCGTCCCGGCAGTGCGCTTGAGCCTGCTGGATGATGCTGGGCGGCTGCGGCTGCGTCTGGCGGCGCTGGAGATCCTGGATGAGGTGGGCATCCACTGCCCATCGCCGCTGGCGCTGGAGATCTACGCTGCCCACGGGGCGCGGGTGGATTTTGAGCGCCAGGTGGTGCGACTGGCGCCGGGGCAGGTGCTGGAGGCGCTGGCGCATGCCCCCCGCAGCTACACGCTGGGGGCGAGGGATGCGGACTTTGACCTGCAGATCGACGGAAGCCGAATGTACTGCGCAACCGACGGCTGCGGGGTGGAGACGATCGACCTGGCAAGTGGGCAGCGGCGCGCCTCGTGCAAGCAGGACGTGGCGGATTTTGCCCGGGTGGCGGATTACCTGCCATCGATTGGCTTTTACTGGCCGATAGTCAGCGCCCAGGACCACCCTTCTACCGCCCCATTGCACGAACTGGAAACGTCCTTTCAACACACGGTGAAGCATGTGCAGAGCGAGACCGTGATGGGCGGCGGGCTGGCGAAGTATGCCCTGGAGATGGCGCGGGTGGTGGCTGGGAGCGAGGCCGGGCTGCGCCTGCGCCCGCCGCTCTCGCTGCTGGTATGCACCATCTCGCCGCTGGCGCAGGATCGGGATGGCATGGAAGCGGCTCTGGCTTTTGCGGCCGCCGGGCTGCCGGTGGGCTTTATGTCCATGGCTAATTTGGGCTCCACCGCCCCGGCGACCATCGCCGGGACGATCACCCAGGGGGACGCCGAGATTGCCGCGGCGCTGGCGCTGGTGCAAATGGCTTACCCCGGGGCGCCTGTATTCTACTCGCTGATGCCAGGATTAATGCACCCGCGCACGGGCGGGTACCTGAGCACACCGTGGGAAGGGGAGCTGCCGTATGCCATCGGGGTGGAACTGGCACATGGCTGGGGGGTGCCAGCCCTGGCGGGGGTTTTTGGCACGGACGCCCCACAGCCGGGGTGGCAGGCTGCGGCAGAAGCGGGCTCCGCGCTGCTGCTGAGCGCGCTGTGTGGGGCCGAGACCGGGGCAGGTCTGGGGCTGTTGGAGGCGTGCACCCTGCTCTACCCGGAGCAGATCATCCTGGACAGCGACATTTACCAGCGGGTGCGCATCGATGTGTCCGGGCTGGACACCAGCAGGGA
>CAIQIV010000245.1 GCA_903871905.1 uncultured Chloroflexota bacterium | reverse complement strand
GATGTGTCCATTTATCGCTTGAAACATACCGCCACCCTGCTGCTCAATGGAAAGGTGCTGGTCGCCGGCGGTTTTCGGAACCTGAGCAATGTCTACGCCAATGCCGACCTGTACGACCCGGCGGCCAACGGCGGCGCCGGAGGTTGGGAAATGACCGGATTTATGAACCAACAGCGCTTTTACCATACAGCCAACCTGCTGCACGACGGCCGGGTGCTGGTGGCAGGCGGGGCTACAACGGATTTCGCCGTCGTCACCGAGGACGACACCGAGCTGTACGACCCAACCAGCGGAATGTGGACAGTAGGCCCGGCCCTGCATATTCCTCGGGTCTATCATACCGCTACCCTGCTGCCGGATGGCCAGGTGCTGGTCGTTGGGGGATACAACGTCACGGACGGCGCCTTGGCCAGCACCGAGCTGTTTGACCCGGCAGCCAATGGCGGCGCCGGGGAATGGCGTCTCGCTGCTGCATTCCATTATGCCCGCGAACGGCATTCCGCCGTCCTGCTGGCGGACGGGCGCGTGCTGGTCAGCGGAGGGTTCAATGAAGCGGAAGCCCTGGACAGCGCCGAGATCTACGACCCGGCCACCAATACCTGGAGCCTGACCGCTGCGATGGGCGCCAAGCGCATGCAGTACCCTTCCGTCCTGCTGCCCAACGGTAAAGTTCTGGTGATCGCCGGCGTGTTCTCATTGCCAGACTTGCAGTGCGAGCTGTTTGACCCGCAAACGGGCGCATGGACAGCCACCGGGCACACCGTTGTTCCCTTTTACGTGGCGACCACGGCAACCCTGCTGCCGGACGGCACCGTCCTGGTTTCCACCGCACAGACCAACACTGAGCTGTACGACCCGACCCGCGGCGCCTGGAGCACCACCGGCTCCCTGAACGAAGGCCATGATGAACATAGCGCCACCCTGCTCCCAGACGGGCGGGTGCTGCTCACCGGCGGGTACACCTACGTCAGCGAGCTGTATGACCGCGGGCTGGGCTTTGACCCTGCCCGCCGGCCGGCGCTGGATCCCTTCAGCGCCCCGCTGGGAGCCAACCAGCCCCTGGCAGCTTCCGGCAGCGGGTGGAGAGGCCACCAATACGAGGCGGGTTCGGGCGGTTCAAACCACAGCTCGCCCACCAGCTTCCCGCTGGTGCAGGTGCGCCCGTTAGACGGCAGCTCCATCACCTGGCTGCCCACGGCCGCCTTCTCCTCCGCCGCCCTCACCACCCGCCCGGTGCCCGGCCTGTTCCCCGGCCCCTACGTGGCCAATGTCCTGGTCAATGCCATCCCCAGCGAGCCGCGCTCGCTGTGGGTGCAGGCTGCCACCACGACCACCCTGGCCACCGCACCCCTGGCCCCCAGCTATGGACAGGCGATCACCCTCACCGCCTCGGTGACCGCCCCGCTGTATATGGCCCCCGCCGCCCTCACCGGCACCGTCCAGTTTTACCTGGACGATATACCCCTGGGCGCTCCCCAGCCGCTGGCGGACCACCAGGCCACGACCAGCACCACCGGCATCCCCGGCGGGACCCACACGCTGAGCGCTGCCTACAGCGGCAGTACCCTGTTCGCCCCCAGCCAACACAGCCTGCCTGGCGGGCTGGTGGTGGGCACAGCCCCGCTGACCGTCAGCGCCAGTGACCTGGGCAAAGCCTACGGCGCCGCCAACCCCGGCCTGACCTACACCGCCACCGGCTTCGTCAACGGCGATACCACCGGCGTGCTGAGCGGGGCGCCGGTCCTCACCACCACTGCCGCGCAGTCCAGCCCGCCTGGCAGCTACCCGATCCATATCCTCACCGGTACGCTTGCCGCCGCCAGCTACCACTTCAATTTTGTGGACGGCAGCCTGGAGGTCAGCCGCCGCAGCCTGGACCTGAGCCTCACCAACCAGCCCGACCCGGCGCACATCCACCAGGCGATCAGCCTCACCGCTGCCCTGGACGCCCCACCCGTGGGGACGCCCACCGGGGTGATCACCTTCACCCTGGACGCTACGGCCCTGCCGCCGGTGAGCGTGGCAGCCGGCCAGGCCGTCTACACCACCAGCAGCCTGGCAGCCGGCGAGCACACCCTGACCGCCCATTACTCCGGTGACCTCAACTTCAACCCGGCAGACAGCCCGGTCTTTGTCCTGACCGTCCACCACTACCAGATCTACCTGCCGCAGGTGCAGAAGAAACAATAATTTACCCCCAAACGCCCCTCCCGCGCTTCGCGTAAACGGAGAGCAGCGGACAAATTTAAGGTGCGACATTTGGGTCATTTGTTGTATTGACAGAATTTTATTAGAAACCTACAATCTTTCATATTACATTATTATTGTGTAACGCCGAAAGGAGTATTGCAATGGAGACATTTACCCAGGAGAAAGAACCGAAGAAAACCCCTGCATCGCTGCCGGGACTCAAAGTCCGCCTCGGGCTGCGCGCAGGCTGCACCTGCGCCGATGGCTGCAACTGCGCGGATGGATGGTCTGAAGCTAGATGCGATGACAATTGTCCGCCGGGAACCGGTGCTTAGGCATCCTTCCGGCGCTGCCGGTGCGCACCGCCGTGCGCGCCGGCGACTGCCAGTCTCCGGACTGCCTGTACTGGCCGGGCTTATACCAGGAGCTTGCCTGCCGCCAGGCAGTATGATCCAGATCACCCGAGGAAGCATACCAAAAATGATCATCCCGCCAATATTACCGACCCGTATTGAATCGGGGCCGGCGCCACGCCCGGCCTTTGCACTGCGCACCGCCTTGCGCGCCGGGGGTATCGACTGCACGCCGCCCGAATGTAACTGCATCTCTGCCGAAGCTGATTTAAGTTGCAGGAATGCCGCCAAAGATCCGCCCTGCACACCCCCCTCCTGCTACAACTGTGCGGACATGGATGCCTCTCTTGCCTGCTTCGGGGCAGGTTTTTAATCGCCGCAGGATTGGAGGGCTCCCTCGATGAACGAACTACCCATCCAAGATGGTCCCCACGCCCCCCAGGCACTTTCTGCGGGTGCGGGATCCTGGCCTGCTTGCCGGCGCCAGCGCCGCGGCATGCGCCTGCGCAGCGGTGTGCGAGCAGGGATGTGCACCCAGGGTGAACCAGGCTGTGTATGTTCTTACAGCGGTACTACCCCGGATGGCATGCCGGAATTGATCTGCGAGCTGCTGCCGCTTCCATCCACCCTTCAGAGATAAGCAGGGTGAATTGACAACAATACGTGCTTTCGCTTATAGTTCAGGCAAGAATGGAGAACAACCCATGGTCACGAAACCTCCAACCAATACCCCTGCCGGAAAAAAGGCAATCAAGGTCAAAACGAATCTCAAGGCCGGCTGCACCTGCGAGGATGACTGCGAGTGCTACCGCACCTGGGGCGGGCAGGTTGGATTCGATCTGATTGGGTATGGCAACTGCCTGCACAGGTGCAAACCAGCAAGTTAATTACCCCTTCACCGCCCCCTTGGACAGGCCGCGGATCAGGTAGCGCTGCGCCGCCAGGGCGAAGATCAGCGTGGGCACCAGCACCAGCGAGCCGGCGGCGGCGATGCGCCCCCACAGGATGGCTTTGTTGGTCATGAAGCTGGTAATGCTCACCGGCAGGGTGCGCGCATCCCGCCCGCTCAGGATCACCGCGTACAGGAACTCGTTCCAGCAGTACAGGAAGCATAAGATGGCGGTGGCTGCCAGCCCAGGGGTGACGATGCGCAGGTTGATACGGAAGAAAGCCTGCAGCCGGGTGCAGCCGTCGATCATCGCCGATTCCTCCAGCTCCACCGGCACATCGGCAAAGAAGCCGGTCATCATCCAGATCGACAGCGGGATGGTGAAGGTCAGGTAGGAGATCACCAGCCCGGAGCGCGTGTCGATCAGCCCCAACGTGTTAAACAGCACATACAGCGGGACGATGATGGTGATCGGCGGCAGCATCTGCGGGATGAGCGAGCTCATGCGCAGCCCGAAACTGCCGCGGAACTTGAAGCGGGCAAAACCGTAGCCGGCGAAGGAGCCCAGCACCAGCGCCAGGAAGGTGGTCCCCAGGGCGATGGTCAGGCTGTTCATAAAGTAGGAAACAAACTTGCCCCCCGCAAACACCTCCAGGTAATTCTTCAGCGTGGGCTGGAAGATCCACACCGGCGGGATGGCAAAGGTCAGGTTCGGTGGCTTGAAGGAGGTGATCAGCAGGTAGAAGATGGGGAACAGGGACAGGATCACGGCGATGAACACGGCCAGGTAGATCAGCAGCTCCTGGAGCTTGCGGACGGTGCGGGTGCGTTTCATGGCGTCTCCTCAGGACTCGCTGCGCCCAATCATGCGGGTGAGCACCAGGGCCACCCCCAGCATGATCAGGATCATAATGTAGGACGCCGCCGAAGCGTAGCCCAGGTTGAAGGATTGGAAGCCGTAACGGTAGATGTAGATGCTGACCGCCTCGGTGGCGCGCGCCGGTCCGCCGGCGGTGAGCAGGTAGATCACATCAAAGATGCGGAAGGTGTCGATCAGCCGCCACAGCAGCGCCACCAGGATCACCGGGCGCAGCAGCGGCAGGGTCAGGTAGAGAAAGCTCTGCCAGGCCGAGGCGCCATCGATGCGCGCCGCCTCGAACGGCTCGTCTGGCAGCGACTGCAGCCCGGCCAGCAGCATCAGCGCCACGAAGGAGGTGGTGTTCCACACATCCACCAGGATCACCGCCGGCATGGCCATCGCCGGGCTGCTCAGCCATTCCACCGGGCGCAGCCCCACCACCCCCAGGTAGTAGTTGACCAGGCCAAACTCGTAGTTGAGCAGCAGGCGCCAGGTCAGGCCGATCACCACGTTGGTGCACATCATCGGCAGCAGGATAGCCGCCCGCAGCCAGTGGCTGCCGCGCAGGTCATGGTTCAGCAGCAGCGCCAGCCCCATCCCCAGCACAAATTCAATGCCCACCGCCAGGATGACAAAGGTAAAGGTGATGCGCAGCGAGTTGAGAAAGTCCGGGTTGGTGAACAGCTCGATGTAGTTTCCCAGCCCGATCCACGGCACACCCTGGCGGAAGCCGCGCAGCGTCCACTCGTGGAAGCTCAGCCAGAAGGAGTAGCCCAGCGGGTAAAGCAGGATCACAATCAGCACGATGAAAGCCGGGGAAATATAGAAGGCCGGCTCCCAGCGGCGGTAGAAGCGCCGCCAGGACGAGGCGCGGCGCAGCGGCGGGCTGGCGGGGGAGGGGAGAGCAGCATTCATGCGTTTGATCCAATCCGGAGGGGGCTGGCCGTCTCGCATGAGCGGGACGGCCAGCCGTGGAGGTCAACTTACTGCGGATAACCCGCTTTTTCCATCAACTCTTTCATCTTGGCGGCTGCGTCATCCAGCGCCTGCTGCGGGGTCTTGGTGCCGGATACGGCGGCCACGATCGCCTCGTTGAGGATGGTCACCAGGTCGGAGGTCACCGTGGTGGGAGGCACGATCTGGCGGTAGGGCATGACCTCGGCCAGCATCTTGAACTGCGGGATCTTCTCGACCACCGCCGGGTCGCTCAGCGCCTCGGCGTTGCCAGGGATGCCGCCGTTCAGCGCCCACAGGGTGGCGCCTTCCTTGCTGGTCAGCCACTCGATGAACTTATAGGCCGCCTCGGGGTTCTTGGCCTTGGCCGGGATGCCCCAGCCCCACTGGCTGCCGCCCGTGCTGCGCTTGATCGATCCGTCGCTCTGCTTGATGCCAGGCGGGATAGCGTAGCCCAGCAGGGTCTGGCCATCTTTGCACACCTTGGGGCTCTGCGAGCAGTCGGTGAGCGTCTGGGTGGCGGCCATCCATTCGATGCCCATGGCGGCCTTGCCCTCCTGCAGGGCGGTCAGGATCTCGTTGTAACCGTAGGTCACCACATCCGGCGGGACCACCTTTTCCTTGGTGAGCAGCTCGGAGTAGAAGGTGAGCGCCTTCACCCCGGCCTCGTTGTTGATGATTACCTTGTTGTCCTTGTCCAGGATGCCCCCGCCCATGCTGAACAGGTAGAACATGAAGTCCCACAGCGCCTCGTCCGGCTTGGCGCCGATCACCGCGCCGTAGGTTTCCGGCGGGTTGTTGAGCGCCTTGGCGGCAGCCAGGAACTCGTCCCAGGTCTCGGGGACCTTGATGCCCTTGGCGTCCAGCAGGTCCTTGCGGTACCACAGCCAGGCGGTGTCGCCTTCGGACGGGAAGGCATACACCTTGCCATCGAAGCGGAAGAAGTCCAGCGACAGGCCAAAGACGTCCAGGTTCAGCCCGGGCATGGCCACCTTGGGGTCGTTGATAAAGGTGTCCAGGTCGTGCAGCCCATCAGCCTTGACCCAGGCGGGCGGCCAGTCGGACATGATGTAGGCGGCGTCGTAGTCCGAGCCGCCGCCGATGAAGGTGGTGGTCAGCTTGTCAAAATAGGCTTCGCGGGCGATCTCTTCCACCGTGACCTTGTTGCCGGTTTTTTCGGTGTAAGCCTGGGCAACCTTGACCAGGTTATCGTGCTCCGGGCCGCTCCAGCAGGCGACCACGATCTCGGGCAGGGTGCCGGCTGCGGCAGGCGCTTCGGTGGCTGCCGGGGCAGCGGCTTCGGTAGCAGCAGGCGCTGGAGCTTCGGTGGCTGCCGGGGCAGGGGCTTCGGTGGCTGCCGGAGCGGGAGCTTCGGTGGCTGCCGGAGCGGGCGCCTGGGTCGGCGCGCTGGCGCAGCCTGCCAGCATGCTGATCACCAGGAGGAACGACAGAATTTTAAACAGGGTTTTCGGGCTCATCTGATCTACTCCTTCTCAAAATCGAATAAAATCGAGGTACGGTTGGCACGTTTCAGGGTGATACCGGGGATACGATGGTCGATTTCCTGCCTCCTTTCCCTTTCGGCGCCTGGCTCAGGCAGCCGCCGAGAATTCTTTCCAGCATTGGATGGTGTACAGCACCTTTTCCCAGGGCTGGTTGTTGAAGATGGCGTCCACCGGATAGAGGATAAACCCGCTCCCAGGGGCCATGATCTCCAGCGCCTGCTGCACTGCCTGGCGGATGCGCGGCTCGTCCCATTGGTCGAGCATCACCGCCGAGTTCAACCCGCCCATCAGGCAGACCTGGCCTCCCACCTGCCGTTTTACCTCCTGCAGGTCGAGCTGGTCCTGCACCGGGTCGACCCCGGTCAGGCAGTCAATGCCCATCTCCAGGAAATCCTCTCGGTAGGGTTTCCAGCTTTTGGTCATGATGTAGCGGAAGCGTGCGCCGCGGGCATGCACCCTGCGGATGATCTGCTCCAGGCGCGGTCGCAGCAGGCGGCGGTAGGCGCGCGGCGTCCAGAAATCGGTGCTCTCGTACCAGGCCATGTGCACCACCTCGTCCACCCCGGCTGCCAGCAGCAGGTCGATACGTCCCAGCTCCCATTCCAGCAGCACGTCCAGCAGTCCGGCAATGAAATCCGGATCGTCCATCTGGCCGTACAGGATGCGCTCCATGCCGCACAGCCACATGGCTGCATCCCCCAGGGCGCACCAGCCGCCGTCCAGCACCACACCCAGGCGCCCGGCCTCGGCTTTGAGCTGAGCGGCGTGCAACCGCCATTCGTCCACCTGCTCCGGCGCCGGGTTTGCCAGCAGGCCGCGCAGGCGGGGCAGGTCAGCCTGGGACTTGACCAGCGGCTCGACCAGGCGCGACAGGTTGTAGTCATCGAAGAGATGCACATCCTCTCCGTGCGGCCAGTCGTTGGTCTGGCGCACGGTGGTGGCCAGCTCTCCCGCCGGGCTGCGGAAGACCTTGCGCAGGCGCGGCTGGCCCTCGGCCGCGCCGGGGGGCAGGCGCTCCACCCGGCTGGAGACGCCGGGCAGCCCCTCGGGGTGGTATTCCTCGGTGTAACCGAGCGGCGGCTGGAGCAGCAGGGTGTCGTCCAATCCCAGGGCCAGGGTGGCCTGCACGCGCTGCACCTCGTCCCGCCAATTGAAGGGGATGTTGTCCTCCGGGCCGCCCAGCGACCAGAAGCGCAGCAGCAGCGGGGTGTGGTCCACCGATTGGTGGTCCATGGCAGCCAGCAGGCGCTGGCGCGAGGTCATCACCGCCGGGTGGTTCACCGCGCCTCCCGGTTGACCACCAGGTTCAGGTCGGGGAAAACGCCCAGGATGCCGCTGATCTGGCAGAATTCCTTGAGCACCGGAACCGCCCGCGCATACGCCGACATCCAGTGATGGCCAAAGCCGAATTCGCTCACGTCGCGCCAGGTGCGGCGGAAGGGAGTTTGGAGGACGAATTTGAGCGGGTTGCCTTCAAAGACCATGCCGGTGGGCGCGGCCTGGCCCTCGATGGCGCACATGCGGTAGCTGCCCTGCCGCCCCACCAGGTTCATGTAAGTCACCGGGCCGCTGCGGGCGCTGAAGCGCACGCTCACCCCGCTGTAGGCCAGGCGTACCGGGCACAGGATGTAGCCGTTCCCATCTGCCAGGGCGGGCGAGCCGCAGCCGCAGTGCGAGGTCACCAGGGTGTTCGCCGCCTCATCCACCTCCAGCATCTCGCCAAAATGCACCGGCAGGTCGCTGAGCTGGCTGAGGATCAGCATGGCCAGGGTGGAGTTGACATCCCCCTCGCAGCCGCAGGGCAGGCCCTGCTGGTTGAGCAGGGCGATGGGCAGGCACATGGTTCCCTGGCACCTGGGGTAAGAGCCGATGGAGATGGCGGACAGCCCCTGTTCACGAGCCAGTTCCTGCAGGGCAAGCAGGTTACGGGCGGAACTCACGCCGCTCTCCTGGGTGGAGAGAACCTGTGCAGCCCCGACAGCCACGGCCTGCCAGGCCTGCCGTGCGGCATCTTGGTCCACCTGGGCAGCGCGCTCCAGCAGCTCGTCAAGGCCGTAATTGACCAGGCGCACACCAAACAGGCGCAGAATCTCCAGCTCGTCGACCGCGGTGGGGGTCATCCCCTCCGTGCGCCGCCCGATCACCCCCAGGCGCGCCCCGTGCAGCCGCCGGCGGATGGCGCAGGCCCACAGGTAATGGGCGGTCTCGGCAGCCACGCCGGCGTCACCCAGCGGGCCGAAGAACAGGCGGTACTCGCTGCCCAGCTCGTGCAGCAGGTTGTTGAGCTGCATCCCGCCGACCAGGGAACCGCTGCGGATGCCGGGGATAGAGCGCACGGCGACGGGCAGGGCGGTGCGCTGCTGGATCTCAACGGTGTAATGATCGAATGACCAGGTGACAACCAGGGCGTGCAGCGCTTCCAGCCCCTCAGCGGACAGCCAGGCGGCCACGCGCTCACAGGCGGCCAGGCTGCCCACCGCCTCGGGGGCGCGCCGCACCTCCAGGCCCTGCGCTTCCAGGTCGGCCTGCGCCTGGTCCAGCTGCGCCTCCATCTCGCCCCAGCCCTCTTCAGGCGGTTCATACACGGCGTACAGACCAATCCGGGGTTTGTGCATCATCCTGCCTCCTGCCGCGGGTTACGCCAGCTCGCGGGCGTAGTACTGGATCTTTTTGATCGCCGAGATGATCTGCCCCATCTCCTCCTCGCTGCCCAGCAGCACTGGCTGCGGCAGCCACACCGTCTCCCAGGCAGCCTTCACCGAGTTGGGGAAGGCGCCTTTCAGGAAGGCGTGGTCCTGGGCGGCGGCCTCCGGCGACAGGCGGCGGCGGTACTCGCCGTTCTTGAACACCGCCAGCTCGTGCAGCGGCGGGTAGCTGGCCTGGGTGGGCACACCCTCGGCGTTCAGCGCCTGGATGAAGCGCTCGGTGGTGATGTTGGCAAAGGCGCGGCGGTCGTAGCTGAAGATCAGGGCGTACTGCCCGTTGCGCGTGCAGCGCGGGTCCAATGCCTGGGGCAAAATGCCTTCAATTTGAGATAGAGCCTGGTTCAGGGTGGCGGCGTTGCGCGTGCGCACGGCAGCCTGCTCGTCCAGCCGGCGCAGCTGCTGGCGCAGCACAGCCCCCTGCCACTCGCTCAGGCGGTAGTTGGAGCCGTACTGGAAGTGGGAGTAGAACCACTCGCCCGGCATGCGCCCGCAGTCGTGCACCGAGCGGGCGCGCAGCTCCAGGTCATCCCGGTTGGTGACCACCATGCCGCCCTCGCCGGCGGTCATCAGCTTGCTCGCCTGGAAGCTGAAGGTGCCAATATCGCCTATTGCGCCGACCTTCTGGCCGCGCCACTCGCTGCCGTGGGCATGGGAGCTGTCTTCCACCAATGCCAGGTTGTGGATGCGGGTGAGATGCAGCAGGCGGTCCATGTCAGCCGGGTGGCCGCCCATGTGCACGGCGATCACCGCCCGGGTGCGCGGGGTGATCGCCGCTTCGACCAGCTTGGGGGAGATGCAGAAGGTGTCGGGGCGCACATCCACCAGCACCGGCAGCGCCCCGCAGAACAGAACGGCGCTGGCGGTGGCTACGAAGGTGAAATCGGGGACGATCACCTCGTCGCCCGGGCCGATACCCAGGGCCATCAACGCCACCTCCAGGGCGGCGGTACCGTTGGTCACGGCGATGCCGTGGCGCGACTGGTGGTAGGCGGCAAACTCCTGTTCAAAGGCCAGCGTCTGGGTGCCCGGCGTGCGCCACCACACCCGGCTCTCCAGTACCTCGTTCAAGGCCTGGCGTTCCTGCTCGTCGTATACCGGCCATTCAGGGAAGGGCGTGTTCTTGACCTTTTCCCCGCCCAACAATGCGAGTTTTGACATCATTCGACCTCCAAGGATGGATTCACGCCCTGCTCACAGGACGACATGTTCGGTGGTAATATCCAGCACCAGCATGATGGCGCCCAGCACGGCTGCCCGCCCGCCCAGCCGCGAGGCCTCCAGGCGGGGCTGCACCGGGATCACCCCGTCCAGCCGCTGCAAGATGGGGCCGATCAGCAGGTCTGCCTGGCGGGCGAGATCCCCGCCCAGTACGATCACCTGTGGGTCGATCAGCAGGCTGATAGCGGCCGCGGCAAAAGCCAGGTAATCTGCCGTTTCAGAGACCACCTGGCAGGCCCAGGCCTGCCCCTGGCGCGCCGCCTGGAATACCTGTTCAGTGCGCAGCCTGCCCGAGGCGCCGGCCAGGCCCAGCTCCAGCCGCCGCTGGATGGCGCGCTGCTCGATACCGCGCGCCGAGGCAAGCGTCTCCAGGGCGCCGAAGCCTTCGTAGCGTTCGCCCAGGCAGCTCAGGAAAGGGGGGAGGTAACCGATCTCACCGGCGGACTGGTGGAAGCCGCGGTAGATCTTGCGCTCCAGGATGATCCCCAGGCCCACCCCGGTGCCTACGGACAGGCAGGCAGCGCTGTCTGTCCCCCGGGCAGCGCCGAATCCGTATTCGCCCAGGGCCGCCAGGTTGACGTCATTCTCCACCACTACCGGTACGCCGAACCGTTCGATCAGCAGGTCGCGCAGAGGCAGGTCGCGCCAGCCCAGGCTGGGCGCCCAGGTGACCAGGCCCTGGTCGCTGAGGGTCAGCGCCGGCGCCCCGACGCCGATGCCGCGCAAAGGCTGCCCGCTCGAAGGCGGCTGGTCCAGCAGGTGCTGGATCAAGGTGTACACCTGCTCCAGGTTGTCCTGCGCCAGGGAGCCGCGCGGCAGCGAGGCCTCTGCCAGCACGCGGCCGTTCAGGTCGGCCAGGGTGCCGTAAAGCTGCTCGCCGCCCAGGTCCAGCCCGATCACGCTGTAACCCTCGCCGTTGAAGGCCAGCAGCTCGCGCGGCCGCCCGCCGCTCACCTGGCTGTCGCCGGACCAGCGCACCAGGTCCTCTTTGAGCAGCTCATCCACCACGCGCATCACGGTTGGCATGCTGATATTCAACTGGCGGGCAATCTGGGAGCGGGCGATGGGGCCGCGCTCGCGCACCATGTCCAGGATGGCGGATCGGTTGAGGCGGCGCATCAGGCGGGCGTCGGCAGAGGTATATTTCATCCGTTTACTTTCTATCAGGTAGAAACTAATTTGATTATACGGAATCCTGCGCCTGATGTCAACAGGTTTACGGTTGTACTTCCGGAGAAATTATGATAAAATATATCATAATTATCAGATTTTATCTGCTCTCCGGTGAGCGCAGATTAATCCGATTCAACTAGATTGGAGGTAAGGATGTACGGTACTGTTGCCAGGATGAAGGTTAGACCAGGCAAGTTGAAGAAGCTTAAAGACCTGGCTATGGCGGAGTCGATGCTCAATATCCCCGGTTATATCACTCAAACGGTCTTCCAGATGGATGGAGACCCCGATGAAATCTACCTGGCAGTCGTGTTTGACAGCAAAGAAAGCTATATTGCCAATGCCAACAACCCAGAGCAGGACCAGCGCTTCCGGGAGATGATGGCCTTTCTCATCGCCGAACCAGAATGGCACGACGGTGAGGTGGTCTATTCCCATCACATCTGATTTTACACAGAACTATTTCCCCAGGTTGAGAAGCGACAGCGCCTCGGCGGTCATGATGCGCTCGATCTCCATTGGATCCACGCTCTCATCAGGCCCGTGGATACGGGCATAGGCCATGTCCTCTGCACCCCACAGGATAAATTCAGCTCCTGGAGAGACCTGGGAAAGCGCCTGCAGCAGGGGGATCGACCCGCCGCTGCCCACCTGGGATGCCGGGCGGCCGTAGGCCTGTTCTAAAGCCTCCAGTGCGGCCTGGCAGCCCGGGCCGCTGGTCGGCGCCAAAAAAGAATCCGAGGCGCGCAGTGGGGTGACGCTGGCCTGCACCCCCCAGGGCGCCACCGAGCTCAGGTATTCCACCAGGCGCTGCAGGGCTGCGGCAGCATCCTCGCCGGCCGGCACGCGCAGCGCCACCCGGGCGCGGGCGCTGGGTATCAAGACATTGGCCGAACCGGCTACCGTGGGCGCATCGATGCCCAACACGGTCGCGCTGGGCCTGGACCACAGGCGGGTTGCCACGCTGCCATCCCCCACGGTACCCACACCGGGCAGCATCCCCGACTGCTGGCGGTACAGCTCTTCCGGGAGGCCCGCCCCGCTCCACTCGCTGGCGCCCAGGCCGGGGATGGCGGTGTTGCCGCGCTCGTCGTGCAGCTTTGACAGCATGTGGATCAGCGCCACCAGGGCGTCCGGAGCCACCCCGCCGAACACGCCGGAGTGCAGGGCAGTCTGCAGGGTGCGCACTTCCACCATGCACAGCGCGTGGCCGCGCAGGGCGGTGGTGAGCACCGGCTCGCCTGGCAGGATGTTGCCCATATCGGCGATGAACATCACGTCTGCCTGGAACAGCCCGGGATGCTGAGAAATGAATCCCTCCAGGTGCGATCCAGCCTCCTCCTCGCCCTCGATCACCAGGCGCACCCCGACCGGAGGTCTGCCGTTAAACAGGCGCATGACGCCGGTGTGGATCACCACGCCTGACTTGTTGTCGGCTGCACCGCGCCCATACCAACGCCCATCCTCCTTGCGGGTCAGCTGAAAGGGGTCGCTCTCCCAGCCCTGCTCCGCCGGCGCAGGTTGGATGTCATAATGGGCATACATCAAAACCGTTGGCTTGCCGGGTGGGGCGGGGATATCAGCGTACACGGTGGGATAGCCAACACCCAGGTCCAGCAGGCGGGCATTGGAGAAACCGGCGTCCTGTGCGATGGACAGTGTCTCGTTGGCGCAGTCCAGCACCGGTACAGCAGGATAGCCCGGGAACGCCACAGATGGGCAGGCTACCAGGCGGGATAGTTCATCCAGGGTCTGCGGCATCAGGGCGGCCGCACGCAGGCTGAGGTCAGTTTTGTCCATTGGCATCCTAAAAAGGTGCTCGGGGGTGTTGCAGCGGGTGGTCTGCAGCGAGCATCTTCCGGTATTATACCCCCACCCGGTCGATATGGTCAGGCTGACCTCCAGACTATACTTTTACTATACTTTTATTATACGTGTGGATACTTTTCAACTCCTCCCCGGTTTGATACAATACGCGAAATATTATGCATCAATGGATATCTTTATCAATTCCTTGGCAGGAATGGCGTGGGCATGCATGGACATAAACTCAATGTGGTGATCATGGGAGACAGCCCGGCATTGGATGGGGTCTACCAGGCACTGATCCGCAGCCGTGCAACCCGCTTGATCCACGTGCTTTCGGATCCCAACAACCTGTTGTTTCTGGAACGGCTGTCCAGGGAAACAGCTCCTTTTGATTTGATCATCCTTGATTCGGCGCTGACCGCCACCGGGCTGGCGATGCTGGCCCTGGAATACCATCCCCACTCCCAGATCCTGATTATTAACCCACCTGGCCAGCCTGCCACTTTATTGGCAGGAAGACAGTTCCCTGCTCCGACCCAGGCCGAGATTACCCGCCTGTGCAAGCTGGTCGGATTGTGCGGTTCGGCGGAATTTCAGGAAGCAGAACAGGGCCGCAGGCTGGAGGAGGGTTGTTACCGCATCGGGATGTGCCAGCATGTCCAGCCTGTTCAGCCCTGAGCTGCCTTCATTTCTGCGAGGCGCCTTTCTCCTCGATTGGGCTTAACTCCCTCCTCCTGACACCTGCGTCAGACTCCTCAAGACCTGGCAGCCTCTCACCCGAAGCTGCCAGGATCAGGGGAAAGTAATCGGGCTGGCTGATCAAAAATCTTTACAATATATTGATTTTCTGTTAACTATTTCGTGGTATGATTATTCTCAGGTCCTGAGGGGCCGATAAAACTATATTTTTAGGGGAGACGGCGGCGGCCTGAATGGGGTTGCTGCCTTTTTTCAAGGAATACCATGCGAATTTTAGTATCGAACGATGACGGCATTTTCAGCCCTGGGTTAGCCGCGCTTGCCCAGGTTGCGTCAAAATTTGGCGACGTGATTGTGGTCGCCCCGGATGTGGAACAGTCAGCCATGAGCCATGCCATTACCATCCAGCGCCCGCTGCAGTTCCGCCCGGCGAAGGTCGGGACACTGGAGGGTTTTCGGGTCAACGGCACGCCTGCGGACTGCGTGGCGATGGGCCTGTACCTGTGCGACAAGCCGGACCTGGTGCTGTCAGGGATCAACCTGGGCAGCAACCTGGGGCATGATGTCTGGCATTCGGGAACCGTAGCGGCAGCCAAGCAGGCGGCTTTCCTGGGCATCCCCGGTGTGGCTTTCAGCCTGTGTTTGAATGGGGATGACCCCGATTGGGAGGCGACCAAGCCTTACGTGGAACAGGTGCTGGACCACCTGCTGGCGCGGGAAAAACCCATCCTGGTCAATGTCAACCTGCCCATCCACCCCACCGGTGAACTGTGCTGGACGTACCAGTCGGTGCGCGCCTACAATGGCCAGGTGGTGCCGGGAGAGGATCCGCAGGGGCGCCCGCACTACTGGTTCTCGGCAGTACCCGTCAGCGCCCCCGACAAGGGCAGCGACCGCTGGGCGGTGGAGCAGGGGTTGATCTCGCTCACCCCTATCACCCTGGATGTGACCGACCGCGCCTGGCTCAAGCGGGTGCAGCCCCCCTGCTGATCAGGCTGGTCCTGACAATCTGAGCGGGCAAACTCTGCCCGGATTGCACCCAAAAACGAAGAGACGGTTTCGCCTCTTCGTTTTATTTCCTTCTGCAGGCATCTTTCTCATCTCTCTTCTGGCTCAGCGCGCTCAGCGGCAAACATCTCTTCTAATGCACCGGCGCAGCAGGCAGGTAGAAGTAGTAACTTGCCGGGGTGATATACACCAGGCTGCTCAGTCTAGATTCAAAGCCCGGTTGGTTGAAGCTGGTCACCGCATAGGTGTAATCCACGCCCGCCTGTGAGGTGAGGTCCACGAATCCCGCCACGAAGGTGCTGCCTACCGCCTGCAGCGGTCCGCCGTCCTGTGCCCGGTAGATGCGGTAGCCAGCCAGGCGGGGATCATCCAGCGGCATCCATTTTAGAAAAACCTGCGGTTGGCCCTTGCGAGTGGCTGCCTCAACGTTCAGCGGGGGTGGCAGGCCGCCCACCTGGATGTCCAGGCTGTTGTTGGTGGCGCTCTGCTCGGCGATGGTTTGCTTTGGGTTCGCATAGATAAACAGGCGATGAGCTATGTCCAGGTTCACCGGCTGGGAGAGCGCCATGGTTACCGTCAGCGTCTCGCCGCTTCTTAGACCAGTCAGCGAAGCCTCCCCGGCTGGGGTGCCGCTTCCATATGGCTTATCCCATGTTGCAGCCAGGTCCAGTGTTCTGGTCAGCGTGCCCTGCCATTCCAGGGCGTTGTTGCGTACTTGAACCGTCACCGTAACCGGGCCAGGTTGTGGATAGGGATTGGCAGGAGCGGCGGAAACCAGCTCAAAGTCTGGCAACCGGCCGGTGCTGACCATCAACAGCGCATCAGGGGCAGCCTCTCCAGGCGCCAGGGCCCGTCCTTCTTGCACCCCTTGCACCGCTGGCTGGATTGGAAATAAGCCGCGCAGCCCCACTGTCACGATCCGGTCATGCACCGGGTCATACACGGCTGCCTGGTTCCAGTTGACCTGGCCATCATGGCTCAGGTACAGCAACCCGACCGTGGGCTGGTTAAAATTCACCTCGGCCTGGACCAGCTCACCAGAGCGCTGGCGCATGCCAGGCATGTCCTCGGGATACAGCAGTGCTGTGCCGTTGGCATTGGGGGCAAAACCCAGGCCGCGGAAGGTGATGGTGCTCCGGCCAGCCGAGTCAGTGGTCAGCACAGGGCGTTCGGCGAAGATCTCCCGACCGTGAACATCCTGCAGTGCCTGGTAGGTCCATTGCAAGTTTGCCGGGATGCCCGCCTCGGCGCTGTATAAGATGTGGCGGATATCCAGCAGTGCAGCTTCATCTGGTACCCGGGTAAAAGCAATACGGGCGGTGTCCCCTGGACCGGCGTCCAGTGAAAACTCGGCGATGCGGCCTGGCAAAGAGGCTGGCAGGCTGACTTTAGGGCACATGATGATGATCCCGCACTCCTGTTGGGGCCAGTACATCGCCAGCCGCCGGTCATCCAGCGTGTCCGGGTTGCGGTCAGCGTCTCGGATCCAGGCCACCAGCGGCTGCTTCTGTGTGTCGCCCGGATTCATCAGCAGGTAAACTGCCTGGGGTTGGACATCTGCGCCATCGAAGTGCAGATCGGCCGGGTCGACTGGCGCAGCCTCGGTCCACGTTCCGTTATGAAAGATGGCGTAACGCAGCGAATAACGTCCCTGGGAGGCAGAGCCGACCCGATCGTGGGTCCACACGGCGGTGACTGCTCCTCCCGGCGGGCATTGGGCATCCCAGCCTGGGCAGGCGGCCAGGTGAACTTCCCCATCTCCGCTGGTGGGGCTGGTCAGATCCTGGGCGGCTGACCAGGCAGCCCCATCCCAGATGGAAAAGGCCAGGTGGTAAGACTTCAGCACGTCGGTGAAGGGCGTGGTAGGCGTTGGATCGACTGCCAGGCTGCTTTCAGCCCAGGCAGCCAGGGCTGTATCCGGGGCGAAGAAGGCTGCCTGTGGATCGAGCGGGGCTAACCCGGTTGATATGGTAAGTGGGCTGCTCCACCCCAATCCATCGTTCATCGATGCCTGGAGGCTGCGTTTCCCGGCAGGGAACAAGGCCAGGGCCTGCCCGCGCTGGTCTGCTGCCAGGGCCGGGTGCATCTGCAGCGGCTCGCTCTCTGTGTTGCTGCCAGGATTACAGGCGTTATCCGTTGAGCAGGGATGGTTAAAAAGAGGGTAGGTGGTTCGTTTATTATACAGGCAGCGGTCTGTGAACGGAATACACACCGCACCGATTTCAAAAGAAAAGGTTCCATAATAGGAAAAACACACTCCACTATCTGTGATCGACCCATCCTCAAATGTTACCGGCATGTTTAACCCAATATTGAGGAGTATCTGCGACTTGCCATACCCGGCCAGGTGCAGCAGCACGCTGGCATCCATCCATGTATCCACTGCCAGGGTAGCGTCTGGGGTGACCGTCAAGGAGTAACCGGCCGGATTAGAGAGATGGATTGAGCCCTGGTAGCTCAGGCCGGCGCTGAACTGCATCCCACCGCCAACGCTGACCGTGACCAGCGGCCCAAGTACAGGGATGAACACCAGGAACAGCGGCTGGTAGCCTGAATTGAACAGTTCATAGCGATCCTTGAACAGCGGGATCTCGCCGTTGTCCATCATACGGGGATGGTACCTTCGATCCGCTTCCTGCAGCTCCAACCGGGCGATCTTGTGTTCCAGGGCGCTGCCACCACCCGAGCTGAAAAACTTCTGGTATTCGGCGGCCTGGTTGATTGCTGTTACCTGTATGCCGCCCGCACTGTAAGCCGAAGAGGTGTTGTCTGCTTTGAGCAGCTCTGTCTGCAACAGGTCCACCCCCATCTGGTTCGACATGGCTCCTGTAGCCGGCGTTTCAGCTGCTGTTGATCCGACCTGGAACGTATCCTCGTCCTGCTTCAGGCGTATCCCTTTGATTTGGACCCCGCCGGACACATTTTGGGCCTCGCGCTGATCCTGGGGAACTTCCCGGAACCAATCCGGCACCCGCTGGAACTGGACTGGCACATCTGCGCTGATCACGCTGCCATCTTTCTTGAACACCTCGATGCGGAAATTGTGGCTGCCAGGGTAGAAGGACTTGAGGTCGAGGTAAAATCCGGCGCTGACATCCTTGATTTCGCCGTTGCATCCAGCGTATGCGGTGGGACGGGCGGTCTTCTGTTCTCCACTCGGGCTGGTGAAGCGTACCTGGTCAACCTTGAGGGCGGCGAATGGATGCAGCTTGAAACCCAGAGAAGCGTAGACACGCCCGATGCTGACATGTGGGTCACCGGCATACTCCTTAAACCCCCACAGACCGTTATCCACGCTGAGTTTGGGCAGGATGGTGATGGTGGTTATTGTCTCGGGGATTGGCGGGATCAGGATCGTGTAAGGATCCGGCAGCGCCTGCCCATGTTCATCGCGCCAGTACTCCAGGGCCGGGTTGTATTCGATGTAACGCAGGGTCACCCGCGGGTAGTTATGGTAGATTTCGGCGTAACCGGCGTCCATGGCGTCGACTACCAGCACGTAAGGCAGCCAGTCCGGCAGCGGCGTCTTACCGGGGTGGGCCTGTGGCTGGCGCGCCCGGCTCGGGCTGGTAACCATCGCCAACGTCTGCTCTTGTTGAGCCCGGCGCTCCCCGGCCGGGGTCAGAGTGGGACTATCTGCCGCCGGGAGGAAGAGCGGCATTCCGCTGAAAGCGCTGCTGTCGATGGGGTTTACGTAAGGACCAAGCGGGTCAAACGCCGCTTTGAAGACACCGTCCACCCGGGTCAGGCCGCCCGAGCCGCTATTGATCCCCCCGTATTCCCCGCAGAAGTTCTGATATCCGTGGTCCCGGGCCCACTGGGAAAGCTGTGTCTCCGTATCGCCGTAACCAAATGCGCTGATGTTCAGGCCAGGCGCGCCGACAATCTGTACAATAGCCTGGTCAATGGGAATGCCGTCAGTCCCTTTCACTTCGATGTCCAGCGCAGCCTGCGGCATCACCAGGGAGATCTCCGGTGAGTTTTTAATCGCCTCGCCGCCCTGCCCGAATGCCATGAGCACCACTTTCCCGCTTTTCCCCTGGGGACCAGGGTCGCGCGGGTCACCAAACAGGATCCCCGGGATATGCCCCGCCAGGGTAAATGACCCGTCTGGGCGTAACTCTCCTGCTCCATCACCCACTGGAAAAGTCTGGCCATCCCCATCCTGGTACATGGCGCCCAGGACCATCGGAATCGTCGGGGGAGGGTCGATCTTGCCGGTCAGGGTAAATGGCGCGCCGGCTACCAGGGTGGTGGTCAGGATGTCCATGCTGCTGAAGGCATAGTCGGGCGGTGGAGGCGGCGCCTGGGATTGGAATTCCGCCCTGGCATAAGCGGCGATCGCCCCGCCGGCCAGGTTGAACGCTTCCACAGGAACCAGGGAATCCGGAGGGTTGGGGCGGTCCAGCGGGATGGTGAAGCTGCCGGTATAAGTCAGGGGGATTGTAGGCGGAGGCCAGGAGCTGCCTGAGATCTCAAGTGGCCCAAGCACAGGAATACCGGCATAGTCCAGGCGCAGGCTGCCCGGAACCAGGTTTCGCGCGGTGAAGCTCACCTGGCTGCCCGGCTGCCCGGTCATGGGTTCCAGGCTGAGGGTCATGGGATCCAGGATGGCCAGTACCCGGCTTTCAATTAATACGGCACCCGCGCCGCCTGTTTGCCATAGTTCCACCGTGCAGCTTCCGGGAGCTGTGAAACCGGGATCGATCAACAAGCTGACTTGCAGGAACCCCCGGCTGTCGGAATTCAAATAAAGTTCGGCGCTATCATTGAAACATAAACCCAGCAGGAAGTAGGTCCAGTCTGAAATCAAGCCGCTCCCCAGGGCCTGAACCTGTCCCCCGGGGCGCACCGCTCCGGGAGACAGGTTCATCTCCGGCAGGTGGTTGACTGCGGGCAAAAGCCCGGCAGGCGCCATTCCTGCTGTCAGGCTGAACAGGCATACGGTTATCACAAGCCACCGGATAGCACCTTGCAGGCTGCGAAGTATGAGATATCCTTCCATCGCGCCCTCCCAGCACAGTTTCGTTGACCTCTGCTGATTCGGTTGGCAACATCCCCTGCCTTTTTTATCATGGCACAAGAACTTGCCGTTGTCAACAGGGATTATTTTTGTATGGCTGTGAGGCTGCCTCGCTGTTCAGATAAGCGCTCACCCCCTGCTCAACCGTCTTGAAGATGTTGTGCTCGCCGATGTGCTCTGTCACCCCGCTGGCATCCAGCATACGCCGAACCTGTGGGTTGGCGCGGGCGATGGCCAGGACCATGCCGCGCTGGCTCAGCCCCTCGTACAGCGAGAGCAGCTGGTCGGCGGCGGTCGAATCCATCGACGGGATGGTTTCGGCATCCAGCAGGAAGACCCGGATCGGATCCTCCTCTGCCGCCAGGATGGCCCATACCCGTTCATAAAAGTAACTGGCGTTAATAAAGATGAGCTGCGCCTCGAAACGGTAGACGATCAGCCCGGGCACGGTCTCGCAGTTGTCGTTCAGCTTGACCTCGTGCCAGCCGTCCAACCCGCTCACCCGGCCCAGCAGGGCATCGTTGGGCCGGGCCACGCGCTGCACCAGGAAGAGCAGGTCCAGCGCCACAGCGATCAGCAGCCCAGGAAGCATGCCCACGGTCAGCATGCCCAGTGTAGTGACCACGGACAGCATACCATCGATGGGGCGTAAGCGGAATAATTGGCGGGTGGCGGGCAGGTCGATCAGGCGCATCCCGGCAGCCATGACCACCGCGGCCAGCGCCACGTAGGGCAGGTAGTACAGGCTGTGGGTGAGAAAGATCAAGACCAGCGCCAGCAGCAGCGTAGCTACCAGCCCGCTGACCTGTGATTTCGCACCGGCCATGGTGCTGACCACGGTGCGCGACTGGCTGGCGCCGACTGGAAAGCACTGCAGCAGGCTGGAGAGTAAGTTGATGCCTCCCAGGGCGACCATCTCCTTGTTGGCATCCACCCGGTAGCGGTACTTCATTGCAAGGCTCTGGGCGCTCATCAAGGCATCTGGAATGATCAGCAGGGTCAAACCCAGGGCGCCGGGAACCAGCAGGGTGATGTCCGCCAGGCTCAGCCGGGGTGGATTGAACGATGGCAAGCCGCGGGGGATATCTCCCAGGATGGCCACACCCTGCTGGTCCAGGTGCAGCACACCGACCAGGATTGTGGCCGCAGCGACCACCAGGGGGACATTGGGGATGCGGGGAAAGAAGCGCTGTAGCAAAAGCAGCGCAAGCAACATTGCCAGTCCCATGAATATGGTCAGCTTCTGGGCATCATCCAGCTTGCTGGTTACCTCGGCGATCTGGAGGAAGAAATTGGTGGATTGGACCTGGAGCCCGAACAGGCGGCCTAGCTGCCCGCCTATGATGGTCAGCCCCACGCCGTTCAGATAACCGATCAGCACCGGTTTGGCCAGGAAATTTGCCAGGAAACCCAGGCGGAAGGCGCCGGCTGCTAACAGGAAGATGCTGGCAAACAGGGTCAGACCGGCCATGAGCAGCGCATAGCGCTCCGGGCTGCCGGCTGCCAGGGGAGCGATAATGGTAGCCGCCATGATCGCCGAGCTGGCCTCCGGACCTACCACCAGGTGGCGGGAGGTGGACAGTAAAAAATAAACCGGCATGGCTGCCAGGGCAGCATACAGGCCGTAGATCGGCTGAAGGCCGGCCAGGGTGCCATACGCCATGCACTGCGGCACCAGGATGGCGGTCACACTTAATCCTGCTGCCACATCCGACAGAAAGGCGCGCCGGGTATAGGCGCGCAGCGTGGCAAGTCCTGGGAATAGATTAATCAATCGCCGGGAAGCGGCTGGGATCATGGGGGCATCGTGTTCCGATGTTTCAAACTTGGAGGCAGGCCTTACTGCCAGTGAATTCCAGGAATTATAAATCTTAACCCCCGATTAGAACAGCAACGATTGGCAAGGAAATGTGTTTTAATACCTGAACTACAATCTTCCTCAGGAGAATTCGATGACCATTGTCTCTTCACTTGCCATGATCGCTGTGGGATACCTGATCGGCGCAATGCCCATGGGTTACTTTGTGATCCGGATGATGAAGGATCAGGATGTGACCCAGATCGGCAGCGGGCGCACCGGTGGTACGAATGCCATGCGCGCGGGTGGCCTGGTCGCGGGTGTGCTCACAGCAGTGCTGGATTTGCTCAAAGGATACATGGCAGTGGAGCTGGCGGAATATGTCGTCCCCGGAGCCTTGTGGGTCCATGTCCTGGCCGGTGTGGCGGCTGTGGTGGGTCATAACTGGTCCATCTGGCTGTACTGGCTGACTGGCAAAGTATCGGCTGGCGCGGGTACCGGCCCCAACGTGGGGGCCGCCATGTCCTTCTGGTTCCCCATGATCCTGGTGGCTATCCCGGTGATGGCCTTCTTTATTTTAGTGGTGGGGTATGCCTCGGTGGCCTCGATCTTGATGGCTGTGTCGATTGTTGTCGTTTTTCTGCTGCGCTACCTGTGGCTGGGAACACCTTATGAATACATCATTTACGGTGTGCTGACCACCATTGTGGTCACCTGGGCGCTGCGCCCCAACATTGTCCGCCTGCTGCACGGCACTGAGCGGCGGGTGGGAATATTTGCTAAGAAGCAGCAGCAAACCGGTAACGACTAATCCTCGTCTTCCTCTTCCTCATCGTCATCGTAGAACTCATCATCCGAGGCAAGAGGCGCCACCCCATAGATCTGCTTATACAGCGCTTTGAGGTTGCGCATGTGCAGCTCACCAGCCAGGCCGCCCAGCAGCACCCGGCTCTTTCCGCAAGATTCAACCGTAGCCTCTTCCAGGATATCCAGGGGGTATTTGCGCTTGTTTGCCTTGCGCACGACCTTGCGGATATTGGACAGGTAGGCCAGGTTATTGTGTAGAAATTCGTCGATCTCACCGCGCAGGATGATGTCCCCATGGCCCTGGACCACGTTCTCCAGGCTCATCTTGACCATTTTCTTCAGCGAGGTGGATAAGGCTTCGATATCCCCATCCACGATATAAGGCAGGGGCATAGCGGCGTCGCCAGCGAACAGCACCCGGTCTTCTTCCACCAGGATGGCAATGTTGTCAGCGCAGTGCCCCGGCAGGGGGAAGATGGAGAGCGTTTTCTTGCCTGCCCGCAGGTTCAGGCTGCCGTCGGTGAAGGTGAGCTGCGGCAAAACGATGCGGGCGTTGCGGAAGGCCGGGTTCTGCTTCTTGGCCTGCTCCATGGCCTGGCGGCCTTTCACATCCAGCAGCTTTCGGCACAGGCTGTGGCCGATCACCGTTGCCCCTGGGAAGAAGCAGTTGCCCCAGGCATGGTCGGCGTGTGAATGGGTGTCGATCACGTAGCGCACAGGCACCCCGATATCCTGCTCGACGTACTCGCGCATGGCAATGGTCTCTTCAGGCAGCGCAAGGGTATCGATGACCACCGCCCAATTAGGGCCGATCACTGCGCCAGCAGTGACCTGGGCATAAACCTCGCTCTGAAAGGCATAAACGTTGTCGGCTATTCGTTCGCGTTGCATCATGTTTGGTATCCCGCGGGTGAATTTTAAGCGGGGGAAGGATAGCACAATTTGCAGTGAAAATCAAGAAAATGAAATTAAATTAATATTTCACTGGCGGTGCCACCGGCGGGGAGAACTCCTGCCGGTGGCCCACAACCAGGCCAGATAAGTTAATTTAACGGTAGACTTTCACCGGAATATTGAGGATATTGGCCACGTGCACCAACTCATTGATCCAATCCCCGGCAATGCCGTGGATGTGGTTGCAAGGGTAGGTTTCCAGGAATGCCTCGGGTGGGACCTGGAGGCGGGCAAAGGCGTGCGGCCACTCAATATCGGTGGTATGCGCCTTTTTCTCCATCGTTTCCTGGTCAAATTCAACAAAATTGCAGGGCACAACCGCCAGCCAGTATTCACCGCGCTTGCGGGCCAGGCGAGCCATGGTCATGAGGCCGGCGCCGGCAAAGTACTGCACCGAGGCGCCCCCGGCAGGGAAATCGGGAATTTCTGGATAAAAGGAGACCTTCTTCAGGTTTTCCGCCGGGTCCAGGGAGCGGGCGGCGAAGAAGGTGGCATGTGTGCCGGAGTTGGCAAAATACCAGACCTCATCGTCAGCGTCATAATGGCGGATATCGGCAAACAGGCTGGTCTGACCGGAGAGATGTTTAAGGATCTCCATGGTCAGCGCCCCATCCATGTCGGCTTCGGTGGCGGCTACGATCGGCTCATGTGGCCCTTCCCAGTCATAGGGGTCGTTGAGGAAAGCCTCGGCGATATCCATGGTGACGAAATAATCGGTCAGGTCCCCATGCGCTTTGAAGCCGACAAAGTCCAGGTGCTTTTCTGCCATGATCTGCCGCACGGCATGGTAAGAGCGGATCTGCTTCTTCAACTTATCGGGGGTCAGCGCCTTGTCATTGTAGTAAATGTGTCCCACCAGGCTTTCCAGCCAGGCCAGGGCGCGGTCCACTCGCGCCGGGTCCACCGTCTCGCTGAAGCGCAGGATGTCATACTGCTCGATATGCTCAACATCCACGCCAAACAGGCTGCGCCACTGGTCCAGGTTGGCGACGGCGGTGTACATGCCCAGCGGGCGGCCGCCGAACAGTCCGTAGGTTTCGCCGCGCAGGTGCGATAGGGCGCCGGCGGCGCGCAGGTACTGCAGCACCTTGCTGCGGGTGGCCGGGGCGGTGATATCCCCCCATACCCGGGTGTAGGTGGCGCCGATCTGGTCCATCATGCCTGCCGCAGAGAGCATGGCCACCATGCCGGGCTCCGAAGGATGCAGGTTGCTGAACAGCAGGTAAGGGCCAGGGGCGAAGTTGGTGGCCACCGCGGTGAGGTGCGGAAAAGCCCAAATCGCATAGTTCAGGATGGTCATGTCCACCCCGGCCTCGCGAAGCCGGCGTCCCTGCGCCGCAGCCCCCTCGCTGGTCCAGATGATCTCGGTGCCCGGGACCACTTCTACCTCGCCGGTAGCTTCCAGCTCGGCGGCGATGCGGTCCTGGTATCTCTGGTTCAGTTCCACCAGGGTGTCATGGATGTATTTTCTTCCGTCCGAGAAGGTTAAAATTCCAACCCGTGTCTTACGCAGCGCCATATCTTCCTCCTCTTGGTTTTAATTACACCCGCCTGGCAGGCGCCGGGCGGGTGTAAGGTTAATCGATCTGCGGCGCGAGAAAAAGACTAATCCTTGTAGTCCCGGGCCCAGATGTTGTCCATGCCTTCCACGGTCTTGGGGGTGGCCACGCGGCCAGGCACCAGGTAGAAGGGCTGGACGGTGTCGCCGTTGGCGATACGGCCAATGACGTTGACCAGTTCCACAGCGTGGAAGTAAGCGTCATAGGTGGTGGCAACGTCGATGAAGCCCTTCACCATGGCGTCGTAGCCCTGCGGGTTGACATCCTGGGCAGCGACCCAGATGTGGTTGGCATCGCCAACCGGCGCCCACTTGCCGGCGTCTTCCAGGGCGCTCTGCACGGATGAGAAGGCAAAGTCACTGGCGACGAAGAGGCAGTTGGCTTCGGGGTGCGCCTGGAGGGCATTCGCCAGGCCGCTCTGGAACTTCTCAGGTTTCCATTCGGTCGGAACCTCGGCTACGGTCTCCCACTGCTTTTCCTTATCCTCGATCTCGTGATAGCCGCGGGAGCGGAAGACGGCGTTCATGTCCAGCAGGTCGCCCTGCAGCTCGATGCATTTGCCCTGCACACCGGCGTCCTTCAGGATCTTGACGAACTCATTGGCGGTCGAGAGCGACTGGTTGTAGCTGTCAGCGCCGACATGGGTGGTCGGGGTGCAGCCGTTGGGCTGGCGGTCAAAGGTGACGAAGGGGATGCCAGCATCCTGGGCAGCTTTCACCGAGGCGCAGATCGCAGCGGCATCCTGGGCGCGGGCCACGATGATGTCCACCTTCTGGTTGATCAGGTCTTCGATGTTGGCGGCCTGGCGGGCAGGATCGCCATCAGCCACGTTGGTCACCCACTCAAACTTGACGTTGTTCTTCTTGCCGTACTCTTCGCCGTACTTCTCGATGTAGTCCTGCCATGCCTGGATCAGCGAATGGATCTTCTCGTTCCAGGCCAGGCCGACCTTGATTGTCTTGACTTCAGCCGGCTTCTCCACTTCGACGGTCTTGACCACTTCCTGGGTCACGATCTTCTCGACTTCCTGGGTCACCACTTTCTCCACTTCCTGGGTGACGACCTTCTCAACTTCCTGGGTCACCACCACGGTCTGGATCACCGTCTGGGGCGGGGGTGCGGCGCAGGCCGTGAACACCAAAATCAAGGCAATCATCAACATAATAAACTTCTTCATCTCAACATTCTCCTTCATGAAATTGTGTAGTGATGTTTCGAAACCAGCATATTTTTTACAACCGCAAGGCAGAACCACCCTGCCAGGCGTTGGGGAAGGAACATCTTCCCCTGTTCATAATCAGATTTTTAGGCACCACCTCCTTCCATTGCAGCCCAGCGCCGCACCTCCTTCAGAAAAGCAGGTGATCAGGGATTGGCTGGCTGCAGCTCTTCCTCCTCAATAACCTTGACTTTCGGCTGCACCCGCGCTTTTAGCGCGTCGGCGAACATGGCGATAAAGATGATCCCACCGCGCACAAAGGGGTAGGCGTAGGGAGATGCACCGAGGAAGTTCAATCCCGCTTCGATCACCGTCAGCGTGATACCGCCCAGGATAATGCCCGGGATGATCGACCCGGTGCCGCCAAACAGGCTGACGCCGCCGATGATCAGCAGCGCAATGGCTGAAAACTCATAGCCCGAGCCCATGGTGGGGAATACCTGGCCGACCTGGAACATGACCAGGATGCCGCCCAGGCTGCCCATCAGGCCCGACAGGACAAAGGTGAAGAAGCTGATCCAGCGCACGCGGATCCCCAGGCGGGCGGAGACCTCGAAGCCGTTGCCCAGCGCCATCACCTGCCGGCCAAAGGGCGTGCGCGTGTGAACCAGGTACATGATCAGCAGGATCGCCAGGCTGATCAGGATATCCACGTAGACCGGGCCGATTTTCAGGTTGCCCAGCACGCGGATCTGCTCCGGGATGGTGAAGACCAGCGAATTGGTGACGGTCAGGGCAATGCCGCGGATGATGATCATTGTGCCCATGGTAGCGATCAGCGGGTTGACCCGCATCACGTTGAAGACGAAGCCGTTCACTGCCCCCAGCAGCGCCCCGATCAAGGGGATCAGCATCAGCGCGGGGATGATGGGGACCCCGTGACGGGTCATCAGGATGGCCCCCACCCCACAGGAAAGGAAAGCCACCGCTCCGATCGAGAGGTCGATCTGGGAGGTCATGATTACAAAGGCGATCCCCGAGGCCAGGACGAACAGCGGGGCGGCCTGGTGCAGCACGGTCCAGATGGTTTTAAAGGCAAAGAAGTTTGGAGCGGTGATGGCAAAAAAGGCGATCACCAGCACCAGTACGATCAAGAAACCGTAGGAAAAGAGGAAATCGCGCAGTTTGAATTCCTGGCGTGGCTTTTTATTCATTCTGATCTCCTTTATACACCTGCCGCAGCAGCCATCAATTCTTCCTTGGATGCCCCGGCGCCCAGTTCTTTCACCAGCCGGCCGCGGTGCATGACCAGGTAGCGGTCGCCCAGGCTCATGATCTCGTCGATATCCGATGAGATCACCATCAGCGCCGCGCCTTCTGCCGCCAGCTCGCCGATGATGGCGCGAATATCAGCCTTTGCGCCCACATCCAGGCCTCGGGTAGGCTCATCCATGAAGAAGATGATCGGGTTGCGCTGCAGCCAGCGCCCAACCACCACTTTTTGCTGGTTGCCGCCGCTCAGGTTTGCCACCTTTTGCTCCAGGCTGGATATCTTGATCCCCAGCCGTTCGACATATTTTTTGGACTGCGCCGTCTCCAGTTTGAAGTTGATAAATGGATAAAGCCGGTCGGCCAGGGCGCGCAGGTTGGCCAGCGACAGGTTGTGCTTCACCGACATGGGCAGCAGCAGCCCCTCTTCGCGGCGGTTTTCTGTCACCATGCCCACCCAGTTCTTGGCCTCTCCAGGGTTGATGGTTTTCAGCCCGCCGTTTGCCCGCACCTGGATCGTCCCGCCGTCGATGGGATCCAGCCCGACCACGGCTCGGGCAATCTCGGTGCGCCCTGAGCCAAGCAAGCCCCATAACCCGACCACCTCGCCTTTGCGCAGCTCAAAGCTGATGTTGTCCAGCACGCCCTTGCGGCTCAAGCCCTCCACCTTCAGCACCGGCTCTCCGATGGTGGAAGTGTGGTGCTCAAAGTAGCGGTTGATCTCCTTGGTTCCAATCATCAGGCGCACGATATCCTCATAGGTCAGGTCTTTGATCAATCCGCCCCCCACCGTCTCGCCGTTGCGCAGCACCTGGGCGCGCTCGCAGATGTTGAATACCTCATCCATCAGGTGGGTGATGTAGATTACGGTCACGCCCTGCTTCTTCAAGGACTGGATCACCTCGAACAGGCGGACTTTCTCCCGGCTGGTCAGGGATGAGGTCGGCTCATCGAAGATGATGATACGCGGGTCGCTGAGCAGGGCGCGGGCGATCTCCACCATCTGCTGGTCGCCCGGGCTCAAGTCCCGGATGCGGGTGGCAGGGTCAAAATTGCATCCCAGGCGTTTGAGCGCCTGGATGCAGCGCTCGCGGGTGGTTTTGTAGTCGATCACGCCGGCGCGGGTGGGAAAGTTGGCGACAAACATCGTGTCAGCGATGGACAGGGTGGGCAGCATGGCCATTTCCTGGTGGACAAAGGCGATGCCGTGCATGGAAGCATCCAGCGGGGTGGTGATCGTCACCGCCCTGCCCTCGATCTGGATTTCGCCTTCATCCGGTCGGAGGATGCCGCCCAGCACGTTCATCAGCGTGCTCTTCCCGGCGCCGTTGGCGCCGATCAGCGCCAGCGCCTCGCCGGCATATGCTTCGAAATCGACGCCCTTCAGCGCCTGGACGCCAGGGAAGCCTTTCTTGACGCTTACCATCTTTAAGTATGGTTCAGCCATTCTTACCTCCTACCTCTTGCGCAGCGCATCCAGCGCGACCACGATGATGATGACGAAGCCCTTGATGACCAGCGTGTTGTAATATGAGATCTGCATCATGTTCATGCTGTTGCTGATCAGGGTGATCAGGATGGCGCCGACCACCGCATTCAGGGCGCTGCCAACGCCGCCGTAGATGCTGACCCCACCCAAAACGGATGAAGCGACAATATCCAGCACCATCCCGGACGGCCCCATCTGCGCGCCGGCGGAGCTCAGGCGGGCGGTCATGATGATCGCCGCCAGGCCGGCCATGAACCCCGAAAACATGTAGACAAAGAGCAGAACCCTGGCGGTGGGGATCCCCGAGACCCGCGCTGCCCGGGCGTTGGTGCCCGTGGCATACAGCCAGCGGCCAAACACGCTGCGCGTCATGATCACCTGGACAATGATGAAAAATACTGCCAGGATGATCACTGGGACACCCACACCGGAGACCTTGGCCAGCACCGTGTCCAGGTAGACAGGCGGTATGCCGGAGATGCTGATCTGGTTGGTGAGCCAGATGGAGGCCCCGGTGGCGACCGCCTGCATGGCCAGGGTGACCACAAAGGGGATCATCTTGAAGTAGGCCACCGAAACGCCGTTGATTGAGCCGGCCAGGGCGCCGACCACCACCATGATCAGCGCCCCCAGGATTGGGCTGCCGCCGGCGCGCATGAACATGGCGCCGAGGATGGCGCTGAAGGCCATCACCGCCGGGATGGACAGGTCGATGCCTCCGGTGATCAGCACCGCCGTCATCCCCATGGCCATCAAGCCCAGGGCGGAGGACTGCATCAGGATATTGAGAATATTGCGCGTGGTGAAGAAGTTTTCCACAAACACCCCAAGCAGGACCAGGACGATGATCAGCAGTGCGATGGGGATGATGCGGATGAGGGTATCGCTCTGCAGCCCGCGTGCGCCGGACAGGCCGGCGGGCTGCAAAGATTCATCCTTGGTTTGGGTCTGGTTCATAATTTCTGCCTCGGCATCTTTCTGGTTCTCAGCGGCGGTTTGAACCGTGTGGTTCTGGATCCCTGGCTTTTGATTTGGAGGCGGCCTGGAGATAATCCTTGAGAACCATATTCTGAAACAGTTTTAATTATCAAAGCAATTATAATCCCATGATCCTGTCACGACAAGTTCTTTAAGAAACTTGAGCCGTTCATCTTGCCCCGGAAGTTTCCCGAAATTTTTGCAGCAGGATCAAACCCTTGTCCAGGCTGGCTGTCTCGCACAGGATTTTGATCGGCACCAGCTCACCAGCTTTCAGCACATTTTCGATCATTGCCTCCTGGGCTTTGGGCTGGGCCTGCTCGATTTCGCTTACCGGGTCGGGACACTTATAAAAGGATACACCGCTCCTGGCAAAGATTTGCGCCGCGGCATAGGCGTCATCCTTGGGGCCGATTTCCAGCAGCTTGAGGTGTGGGACCGTGGCAATGTCCTGGAACACATTGTTGGTGTCGCCGCAAGAATGCCAGTGAATGGATTCAAACGTCTCGCCATAGCGCACGTGCATGGGCAGGATCAGTTTACGGAAAACCCGGGGCGGGACGGTGAAGCGGGTATCGATGTCATCGTCCCCTATGTTGAACATGCCGTAGCTCCGCCCGTGCAGCTTTTCCCAGCCCTGCACCCAATTTTGGTGGAACTGGAAGGCAAACTCCATCAGCTCGAGCACAAAGTCCGGGTCGGTCAGTTCTTCCATGAAGACATTTTCCTGCCCGCGCAGCCCGGTGGCTACCTGGAACGGCCCCTGCACGGACTTGCGAATGCCCAGCGCCAGCCTGCCCTGCAGGCCTTCCCGGACCTGGTAGTAGTCCTCGATCAGGCGCGGCATGAAGCCGTCCTGGAAGAAATCCGGGACTTTCAGGCGCTGCAGGTCTTCGCGCTGGTGAAGGATGGGCTTGCCATACGCCGGGTTTTCGCCCTCCAACCACTGCGGCTGGATGCCAAACATCGAATACTCCAGCGAATGGCAGGCATAATCCATCTCGTAGATGCCGATGAGAGGAGAGTCATCGGGGATGTGCTCCCGGTGCCACAGGCGGTACTCCAGGGTTTTCTCAAAGTTGAACAGCCGGTCCTGGAAGAAGCGCCCCAGGTCATAGCCCAGCTCCTGGGCAATAGCCGGCAGGGTGAGCTGCAGCTCAAAAGTCACCCTGCCGGGCTGGATATTTCCCACGTAGATGGTATTGAAGCGGGTGAACTCGTCCCGGATCACGTTGTCTTCCGTGTCCAGGACTTTCACCACCTGTTCGATCAGCGCCTCGATGCGGTCGTTAAACACCATCCCCAGTTCTCCTCAGCGGCTTACACGCCGCACAAGTGTACTTTGACGCCCATCTCTGCCAGCATGGCGGCTTTGGCGGCCAGCGCCTTATCGGCCATCTCCGCTGAGGGGGCGTAGGCCACGCTGATGTGGTTTGCCCGGTGGCGGGCCATCATCTGGTCGCGGCTGACATTGTGCAGCACAGCGTGCAGGATCGGCCACTCAGGCGAGGTGGCCTGCCAGCGCCGCTGCGTCTCTGCCTCGGGCAGGCGCACGGCGGTAGCCCGGCCCAGGTCTGCATGCAGGCAGTCCCCTTCGGCAAAAACGCGGCTCCACACCAGCTCACCGGGCTTGCACACGCCCTTCAGCGTGCCGCCGCCCCGGGGAAAGAACATGTGGCGCTGGCGCTCGCTGGAGGCGCTGCGGTAGCCGTCCTCAAAGTGGCAGGCTGGGGCGGCTCCGGAGATCATGAACACCCAGACAAACTCGTCGATGCCGCCGCCGGTGAAGTGTTCTCCCCAGCGGATGTCGTGCAGGGTGGTGGCCGGGTTGAGCCCCATGGCATTCCACACGCGGTGGGTCACCAGCGCATCCACCCCGGCGCCCTCGTCCACCTCGTTGAAGTGGGGCAGGGCCTTGCCTGGGAAGAGCTCCTTCCCTTCGGCGCTGAAGGCTGGCGGGCGCTCGGGGTTGTTCAGCAGGCCTTCCGCCAGGTCGGAGGCCGGGGTCATGTCTTTCAAACCCTGCTGGTACTGGATGCCGATGGCCGCGCAGCCGAACTCGTCGGCGATGCGCAGGGCGGCGATGTACATCTTGCACTGCTCCAGGATCTGCTCATCGGTCAGGTCCTGGATGGGGTCAGGGCCAGTGATAAACTTCAGCCCGCGCTCCTCCACCCAGCGGCGCACCGCCAGGGCCTCGGCGTCGTTCACTGTGCGCATACGGGCCACCAGCGCCGATTGGCTCAGGCGTTCTTTGAAGATGCCCATGGGGTTGAGCAGCTCATCATCGAAGATGGCGTTGTACATTCCCATGCAGCCTTCGTCGAAGACTCCGAAGATGGCTTTCTCATGGCGCAGCTGCTGTGCCAGGGCTGCCCCCAACCCGGCTTCTGCGGTGGGCAACTGGCTGGCATCCAGGTCGCGCACCTGGCTGGTGTCATGGACGATTTTGCCCATGTGCAGCCACTGGCGGATGCCGTTGATAAAGAAGGGGTCGTCGAATTTCTCGCTCCACAGCGTGCTGAACGGCACGCCGGCCTTGACCAGGCTGCCGTTCAGGTTGAGCATGCCCACCAGCCCGGCCCACTCGCCGCTCCAGTTGGCTACGGTCAGGATCGGGCCGCGGTGGCTGCGCAGTCCAGGCAGGACGTGGTGTGTGTACTGCCAGACCGCCTCGGCGACCACCAGGGGCGCCTCGGGATGGATATGCTGGAAGATGTCCATCCCCATGCGCTGGCTCCAGATGAAGCCGTGCCCCAGCTCCGGGTCGTAGGGATGAGCTCGGCGCAGGGTGTAACCCTCGCGGGCAAAGGCTTCGATCAGGCGCGCTTCCATGGCTGCCTGGGCAGCCCACTGGATGCGGTTGGCATCGGGACGCAGGTCGCCGCTGGCGACCAGCAGAACCTCTTTCTCCGCAGCCGGCGCCGGGCTGGAAATGGTTGGAACCGCATAGGCGCTCATCGCCTCACCTCTCACTTCAACACGCCGCGCATGAACAGCAGCGCCTTACGCGCTTCTGCATCGATATCCAGGCCGGTGCTCAGGTCGCGGAAAACGCCGATGTCGCTGCCCACCTGGCCGCCGGGCATCATGAAGGGCTCCATCACCACGTGCCCCTTGTAGTTGATTTTTCGCAGGGCGTGGCCGATCTCCGTCCATGGGATGTGCCCGTAGCCGGGCGGCATGCGGTTGTTCTCGCCGATGTGCAGGTGGCCCAGCTTGTCGCCGGTGCGGATGATGGCGTCGCCGATAAAATCTTCCTCGATGTTCATGTGGAAGGTGTCCAGCATGACCTTGGCATAGGGGCTGCCCACGGCATCCACGTACTCGATGGCTTCGGCGGCGGTGTTGAGCATGAACTGCTCAAAGCGGTTGACCACTTCCATGCAGTAGACCACGTTGTTGTCCTCGGCATACTTGACCGCTTTTTTCATGCTCTCGACGCTGCGGTCAAAGTACGGACGCTTGTCTTCCTCTTCCTTGGGCATCTTAGCCGGCCAGTAGGAATACAGGATGCCGCCCAGGTTTCCGCCGCCCATCTCGCCCACGCCCTCCGTCATGCGGCGCAGGAAAGCCAGGCCGTCTTCGCGCACCTTGGGGTCCGGGGAAGAGACATCAAATTTCTTGGGCAGGCCAAAACAGAAGGAAAGGGTCAGGTTCTTGTCGTCCGCATGCGCCTTGAGCGCCTTGCGCTCGGCGCTGCTCATATGGGCGACGGTACCGCCGTTGATCTCCAGGATATCGAAACCCAGGTCCGCCACCTTGTCGACAAAGGGGTGGAAATCTGCGTCCCATTCGTGGGTCCAATATGCAAAATAAATACCGATCTTCGTCATAGAGTCTCTCCTTCAGGAATATAGGGATGGTTTGTTGATATCAACTTTTACCAGACCGGTCGATTCGCGCAGGATCAACCGGGTAGGAATCAGCTCACGAACCCCACCTTCCGCCGGGGCGCCGATTTTTTGGATCAGCCGCTCTACTGCCCGCCGGCTGATCTCCTGCTTGGGTTGGGCGATGGTGGTCAGGGTGGGCGAGGTGAAGCTGGCCATCTCCACGTCGTCAAATCCGACCACCGAAAAGTCATCGGGAACATGCAGCCCCAGGTCGGTCGCGGCGCGCAGGGCGCCAATGGCCAGCATGTCGTTGCAGGCAAAGATCGCCGTGGGGGCGGGTTGCAGTTTGAGCAGCTGCCGCGCTCCCTGGCGTCCCACGTCCGGGCGGAAGGCGCCCGGGTAGATCCATTCAGGCCTGATCTCCAGACCAGCCTGGTTCATGGTATGGGAGTAACCCTCCCGGCGCTGGGCCGCAGAAAGCAGGTTCTGTGGCCCGGACATGCAGGCGATGCGCCGGTGCCCCTGCCCGATCAGGTAGGCGACGGCTTCCTGGGCACCCTGCAGGCTGTCAGCCAGCACCACGTCAAACGGGTTGTCGGCAAAATCCCGGTCCACCAGCACCACCGGCAGGTGCGCCGGCAGGTAAGAACGCAGGGCCTGGGGGTCGTGCGCCTCGGTGTCCAGTAAAACCCCGTCCACCTGCTTGTCAGCCAGCAGGTGGAGGTAAAGGCGCTCTTTATGGATGTTTCCATCGGTATTGCACAGGATGACGTTGTAACCACGAGCGAAGGCTGCCTGCTCAATCCCGTGGGCAATCTCAGCAAAGAAGGGGTTTGAACTGTCCGGCAGGATCAGGCCGATAGTTTGCGTACGGCCGCGGCGCAGGGAGCGCGCCAGGGTGTTGGGGCGGTAGTCCAGCTCGTCCATGGCTGCTGTGACCCGCTGGCGCGCTTCATCCGATACAAAGCGTGTACCGTTGATGACGTGCGAAACAGTGGCAGCAGAGACGCCGGCGCGCAGGGCAACTTCGTGTATCGTGGTCACAGGCAATAAAAAAGAATCAAACGATGGCCTAGAAATCGATTACGTAATCGATTTACTAAGATTATAGAGAACTTTCAGGGCAGAGTCAAGACTGACATTTGTCACAATTCTTTGCCAATCGACAGACTGCCATCCTGGTGGGTGAATATTAATTTGCCTCGTAGTCGAATTTCTTGTATAGTATTGATAGTTCTCCCTGTTCGGTGGCGGAATGTCCCTGCCAGCGGCAGGCCTTACCAATTGGATCATCCCTGGAGCCTGGTCAGCAGGAGGTTGTAGTGAAAAGGATTTCAAGCATGAGAATCGTCTTGACCCTGGGCCTGGTTTTGAGCATGCTGGCAGCAGCAGTTCCAGCCTCAGCCCAACGCCGGGCAGCTCCGCTGCACTATAATACCATCACCGGCAGCGTCACCTGGAGCGGGAACCAGCAAATCACCAGCGATGTGGAGATCGCCAGCGGCGGCGTGCTGACCATCGCCAGCGGGGCGGTGGTCACCGTGCCGGACCCGCTTGATGCACAGCCTTCCCCCAACGGACTGTCGCCGTTGGTGGAGATTATCGTGCTGGGCGGCGGGCAGCTGTATGTTCAGAATGGCGCCACGCTGACCGCAGCCGTCTCCCCGGGTTGGGCGGGGATCGTTTTCCTGGCAGGTTCGTCCGGGGAGGTCGAGGGCGCCAGGATCAACTCGGCGACCCAGGGGATCCGGGTTGAAAATGCCTCCCCGGCGATCAGCGGAAATATTCTTCATAATCTTCACGGCTGGCCTGCAGCGGCTGCGGGTGAATTGGGCGACGTGGCGGCAGGGATTTCTATCTATGGGACCTCGACCAGCCGGGTGAGCGGCAATCATATCTATGATGTCGTCGGCTCAGATGGCCAGGCTGGCGCGTCGGGAGCAGATGGCGGGCCCTCTGCTCCCGGGGAGGATGGCGGCACAGGCGGCACGGGCGGCTCGGCCTACGGCATCCAGGTTGGGGTTTCCAGCTCAGGCATCCAGGTGACCGATAACCGGGTCAACGGTGTCTTCGGAGGCCGCGGGGCGGATGGAGGCGCCGGTGGGCGAGGGGGGGACACCACCCAGGGGCTGCCGGCTGGCAGCGGCGGACGCGGCGGGCATGGAGGCAGCGGTGGGAGCGCATATGGCATCCTGTTTGATGCGGCACAGGGCTGGCTGGCGGCGGGCAACCGGGTTTCGATGGTCGAAGGCGGCAGCGGCGGCCGCGGCGGGCTGGGCGGAGCGGGGGGGCATGGCGACCCGGCGGGCAGCGGTGGAGCCGGCGGGAATGGCGGGAGCGGCGGGATGGCTGCAGGGCTGCTCGCTTCCGTGTCGCAGGGCACCATCTCCAACAACACCATCCAATCTGGCATATCCGGCGGCGCGGGCGGGGACGCCAGCCAGGGGGGCTGGGGAGGCATGGGTCTGGCAGTCAACCAGGGGAGCGTCACCGGCGGCGGCGGCGGCAGTGGGGGACAAGGCGGCGGCGGCGGATTTGCCTGCGGTCTCCTGTGCGATCACTGCCAGGACGCCTTGATTTTGTCCAATTTTGTGGCTGGCCCGGTTCGCTCGGGAGATACCGGCCGGGGCGGCAACGGAGGCCTGGGGGGAACAGGCAGCAGCGGCGAACTGGGTGGGCCGGGCGGCGACGGCGGGCCGGGCGGCGCTGGCGGGTTTGGGGGGCTGCCGAACACGGCGGCGGGGATCATCGCCGTGTTGAGCGGGTATGGGCAGGTGAGCTGGAACCGCGTTGCCCGGGTGGAGGGCCCGGGCTTTGTGGCCCAGGGTGGGGATGGGGGCGGCGGCGGACCGGGCGGGCCTGGGGGGTATCTTATGGACCCGGGCGGCGGCTCGGGGGGCAAAGGCGGGGAAGGCGGCGCCGGCGGCCGCGGTGGTGGGGATGCGGTTGCCTACGGCTTGCTGGTCAATGATCTGGATCCGGGGGATGTGGTGGTGGTCAACAACCTGGCGGCGCTGGTCAGCGCCGGTCCAGGAAGCAATGGCGGCCCGGGCGGCGTGGGGGGGAGCGGGGGAAACGGCGGCGGGGGGAACAGCCTGGGCTCAGGCGGGGCGGGAGGTAACGGCGGAGCGGGCGGCGCTGGTGGGGCAAATGGCACGGGTCTCGGGGTGGAGCTGGCCTCGGATGGGCTGCAGCTG
>CAIQIV010000244.1 GCA_903871905.1 uncultured Chloroflexota bacterium | reverse complement strand
CTTCAGGGAGGGGTTAGGGGTGGGTGATTTTGGAAATTGTCCGCCCATAAACCTTTTGGGAGGGGGCAGGGGGGCGGGGGTATAATTACTTCTAATTAAGCGCGTTTCAGCATGCTTATTTAGAAACCTTCATAAAAAATAAATAACTTCTAGATACAATAATCATTGGAATTTAATCCAACAACCGGCCCGCGCTGCCGGAGATTTATATATTTCCTCAAGAAGGATCCAGCCGTGACCTCAGATTTTACCCCACCCGCCGAACTGCCCAAAGCAGCCCCCGTTCCATCCGAAACGCCTTTGCAGGCCTTGCGCCAGATTATCTTCTCACCAACCCAGGCCTTCCAATGGATTACCGCCCAACAGCGCAAGGCCACCTGGGTGCTGCCCATCGTACTGATTGGGGTGCTGCTGCTGGCCTCCACCACCATCGCCGCCACCGCACCGGCCCGCGTCACATTTGCCGGGGGTGGGAGTGTGGCCCAGGGCACACAGACCACCCAGCGCACCACCACGGCCAACCGGCAGGGTAATAACAACCAGGGCCAGCAGTTCCCGGGCGGCCCTCCTGGCGGCGATTTTGGCGGTCCAGGCCAGGTGATTATCCAGGGCGGCGGCTTCCCCGGCGGCGTTCCCGGCGCTGCTGGCACCACCACCACTCGAACGACCACTTCTACCAATACCTCGGCCAACCTGTGGGTTTCGCTGCTGGGTGGGTTGGGCGGTTTCTTGGTTGCCTGGCTGGCAACCGGCGTGCTGGCTAACCTGCTGACCCTGGCCTTCGGCGGGCACAGCAGCGCCCTGATGGCCATGAACGTCACCGCCTGGGCAGCCATCCCGCTGGGCTTGCGCAATTTGATGCGTATTTTCTACTACCTGGCCACCGGCAATGCCGTGCAGATGCCCGGCCTGGCCGGCTTCATCACCAGCACCACCGGCAATAACGCATTGTTTTTCGCCCAGTCCCTGCTTTCGCAGGTAGACCTCTACCTGGTCTGGCAGGTAGCCCTGCTGGCCATCGGTGTTAGTGTATGGGGCAAGCTGACCCGCAAGAAGACCTGGCTGATCGCCGGTATCAGCATCCTGATCGTCCTGCTGCTCCAGGCTGGCATCGCGCTGGGCATGCAGGCCCTTGGCAGCATGAACATCAACTTGAGTATGCTTGGCATTCGATGAAACAGATTATCGTCACCCAGGACCTTCGCAAAACATATGTGATGGAAGGCGATATTGAGATCAAGGCGCTGGACGGCGTCGATCTTGAGATCGAGGAAGGCGCCTTCGTCATCGCGATGGGTCCCTCTGGCTCGGGCAAAAGCACGCTGATGCATATCATCGGCGGGCTGGACCGGCCCAGTTCGGGTAAGGTCTTCGTCAATGACGAAGCCATCACCGAGCTGGATGAGCACCAAATCGCCGTCTACCGCCGGCGCACCATCGGCTTCGTCTTTCAATCCTTCAACCTCATCCCGACCATGACCGCCCTGGAAAATGTGGCCCTGCCGCTGCGCCTGAACGGCGTGGGCCGCAGGGAACGCCTGCACCGCGCCTTTGACCTGCTCAGTATGGTTGGGCTCAAGGACCGCCTGTATCACAAGCCCACCCAGCTTTCGGGTGGTCAGCAGCAGCGCATCGCCATCGCGCGCGCCCTGGCCAACGACCCGCCGCTGATCGTCGCCGATGAGCCTACCGGCAACCTGGATACCACCAGCGGCGAAAACATCATGGAAATCCTGGCCGAACTGCATAAGCAGGGCCGCACCATCTTCGTGGTCTCGCACGACCCCCGCATGACCCGCTACGCCGACCGGGTAATCCACATGCTCGACGGCAAAATGGTTTGAAATCATTTTAAAAACCCTGGCATACCCCAGGAGGCAGAGGAAAATCATGAAAAGAGTTGCGATTTTTGGAATGCTGTTGAGTCTATTGTTCAGTCTGGTCCTGGCGCAGGGTTACCTGCCTGCCCAGGCGCGCGCGTTTGAAGGGAAAGCCCCCGCGGGAGTCAATCCTTTGCCCCCTTCTGCCCCCAGCCTGGCGGATGCTACCGCCACCCCCACCGCCCGCCCCTCTTACGAGCGCCCGCTGATCAACATGACCAGCAGCACCTATGATCCCTCTAAGGCGTATGTCGGCGGTAAATTCGTGCTCACCACCATCTTTAAAAACTCTGGCCAAAAAACCGCCTATAACATTGTGCTCACCTTCACTTCCAACGACCTGCAGTCGCAGGGCAACGGCGGCGTGCAGGTCATTCCCACGCTGGATCCGGACCAAGACGCCACCATGGTCCAGACCTTCCTGATCAAAAGCAGCATGAGCACTTACCAGACTTCGGTGGGTGTGGCATTGGAATATAAAGACGCGGATGGAAAATCCTATACCCAGACGTTTTCCTCGGCGGTCAGCGTGTACTGGCTGACCCTCAACACCTCCACACCTACCATCACCCCCTCGCCGACGGCAACGCCTTATATCCGCCCGCAGGTGGTTGTGACCTCGTACCTGACTGACGTGGAAGCCCTGCGTCCGGGCGCCACCTTCAACCTGGTGCTGCGGCTTGAAAATCTGGGCGTGTTCGCGGCCAGAAACGTTTCAGTGACCATCGGCAGTTCCAGCAGCGGCGGGACGACCACCACCAGCACCAACTTCCTGCCGGTCGGTTCGTCCAATGTGCGCGTCATCGGCAACCTGGACCCCAAGCAGGTGATGGAATTGAAGCAGACCTTCGTGGTCAACAGCAGCACCTCACCCGGTGTGTACCCGGTCACACTGGATTTCACATACCGCGACCCCAATAACACGGCCTATTCCGAGCAGCAGATCATCTCGCTGCTGGTTTACCTGATCCCGTCCATCGACGTCAGCTTCTACACCGAAGTGGCGGCGCAGTCAGTGGGCAAGAAGAGCAGCCTGCCGCTGCAAATCGTCAACCTGGGCAGTAGCTCAGTGCTGCTCGGCCAGGTAGATGTGAGCGCGGAAAACGCCACCCTGGCTAACAACTCGCTGTTCGTCGGCACACTGGATGCCGGCAGCAACTTCACCATGGACGTGGACTTTACCCCGCTGAAGGCCGGGGACCTGCCCATCAAAATCAAAGTCTCCTACATGGACAACTTTAAGAACCCGCAGTCCATCACCAAATCCCTGACAGTCAACGCCAGCGGCACGGCCGCTGGCACACCCGGCGCGACCGGCGGCACCCAGGGCACCCCGCAGCCCGGCAGCACCCCTGGAGCGGGCACTTCCGGTCAAACGGCCGCGGCTACCGGTGAAACCTGGCTGCAGGTGGTGCTGCGCGTCGTCCGCGGGCTGATCGGCTTCGACAGCGCCCCCGAATTTAACCCCGCCACCCTCTTCCGCACCGGTACCCAGGGCCAAGGCCAGGGGCAGAGCCAGACTACCCGCACGCCATAAGAGCAACGGTGGGTATAGAAATAGCGCAAAGCGCTATTTCTATACCCACCTGAAAATATAAGGCATATCGCGAGAACCTGTCATGAAATTACTTGAGCTGATCCGCTTTGTTGTTGAAAATATCCAGCGCCAGCGGGGGCGCGTGCTCCTCACGTCGCTGGGCGTGTCCATCGGCTCTGCTTCCATCATCCTGCTGGTGGCGCTGGTCGGCGGCCTGCAGCAGACTGCCACGGCCCAGTTCGCCGGGAACCGCGACCTGACGCGCATCGATGTCAATTCCGGCTTCGGTCGTTTTGTCCAGCAGGGCAATGCCCGCACCACCAGCAGCACCACCACCCAGGTCACCATCACCAATGACGTGGTTAAGCAGCTGGCCGCCCTGGATTACGTTTCTAAGGCGATCCCGCGTGCTAACCTGGGCGGCGGCACTCAGCTTTCGTACCAGCGCTACACCGCCCGGTCCAATATCACCGGGCTCGGCACGGAAGACCTCTCAGCGATCGGGGCGGTGGCGGCCGAAGGCGAGGCAGTCGTCAAAAAAGGCGTAATCGTAATCGGCTCCAAGGTCACCGCCAGCTTTTACCGCGCCAACTACTCCGGCAGCGAAGCTACCATCTCGGGCTCGCTGCTCAACAAGACCCTCAAGCTGACTCTTTCCAAGGGCGGCGGTGGCAGCCAGCAGCGCAAGGCCTTCTACCTGCGCGTGGGCGGCGTGCTCAAAGAAGCCGGCAACCAGAACGATTACGCCATCTACATGTCGATGACCGATGTCGACACCATGACCTCCTGGCAGAACGGTAAGCGCGTCAACCACGCCACCGACGGCTACTCCGGCGTGATCGTGCTGGTCAAAGATACCACCCAGGTTTCCGGCGTGGCGGCCAAAATCACCAACCTGGGTCTCCAGGCGCAAACCGCCCAGACCTTTCTGGATAACATCAACTCGCTGTTCACCGCCCTGCAGCTGATCTTCGGCGGGGTAGGCGCCATCACCCTGCTGGTAGCTGCCATTGGCATTGCCAACACCATGACCATGGCCATCCTCGAGCGCACGCGCGAGATTGGCCTGCTCAAGGCGCTGGGCGCGACCAACCAGGATGTGCTCAGCCTGTTCCTGGGGGAGGCGACCGGCATCGGCCTGGTCGGCGGGATCGGCGGCACGACCCTGGGGCTGATCCTGGGCAATGTGATCAACGCCATCGCCGTACCCTACCTGCAGGCCCAGGCCGCTTCCAGCAGCGCCACCGCGCCCACCTCGGCGGTTTACATCCCCTTTTACCTGCCGGTATTTGCGCTGCTCTTCTCGATGCTGATCGGCTCGCTCTCGGGGCTGTACCCCTCGCTGCGCGCCGCCTCGCTGCAGCCGGTCATCGCGCTGAAGTACGAGTAAGGGGACGACACCCCACCCCCGGCCCCGCCCCTCCAAGGGGCGGGGAGCCAG
>CAIQIV010000243.1 GCA_903871905.1 uncultured Chloroflexota bacterium | reverse complement strand
TGAGCAGCCCATTCCCTGTCCCCAACCAGGATCGAAAGAGAAAGGGATTCAGCGATCGAGTGAGCAACTTCAGCTATACGCAGAGGTGTGGCATAATTCGCCGGCATATTGACCAGATCGCGAGCAAGACAGGTACCATCTGAAACCGCATCTCCAATGGTGATCCCAGTTTCTAAATCCTGGAGTGAAGATGGATCCTCTACAGTAAAAAAGACACTTTCGATATCTTTTTCACCGTCATTTACAGTGTGAAACATCTGAAAACGATACAGCCCAAGACGGATCCCTTCAACTACTGCCTGTACATATCCCTTAAGACCAAGAATCGCAATACCCTGCTCTGAACAGCCAAAAGCAACATTTCGGGAATTCAAATCCCGAGCCCTCTTCAGTGCTGCGCTTGCGGATTTTCGAACCACTTCAGCCCCGAATTCTGCTTTTTTCCCCATTCCAACCACCAAAATACGCGTGGGTGTCAGTACTCCACGTGGATAAAGCTGGCTCACCTCTCCCGGTTTTCCAGTGATATCACCACTGGCAATCATCTCACTGATCGCTCCTGACAATTGCTCATCGATACGCTTGACTGTCGGACCTAGTTCATCCTCTCCCTGAAACAGGCTGATAACCAGTGTATCTGACTTCTGTTCTTCAATTAGCCCGGTTAATGCATGAAATTTCATTGTATCTCCTTCATGAACTGTGGACACCTTTTTATAATTCGCTAGCCTTTATTCAATCTTTGATGGACATCTTGTACAAAGGAACATAATTTCCACCCAAGGCAAATGAATACTCGTAACCTTTAATCTGATTGCGAATGATGATCTCATCACCTACCTGCCCAATGATAATGGCTCCTGCATCCTTGTGAATTTCAGCATACAACTCCTTAAACAATGAATATCGGATATCGAGATTATCTTCACCAGCCAGCCTCGCTGCATTATCATTGATTTTGGGGTTATTAATATAAACCGCGCTGCACATACCGCCACCCAAGCGAGGTGTCGTCCACACCTGCGATATCAGTTCCAAGGCACTGGGATAGTCCCCGCCGACCTGCATGGTGGATACCTGCCCAAGCTCAGGGTCAGTAGGTGCTGAACATTGGTTAAACCAAGCCTCAACCCATCGGGTCGGATCTGGCTCCACAATTACTAATTTGATCTGGATGCGCCTCAGATCTCTTTGCCAATACTCCAGGACTTCGCGATCATCCGCCCAAAATCCAAGCCGGTTAACCCGGATCTCAAACCCGTCCGGATACCCAGCTTCTTTAATCAACTGAGAGGCTTTCTCCAGGTCAAATTTTGGATATTCAAAATCAACATGAGAATCCTGATAACTCAGGGCAACAGTTCCTGTTATTGGGCTAACACTCCCTTTAAAAACCTGCTGAATGATTTGGTCTCTGTCAAAGGTATACTGCAAAGCCTGCCGGATCTTTTTATTATCCAATGGGACTGCCTGGGCGTTAAAACCCAGGTAATACTGCATCATTCCTGGGAACTTGTGAACCGTGAAATCCGGCGACTTTTCCGTAATTGGAAAATCATCACTCGGCATATTAATCACAATATCCGCTACCTTTTTTTCAAGCAAAAAGGGAATATTGTTCTGGTTAATCAACCAGCGGATGAGTACCCGATTTACCGGGTCTTTATTCGGCCAACCACCCCAATAGTTCTCATATCTCTCCAGGGTGATCTCATTAATCGCATGGTCAAACCGCGCCAGTATATAGGGTCCAGAACCACTATCATAATCTAAAGACCACTGATGCCCCCAATCTCCATCCACCTCATGCTGCCTGAGAACTTTCGGGTTGACAATAAAGTTTCCCCAGGCGCTGCCTAAGGACATCAGAAAATCTGAAAAAGGCCGTTTCAGGATGAATCGAACTGTCTTCGCATCCGCTTTCTCAATCCGCTCGATCCAATCAGCACTTATCCCATTCGGTCCTTTGTTCAATGCAGCGATTCTCTGGTAAGAGTAAATGACCGCGTCTGCATCGACTGGCGAACCATCGTGGAAGCTTGCATTCGATTTTATGGTAACGGTATAAACCAAACCATTCTCAGATATTCCTCCATTTTCTCGAGATGGAATCCCATCGGCAAGGAGGGGCTCTAATGTTAACTCCGACTCGCCGGTAAAACGGAAGAGTGTCTCATAGATCTGAGGGAGATAAGCCGCACCACCGGCCGACCAATTCCACGCTGGATCCGGCGAACCAGGCTGGTCACTGGCAATAATCACCAATGCTCTTGGTTTTGAAATCATTGCACACCCTGGTAGGAGAAGAGCTGCCGTAACAGCCAAAATAAGGAACTGATTATTCCAACTTCTCACAACCGTCACCAGAAAATACTACCAATGCTCATATCTGACGATTTGCTCCAGCGGTTTTCTAGCCTTTGGACCCGCCTGGTCATTCGGGTAGCCCAAGGTTAACAAGAACAAGGGTTCAACACCATCCGGTAGATGGAGAAAATCTCTTACAGCTGTCTGATCAAATGCCGCGATCCAACAGGTACCCAAACCCAGCTCTGCTGCTTCAAGGGTCATATGATCAACCACAATGGCTGCATCCGCGTCCAGGTAGGATTTTCCATCCCGCCGTACCCATGCCAGGGCTTCAATGCCACAAATACAAAGCAGGATAGGCGGCTGCAGAACCCAATCCCGATGATACAATTTCTGAATATCCTGCTCTTTTCCACGGATATGAATCACAATAATCTGGAAAGGTTGCCGGTTTGCTGCGGTTGGTGCCAGACGGGCAGCCTCCAACACCTGCATTAATTTATCTTCTTCAACCGGTTCAGGCCTATAAGCCCGGCAGCTATAGCGTTGGTGGATTAATTCCTTGAAAGTCATTTTTACTCCTGGTGGAGGTTCACCATGATTATATTGAGGTGCCGCGCCCTATTCCAAGATAAGTAAAACCAGAAGAGCGAATCCGTTCAGGCTCCCACAAATTTCTTCCATCAAAAATAACCGGTTTTCGCATCACCTGCAGCAACTTTTCAAAATCCAGGTTTTTGAATTCATTCCATTCGGTCACCAGGACCAGAGCGTCCGCCCCCTCTGCAACCTGATACGGATCGCTGCACATCTGGACGCGCGGCAGGTGCCGTGATGCAACTTCCATCGCCTGAGGATCATAAGCCCGGATCATCGCACCTTCATTTTGCATCAAGTGGATTAGCTCAACAGCAGGGGCTTCCCGGGTATCATCGGTATTCGGTTTAAATGACAAGCCCAGGATGCCAACCACCTTATCCTGGAATGAACCCAGTTCTTTCCTCAAGCGCATCACAACCCTGCGGCGTTGGTTACGGTTGATATCCATTACCGCCTGGAGAAGCTGTGGTTGGGTGCCATGAAGAACAGCCATGTGCGCCAAAGCCTTAACATCCTTGGGGAAACAACTCCCTCCCCACCCTAAGCCGGCATCCAGAAATGCGTTACCGATTCTCTTATCCGCACCCATCCCGCGCGAAACTTCACGCACGTCTGCCCCAAGCTCTTCACAGATGTTAGCAATTTCATTAATAAAAGAGATCCTGGTGGCCAGGAAGGCATTGGATGCGTATTTGATCATCTCGGCAGTGCGCAAGTTGGTGATGATGATCGGACAACGCAGACTCAGGTATAGTTGTGCGACCTGGTTTGCTGCCTGGCGGTCTTCAGACCCTAAAACAACCCTGTCAGGGCTCATAAAATCGGTGATTGCAGAACCTTCTCGTAAAAACTCGGGGTTGGATACGACAGAAAACGCCAGAGGACTGCCTTCACGCCGCTTATTGATAATTTCAGCCACCCAATCACCTGTGCCGACCGGGACTGTGGATTTATTGATCACAATGAGCTGATGATTGACTGTGTCGGCTATCATTTCAGCAACCTGGCGAACATACTGTAAATCAGCCTCTCCATCCACACCTGAGGGGGTCCCAACGGCAATAAAGGCGTACCTGGAGTCCTTTAAAGCCTCTGAATAATCCGATGTAAAGAATAGACGCCCTGCGTGAATGTTCCTCTCCACCAATTCTTTCAATCCGGGTTCATAGATCGGCATGATCCCTTGTCGAATATTGGCAATCTTCTCTTCATCGATATCCAGACAAAAAACTCGGTTTCCAAGGTCAGCAAAACAGGCTCCTGTTGATAATCCAACATAACCAGTGCCAACGACACATAGAGTCTCCATCAATTACTCCTAGTATTAGAAATGAATCCTTTTATCAAACCATTATAGCCGAAAATCCCAACCAGGACATTTTTCTATTTCTCACCAGGGTCTGCAGCGCTCTCATGCGCCGAATAAAGCTTTCCAATTTTTTCAATAATGTCCCTGGATAAATCCAGGGTTCCAGAATTCCTGGTCCTTGCAGAGATAATTGCCCGTGCACCCGGTTGAAATTTGGCAGGAGGATGGTTGTCTACTGCCATTTTCTTTTCTTTATACACGGGAGGTAAGGTTCGTGACAGTGAAGACTTACCCATTGTCGAATATGAAACCAACCATCCCTGCTTCCTGGCATTTTCAAGCACATCCCGTGCATCCACTTCATCATCCAGGATTTCGATATCGGTTGGAGACTCGACAACGATCTGCGGCCGCCGATTAATGGATGTCAGGAGGCCGGTAACCTTAACCCACTGTTCCTGATACTCTGCAGCATCTTTTTTCATTCTCTCCAGCAGTTCAAGCGCCTGCGCCCACAGAACAATGGTAAAGCATTTGCTGCGCCAGCTGCCAAAGTTGATGAAGATGTGGGGCTGACCATCCTTTGTCTTCCCATTGAAGATATCTGTAGTCTTCCCCACAACAGTGATGACTTTACCCAAGTACTGCAGCAGGAGAAATCGATCCAGGGCATCAAAAACTGGATAAAACTGGTTTCCCATAACAAGAAGGTTTTTTTCAGTAACAGGTTGGGCAGTCCATGGGATATTGGCAATAAAATCAGATAAACTGGGCACCTCAGCCACTGAACCCAGGCATATGCGCTTGAAGTTACTCACCATCGGGTGAAAATCCGAGTAAGTGTCCAATTCCTGTAACAGCCTGGATTGGTATGGGTGGAGAAAGTCATCTCTTTTAAACAGCAGACCTTCACCACCTGTTTCATACTGTTGCATGAGACGAGGCTGTTTCTGCAATGCCTCCAGCGCAAGGTAAATCACTATTTCTGAGAAGCGGTCCATTCCAGGAGCAAAATAAGATTCAGTTCGACCAGGATGTTGAAAATGAATGTTCCCAATTTCACTGCTATGCCGGCCATGTAGATCAGGAACATACATACCATCGTAGTCGATCAGCCTCATATTCGATTGTTGGACCAGGATGTTTCGATGGGACAGGTCACCATGGGAGATTTCCAGGGTTTCCAACTGTCCGGCAAGACGCCGGAGTTCCACTGATAAACCCAACAGTGCAATTGGATCTTGATAATTTTTCAAAAGATAAGTTTCAAGCGTATCGCCCGAAATCCATTTCATCAGAGTTATTGGAAACCAGTTACCTCGCACAAGAACGCCCCGTGGGATGTAGCGAATCGGGGTAAAAAAATCCAGTTGACGATTAGCCAGGTAACGGCTTATTGCCATGTAACGACTGGTCCTGTCCTCAACAGCCCGATGAAAGCAGCGAACTGCCCAGGCGGCGCTGCCATTACCAAGTAATTTATAGGTCAGGGCAAATCCACCTGATCTGACTCTCGGCAATCCCCACAAGTCTGCTTCGACAATGCCCCGCTTCAAGTCAAAATTCTCGAAGCATACCTTTGGATGCTGAAGCGCAGCCTGATACTCGTTGAAAGATGGGAAAAGCTGGTTCACCATTGCGGTCACTCTAGCATAACAGAAGCCAGGGTTGTATCATCGTTCTTGATGGATTTTTCCTCTCTCAAGGAATTTACCCATGCAGCGAATGAAGAGCGATTCGCTGGGGCATCGAACACCCTGGTTTGCATCATCTTGAATGGTTCACAACCCGAATTATAATTCTTGAAAATCCACTCGGCGAGGGCGTCTGAAACCAGAATAAACTGATCTCCCGATCGACAATCACCGGAGGTTATTTGAGAGGATATCCTGTTCAATAACTGCTGGTTTCGCTCAGCTATAGAGGAAAAGAGAACTGGATTCAGGGAAAAATCTGGCCCAGGAGGCTCCGGCGCACTGGATATGAGCACCCCTTCTCGCAGTTGAAAGAGGCAGCTATCCCCCAGAACCAGGGCTTTCCAAGATCCCTGCATCCCCCTGGGTCTCCCCTCTATTATCTTTATCCCCAGCCAGACCAACGTGGCAAAAGCACCGCGCCGGACCTTTTCCTCAGCATGCCACGGCAATTCATACCGGCTGACCTGGTTTTTCCAGCGTGGAATGGCGTGCTCCAGGATTCTCATCGGATCGGAAATAAATATCGAAGCCCTGCTGGCTTCATCAGCTAGTATATTTGCCCACAGCCTGGAAAAAGAAGACTGCGTGGCCCCATCGGAAAGCGCGCAGGAAAAAGATTCACCCTTTCCCAATTTAATGGGACAGTTAACAGTCAGGGGATATGCCGCATCCTCATTCTCATCTGGCGCATTCCCCCATTTGGGAATGGTAAAGACGCGCCAATGCAATTGCCAGCCGTGGGTCATCGATATTATCGAAGATTTGCAGGGCGAGTGCCAATTTCCAATGCCTGGACAATCCCGGCGATATCGGCATTATAAACTATCCCTCTGGCTGTCTCAGACAGCTTGATGTACAGCAGATCCTGGGCGGTCTGGCGCATCCGAGGAGTGAGCGGGCTGGACATCTCAAACATCACCTGGGAGGCATGGTCAGGTAGATTGCGTTGGTCGTCCGGGAAAAAGACCTGTTGGGAAAACTGGTTTGATGAGACATGGAGGGTCAATAGCACAACATTGCCATCATCCGTGTGGAGGTCGCGCAATGCTTGAGCAGGTTTTCGAGGATCGCCATCATTCGCTTCCCCATCGGTCAGGTTAATCACGGTAGGCGGAAAAGACATCCGGTGTTCTGAAACCCAGGGCTCCAGGATCTGAATAGCTTTCTCTAATGCCTGGCACATGGGCGTTTGTCCCCTGGCGATGGGATTGACCCAGACAGGAAATTTTGTGGTTATCTCAATGAACCCGCCAGCCCCATCGGATTCTTTCTTCTGGCGTTCCTCTATCCTGAGGGGTTTCTGGTAAATCTCATCAATCCACACCAGATCCTGGCTTCCAAGATCTCCACCCAATCCCGGATGAACATCCGTGCCATAGCCAATCAATCCAATCTGAAAATACCGACGGATATCCACGTCTTTCGAGGCAGTAACGATCAAGCTCTGGATCACTTTATTTAATGCATCTGCCACAAACTCAGCTTTCCTGGGATTCCCTGGAATGCCCATGAGGGGGTCAACCATTGAAGTGGAATGATCGATCAAGAAAAGAAAGCAGGTTGGATTTACCCGGCTAATTTCGGCCTCGTATGCCATAGTTTACTCCTATTTTGGGTATCAGGATTGCAAAGGCGATTATAACTGATCTAACGAACAATCTTTTCTACAGCAAGAATTTCATCCAACAACCGTTTACGCCCGCTGGTTTCTGCAAAGGCGCGCGCCTCAGTCAGGTTATGAAGCGCTTCGGTCTTGGGCAGCAGAGGCGACAACCACACGCGAATCTGGCTGGAGAGATGCTTCGTGCCCAGGGAATCGGAAAGGCTGAGAGCAGACGACAACTGGTGAATGGCAAGGTTAGCCTCCCCCCGCCGGAGGGACACCAGGCCCAGGTTCGCAGTGAGACCAGCTATTCTTTCCTTGACCCCAAACTCCTCAGACAAGGTCAATCCTTGAGTAAACAGCTTCTCGGCTTCTTCGAGATTTCCCGCTTCCAGTTCAATCTCGCCCAGGGTGGAATACAGGTAAGTGGAAAACGCTAAAATACCCTTTTCTTGGGCAAGTTTTAACCCCTGGATTCCATATATTCTTGCCTGGGGGGAACCAAGAAGATGGTAATGATATGCAAGGTTGTTATAGGCCAGTATCTTCCTCTCGAGCGAATCTTCATCATCCTGATCATTAACAATTTCCAGAGACTTCAAATAATAATTTATCGCCAACTCCAGGTCTCCCTGCTGGGCAGCAATGCTCCCCAGTTCAAATTGGATGGAAGATTGGCCGGCTTTGTTCAGCGGATCATCGTGTCGTGTATGGCTTTCCGCTGCAATCAGGTAAAAACGCGCTTTATCCAGGCTTGTTCCTTCAACCGCATAAGCCGTCCCAAGTAGCTGCTCTGCCTCTCCCCGGATGCGCCCTGATTTACAGGAAGCCAATACATTTTCAGCAAGCCCAATGGCTTCTGAGAACCGGGCCTGCGGGAGCATAGATTTTGCCAGGGAGAGTTTTAGATCAAACCTGATATCCGTCTGATCCCCTTTAGGGATCGAATGAATTGCTTCATGATACACTTCGGAACTGCGGGCAAACTGACCGGACCTGGCCAGGACATGGGCTGTCTCAATCAGTGTATCCAATTTCCCTTGACCAGAATTTCCTGCCAGGGCTATTTCATAGAAACGGATCGATTCTGCCCAAGCAGAGAGGCTGGCAGCATTACGAGCCGCGATCAGGGCAAAATGTGCAGCTTTTTCTGGCAATCTTCCTTCCAGATAATGAAAAGCCAGCCTGCCTGCAATTGAATCAATATCTGTGTCGAAGGTTTTTTCTATCGTCTCGGCAATATGACGGTGCATGCTTTGGATGCGATAAGAGTTCATGCCTTCCCGGATGACATCACTGATCAGCACGTGGCGGTAGGTTAACCTCTCACCGGTAGAGCCAGGCTCCAGTAAACCCGAAGCGGTTAACTCATCCAATGCGTCGAATGCAGAGAGTTCCGAAAGTCCACTTGCTCTAATCACCACCTTAATCTCAAAATCATACCCGGTTATGGCTGCCACCTCCAGCAACCGCCGGGCAGGATCACTCAGATCATCCAGTCGGGATTGGATCAGGGAATTGAGTGATGGAGGAACGGTTAATCCTTGAGGTTGGGTGGGTTGGCGGAAAATACCGTCACCAGACAGGATATCAAGCTGCTTTGCATGTTGGATTAATTCGGTGAGGAAATACGGGTTCCCCTCTGAGTTCTGATACAGCCAATCAGACAATGAACGAGCATCTGATGATGATACAACCTGAGCAATTTCGTACACGTCCGGCAATTTTAATCCCCCTAACGAAACTCGAACCAGATTGTCCATCCTCTGCAGGCTATGTATCAGTGATTTAGCCTGCTTATTAATGCTGACCGATCGAGAAGTTGCGCAAAAGAACAAGTTATCCTGCCTGCTCCGCCGAACCAGGAACCCCAACAACCCCAGGGAAGCTTCATCTGCCCATTGAAGGTCATCAATCCACACAGCCACTGGCTTGACCGCTGCCAAACCCTGGAGGAATTGGTACATCCCTTCCCAGATTCTTGATTCACCCGTGCTCAAGGGCTGAAGCTCTGCCCGCTGATCATCTGATAGTTCGGGAATCAAGCGCCCAATCTCCTGTCTCCAGATATGGGGCATTCTGGCAAGAACATGGGAGACATTTCCCCATTCCTTTTGCCTGGTCAGGCCTCGCAGGGCATCGATAAAAGGCTGGTAAGGAAGCGGCTGTTCCAGCTCGTGAGCGCTGCCATCTAATACCAAATGAGGGGATGAATTGAAAAATTCATGGACCAACCTGGTTTTCCCAATTCCAGCCTCCCCCTCTATGAGCACAAACTTTCGATTTTTTACCGCTTCCCGAAGAGTCGACATTTCTTGCCTGCGCCCAACAAACTTGTATTGCCTCTCCGTTGGGCCACCACGCACCTTCCGTGAACTTAAAGGAGATTGGGGCAGGAATTCCTGGCGCGTCTGAATCAGCTCATCCCGTACAATCGCATCATACAACTGACGGGTCTCCAGCATCGGAGGAACCCCCAGCTGGTCATCCAATCGTTTCCGATATACATCATAGCGGCGGATCGCCCCAGCCCTATCTCCTGCCAGGTGCTGCAGGCGAATACTCTCTCTCTGAATGTCTTCCTGGAGAGGATCGATTTCGAGTGCCCTGTCCAGGTATTCAAGCGATTTGGAATAGTCCTGTTGTGCGCGCATCCAATCACTTAATTTCGATAAACACCCCATCAGCAGCCGACGATAACGCTCCTGCTCAACGGTCACCCAATGCTGAAATTCATCCAATGCCGGGATTGATATTCCGCTCAGAAATTCTCCGCGGTAAAGCCCTGCTGCTTCTTCAAGCTGGCTCACACCAGGTGTTCCAAGGGTCAGCAAGCTCTCGAACTTCAGCGCATCAATCCACACCCGCTCATCTAGAGCCACATGTTCCGCCTCAATGTGGAGAACATCACCCACCTGTTTCTTGAGATCGGACAGCGTGGTTCTCAAAACCTGCCTGGCGCTCACCTCTGCAAGATCTGGCCAAAATAGCCCCAACAGCTTTACCCTCAGGACTGGATGGCGATGACCAGCAATAAAATATAAAACTCCACGGCTCTTCTTCCTCTGGATTACGAGCCGCTGGTCTCCTATGACAATTTCTGGTGTACCCAAAAGATGAACAGCCACCATAATAGCCAAGTATAAAACAAAAGATTAGAAAATCCAGCCCTCCTGCGTAATTTTTTATCGCATATCAATTTTCAGACAAATGGTGTAAAATTATCGTAGTTAGGTTGTTATCACCCTTCCAGGAGGTTTGCAGTGAACGAGAACATTCCCAACACAGATATCTCCAGCGATGACCGGTTATGGGTAGCCATCGGATACCCTATCCCAATTCTTGCTATCCTGGGGTTGATCTTAGAAGAGAAGAAGAATCGACCTTTTATCAGATTCCACTCTATTCAATCTATCGCAATTAACCTAGTCCTATTAGTAGCCTTTTTTCTTCTCGGCTCTATCACGATTGGTGTGGGCTGTCTTTTTGTTCCATTCATATGGCTGGCGGTCTTCTGGCCTGCGGTCGATTCTTACAAAGGAAATTACACCCAGATCCCGGTGCTGACTGACTTCATGAAGAAACAAGGGTGG
>CAIQIV010000242.1 GCA_903871905.1 uncultured Chloroflexota bacterium | reverse complement strand
TCAACCGCATCTTCGATGGTGACAATGCGCTCGTGGTTGGGAATCAGCGTAGAGAGCAGGTTAAGCATGGTGGTTTTGCCCGATGATGTGCCGCCTGAGATCAGAATGTTGAGACGGGCGGCGATACAGGCGTTCAGGAATTCCGCCATGTTGGGGGTCAGCGAACCGAGCTGAATAAGATCGTCAAGGGTCATCTGGTTCGGCAGGAATTTGCGGATCGTCAGGTACGGACCATCGACGGCCACCGGCGGGACAACAGCATTGACGCGGGATCCATCGGGGAGACGGGCGTCAACGGTGGGGTTATCGGCGTCCACGCGGCGACCGAGAGGGTGAACCATGCGATTGATGATTCGCTCCAGGTGGGCCCGGTCATCGAAGCGGGCGCCGGTTTCAATCAGTTCGCCATGGCGCTCGATAAAGATCAGCCCAGGACCGTTGACCATCACCTCGCTGATGGTGAGATCATCGAGATAGGGCTGTAAGGGACCGTATCCCACGAGTTCATTGATCAGATAGGTGAAGACCAGGCTGCGGTCGGCAGGATCCAGGTTCAATTTCATATCGGAATAGCAGACATTGATCTGGACTTCTGCTGCCTGACGAAACTCTTCGGCCGGGTATGTGCGCCGGGCCAGTTCGTTTGTCACAGCCGCCAAAAGGCGTTCCTTGATGCGAGCCAACTGCCAGTCAGTCAACCGAGCCATCCGTCACCTCCGGCGGGCAAATTCGCAATTCGACGATGAATACCCCCTATCGTACTACAAATACGACAAAATTACCACAGGCTCAACTGGCGAGGCGCCTGGCGGCCGTCCAGGAGAATGTAAGGAGCGGCGCGGTCTGGGCGAATCCCTATGTGTCGCAAATCATCCAGGCTGCGTAGAGGCGAGCGGCAGCGAGCATTCAAAATCGCATCAGCACTGCGCGGGCCAATGCCGGGGATGCGCAGCAGTTCGTTCCGGCCAGCGCGATTTACCTCCAGGGGAGCGCCAGCGATATTCTGGCGGGCCCAGGCAGTCTTTGGATCGACGTCGCGCGGCAGGCCGCCATCAGACTGGAAGGGCAAGTCTTCCAGACCAAAGCCATAGTCGCGCAGCAGGAACGAGGCCTGGTAGAGACGGTGCTGGCGCAGTGGGGCTTCGGCGGGGAGATTTTCCAGGGGTGTATCGGGGATGGGATTGAAGGCGGAGAAATAGGCCCGTGCCAGACCCAACTGGGCCTGCAAGGCGGCGGTGGTTGAGAGCAGTTCCAGGTCGCTCTCACCGGCTGCACCAACTACAAACTGCGTGGTCATCGAGGGCCAGCGGCCCTGCCAGCCCCGGGATGCGGGCTGGGCAGAGCGGATTTCGTGCACCCAGCGCAGGGGCTGCAGCAATTCTTCAAGGAAGACTTTGGTCGGAGCAAGCTTTTCCAGACGCTGGGAATTGGGAGCTTCAAGATTGAGGGAGACCCGGTCGGCCAACTGCATGGCGCGTTCGACCTGGGCCTTTTCGGCGCCAGGCATCAGCTTCAGGTGGACATAGCCGGGAAAGCGGTATTTCTGCCGAAGAATTTCGGCGGTCGCCAGGAGGCGGTCCTGGGTGCGCAGACCGCCTGCAGCAATGCCAGAGCTCAAGAAAATCCCCTGAGCGACGCCCGCCCGCTGGATAGCCATGAAAGCGCCGGCCATTTCATCGGGCGTCAGAGTCGCTCGATGAAAGTCCCGTCCAGAGCGAAAGGGACAGTAGAAACAGTTGCGTTCACAGGCAGAGGTGAGCAGCGTTTTGAGCATGGTGATCTGCCGGCCATTGGGCATCTGGGCCTGGCTGATACAGATCGCATCTTGCTGGCGGCGAGTCAGGGTATTGCTGCCTGGTTCACCGTCGGGTTCAAGGTTCATCGGAGCCGAAAGACCGGCCAGGCGGGTGAGTGCGTCCACAGGCATATCCTCCGTCTCTATTGTAGAACATATGTTTGCATTTGTCAACCAACTGACACGGCCGGCAACGACCTGCGGTTGGGATTAAAAGGGGGGAAGCCGGGCTGTCCTGGCCCGGCTTCCGACAAAGGAGGAGGAGAAGATGAAGAACTGCGACAGCAGATGCCCGGTGCAGGGCAGGCGTCTGCCGGTGGGGAGGTCAGCGGCGAATGATCGGCAGATAGAACTTTTGCTGCTCGGGTGTTTCTTTATTGATAGCGATTACCGAGATTGGCGTGGTGTACACGCTCCACAAAGCATTCTGCTGATCGAGGTGGGGAGGGGTATGGGTGCGCACCCTGAAGAAGTAGAGTGTACCGATGGTCAAGCCGGTAACATCAAAGGTCGCGGATGATTTATCGACCGTCACACCGGCGACGGTGTATGGACCATTTTCACTTGTGGCATAGCTGATTTCATAGAAGCCGCCATCGGCAGTGTAGGCAATCGGCGTCCAGGTCAGGGTGACTTTACCGTTGGGTCCTTGCTGGGCCGCCAGGTTATCAGGTGGGAGAGTCTGAGTGCGCTGCCAGTTTTTGTCTTTGGCGTTGAGCTTTTCCACCAACTGCGGGTCGCTGGCATCGAGCATGTTATAGCCAAAGCTGACATAATCGGACATGCCAGAGCCAGCCGACACAACACCCACCAGCGCCGGGGGAATTTCACCCGGCAGGGCATTTTTGCCAACATCCAGCGTGGTGAGGGTAGCAATGTTGCCCAGTTCGGGGGGCAGGTCAGCGGTGAGCAGGTTGCCTGATACGATCAACTGCTGCAATTTGTTAAGGTTGGCGAAGGAAGCAGGGATGCCACCTTGCAGCCGGTTGTTGGAGAGGTTCAAGTAGCGCAGGTTTACCAGGCTGCTTAATTCGGACGGGATCGTACCGGTAATCTGGTTCGACTGCAAGCCGAAATCCTGCAGCGCATTCATGCCAGAAAGCGCAGCCGGGATTGAGCCAGAAAGCTGGTTGCTTCCCAGGTATAAGATCTTCAAACCCTTTAGTTTGCCCAGATCGGCAGGAAGAGCACCGGAGAACTGGTTGGAACTGAGATCGATGTTCTCCAGAGCAGTAAGGTTAGCCAGCTCGGGTGGAATAGGGCCGGAGAGTTGATTCATCTGCAAGTAAAGGCTCTTGAGGCGAGAATATTTGTCCCAGCCAGCCGGGATTGACCCGCTAAACTGGTTGTACTGCAGCGATAATTCCTCCAGGCTCGATGCGCCGCCCAGGCTGGGCTGCTCTCCGGACAGAGTCGGCGAGCCCGGCAAAGCGCCAGAGAGCTGGTTGGCCTGCAGGCGCAGGAATTTGAGAGCAGGCAGATTAATGATCTCGGGTGGCAGCGAACCAGTAAGCTGGTTGTAACTGAGGTCAAGCGTTTCCAGCTTCGAGAGGGCACCGAGGCTGACCGGAAGCGCGCCAGAGAGCTGATTGCCGTTCAGCTCGAGGATTTTCAATTCGGTCAGTTGGCCAAGTTCGGTGGGTAAACTGCCCTTGAGCTGGTTACCACCGAGACGCAGCGAGACTATGTTGTTACTGACGCCCTGGTTCTGGCAGGCCACCCCAAACCAGCCATCGCAAGGTGTGGTGGTCATGAACCAATTGCCCGCATTGCCCCAATTCGCTCCCTGCGTGCTGTCATAGAGTGCTTTGAGCGCAGCGCATTCGCCGGCAGGGATCTGGCTTATCTGATCGCAGGTTACGGTGGGGATGTTCAGGGCAGCGCCTGCCAGGTGCTGGACCGTTGGACTGAAAACCAGCGCAATAACAGCCAGGAGCGCCAATCCACCTAATAACCAAAATAAGCGCGTGCGATTATTCATTATTTGCCTCCAGGCAGGAGAAGACATTTTCCGATGACCCGATCTGCAGTTCAGGATCAACCGGCCTATCATGCTTAATTGTAACTTAAGTCCTATCACCATTAGTCGTTGATTTACGTAAAAAAGGGTCGTGGTTTCTACGGATATTTACGCATATTTACGCAGCTTGTACGCAGCCGAACTTGATGGGGCAGGGATGGCAGATCTTTGCCTGGATGGCGCCAGACAACTGGTTTCGATCATGCGTAGTCTGATTCGAACACCCCAAATACCTGCCGCCAGGATGAACTCATCCGTGGGCCCAACCAATAAAATCTTGATGGGGGAGCGGGGAGGGACTTGACAGATTACCCGAGAGTCATTAGAATAATCATGGTTTCGATAAGTATTATTATCATAAGCATTTAGTATACGCGAGAAAACCCTGATGAACCCACCCAGACAGCTTCCCCAGACGATCAGCGAGGCGATTGCGGCTTTTATTGAGAGCAAAAATCAAGCACGCAGCGCAAACACAGCACGCAGCTACCGGAATGCGATGAACGCCTTTGAAGCAGTGCTGGATGCGCACGACCTCCCCTGCTCCGAAACCAGCCCGGGGGAGGTGCCAGAGGATGCGATCGGCTGGTTTGCCACAGCACTCAAAGACCTGGCGCCAGCCACCGAACAGATGTACCTGACGGCGGCCGCCGGGTTCTTTGAGTACCTCGCCGCCGAACGCCTGGCCGAGCCTAACCTGCCGCGCATGCGACTGCTGATCCGCCAGCGCTCCCGGCGAGCCGGCCAGCGACTACCGCAGTTTCCGAGAGACGCCATTGAAGATATCCTAGATTATGCTATTAATCTTGCAAGTCAGCCGGTCGAAGATGAACAGGAGCGCCTGATCAACCTGCGCGACCGGGCTTTTCTGCTGACGCTGGCCGACACCGGGCTGCGGGTGCACGAGGCCTGCAACCTGCGGCGCGGCGACATCGACTGGGCGGAAGGCAGAGCAATTGTACTTGGCAAGGGTGACCGGGAAGCGGTTGTGCGGTTCTCCAGGCGCAGCCTGGCGGCTCTGAAGGATTATCTGGCAGCCCGGGCGGCGCTGGACGGCGGGTCAGGCAAGCCGCTGGGGTCGCTGCCGCTGTTCGCCCGACATGACCGGGGCGCCGGGAAAAAAGTCAAGCCGATGACCACCACTACCGGCAGGACGATTGTGGACCAGCGCGCCCGGCAGGCAGCAGGCG
>CAIQIV010000241.1 GCA_903871905.1 uncultured Chloroflexota bacterium | reverse complement strand
TCTTGATACGGTCAGCGCGCGCGCGGTCTGGGGCGCTGGATTCGACCACGTCCGGGTAGATCGTACCCTGTACGAGGAAGGGCGGCTGGCCCAGCCGGCGCGCCTGCTGCTCAAAGATGCGGATGAACAACTCGCCGATGATGCGCCGCTTGGCCTCGGGCTCCTCTACGCCGCGCAGGGCGCTCATAAACTGGTCGACGGCGTTAACCGTGACCAGCTCCACCCCCAGGTTTTCGTGCAGCGCCGCCTGCACCTGGGCGGCCTCTCCCTGGCGCAGCAGGCCGGTGTCGACAAAGACGGCCGCCAGCTGGTCGCCGACGGCGCGCTGCACCAGGGCGGTGGCCACGCTGGAGTCTACCCCGCCGCTGACCGCCGACAGCACCGCCTGGCCCCCCACCTGCTGGCGCACACGCTCCACGCTGCTGGCAATGATCGATTCTGGCGTCCATTCTGCCCGGGCCTGGCACACCCCCTGGACAAAGCAGCGCAGCACCTCTGTACCCCCCGGCGTGTGGTGCACCTCCGGATGGAACTGCAGGCCGTAGTAGCTGCGCCGGGGGTCGCCCATGATGGCATAGGGGGAGTTATCGCTGAAGCCAAGAGACTGGAAGCCCTGCGGCAGGGATTCGATGCGATCGCCGTGTGACATCCATACCGGGTGGCGTCCTGGCGGCAGCAGTGGATTGGAAGCGGTCGCCTCCACCTGCGCCATGCCATACTCCCGCTGGCTGGAGGGGGCAACTTTGCCACCCAGCGAGTGGGCCAGCGCCTGCATGCCGTAGCAGATCCCCAGGATGGGCAGCCCGCTTTCCAGGAGATAGGGCTGGATGAAGGGCGCGCCGGGATCGTACACCGCTGCCGGGCCTCCAGACAGGATAAAGCCGCGCGGGGCAATGCCCATCACCGTGCTGGCCGGCGCATCCCAGGGGAACAACTCGCAGTACACCTGCAGCTCACGCACGCGCCGGGCGATGATCTGGGCATATTGAGAGCCGAAGTCTAGAATGGCGATTGAATCCATTTCCAGGTTGATATTCCCTATTGCTGGACAAATATGAAATGTTCGTTCTCCATCGAGCTGATCATCGCCAGGGATTCGATGGGAATGTTCAGGTGGCTCAGCGCCTGCCGCCCGCCCTCAAAGGTCTTCTCAATCAGGGCGCCAATCCCCACGATCCGGGCGCCAGCAGTCTGCGCCAGGCGAACCAGGCCCAGGATGGTGGCGCCGCTGGCCAGGAAGTCATCGATGATCAGCACCCGTTCTCCTCCGGCCAGGTATTCCGGGGAAATGATCAGTTCCACCGTCCTGCCCTTGGTGTGCGAAGGGGTCAGGGTCAGGAAGACCTGGTCGGGCATGGTGATCGGCTTATGCTTGCGCGCGTAGACTACTGGCAGCTTCATGTGCAGGGCAGTGGTCAACGCCGGGGCAATCCCCGAGATCTCGGCGGTCAGGACCTTGGTGGCGCCGATATCGCGGAAGCGGCGGGCAAACTCTCTACCACATTCGTCCATCAGCACGGGATCAACCTGGTGGTTAATAAAGCCATCAACTTTGAGGATCCCACCGCCTAGATTTTTCCCCTCGCGGGCGATCCGTTCTTCCAAAACTTGCATTCTTGCCTCCAGTTCGAGCGCATCGTTTGCTATTTTGCCTAAGATTTTACATCCGCTTGCCAGATTAGGGTAGGTTAAATGTCAGCGGGCAGCCGCAAAAGGCTATGATACAATCATTAATTGATGATCGTACTGGCCTCAAATTCCCCACGCCGCCGCCAGCTCATGGCCCTGGGGGGATGGCAGTTTGTGGTTTGCCCGGCGGATGTCGATGAAAGTCCCTGCATGGATGAGCAGCCCAGGGAGTACGTGCTGCGCGTGGCCGAGGAGAAAGCCCAGGCTGCCTGGCGCGATCTCCCCCGGCATTGTTTGAGCGCGCCCAGCCAGGATGCCCTGGTGCTGGCCGCAGATACGGCGGTTGTTGACGGGGGGCAAATCCTGGGAAAGCCGGCTGATGCCGGGGAGGCCTGGCGTATGCTGCTCCAGCTGCGCGGCCGCAGCCACCAGGTGTTTACCTCGCTGGTGGTGCTCCAGCCTGGGAGCGGCCGGATGGTGAAGGATGTGTGCATCACCGATGTCCCGATGCGGGAGTATACGGACCGCGAAATCGGTGCGTATATTGCCTCGGGGGACCCGTTTGACAAAGCCGGGGCCTATGCCATCCAGCATGAGGCATTTCACCCGGTGGAGCAGCTCCAGGGTTGTTATGCCAATGTAATGGGGCTGCCGCTGTGCCATGTGACCCGTATGCTGGCGCAGTTTGGCGTGCTCGGCGGGCAAGATGTCCCGCGCGGCTGCCAGGATCTGAATGCTTATACCTGTACCGTTTATTCTCAACTCCTGCCTGGCAAAAACCAGGATATCGAAACTATAAGACAAAATGAACAAAAAAGTTAAGTACTGGATAGTCTTCCTTTTCTTCTTTCTGGTCAGTGGGTGTTCCCTGCTGCCTGCCGGCCAGGCCACCGAAACGGTTGCGCCTTCGCCTACCAACCCTCCTGACCCGGTTGCCCATGTTACGCCTGCCCCCAATGTCCTGCTGACCGCGCGGGCTTACCTGGATGGCTGGAAGAAAGACGATTATGAAGGGATGTACAGCCTGCTGACTTCGGTCAGCCAGGATGCTGTGGAGAAGGAGAAGTTTATCAAGCAGTATCAGAGCGTGGCCTCTGAAACCGGGAGCAGCGGGCTGGATTATGAGATCCTTTCTACTTTGACCAACCCTGATTCAGCCCAGGTAAATTACCGGGTGACCCTGCACAGCGTCCTGGTGGGAGACGTTAGCCGGGATACGATGATGAACTTGAGCCGGGAGAAGGGGGAGTGGCGCGTGCAGTGGGATGACACCCTGGTGCTCCCAGAGCTGAAGGGAGGCAATTACCTGGCGATGGACCGGGTGGATTACACCCCGGCGCGCGCCAATATTTATGACCTGTACGGACGCGCCCTGGTGGCGCAGGCAGATGCCACGGCGCTGGGTCTTTACCCGGACCAGATAGACCCTGACCAGTATGAAGCGGTGTTTGAGAACCTGACCTACCTGACCGGGTTGAGCGCCGAGGCTTTGCAAAACCTGTATGCCAACTTCCCTCCCGGGGCCAACTGGTACCTGCCCCTGGGCGAGGTGTCGGCAGCCAAGGTAGGCCGGCGCTATGACATCTTGACCGGCCTGGCCGGTGTGGTGATGCGCGCTTACAAATCGCGCTTCTATTTCGATGGGGGCGTGGCGCCGCATGTCGTGGGTTATGTCAGCGCCATCCAGCCGGATGAGCTGGAAGCTTATAAACGCCGCGGCTACCTGCAGGATGAGCGCGTCGGCCGCACGGGATTGGAGAAATGGGGGGAGGAGTACCTGTCTGGCAAGCGCGGTGGGGCGCTGTATGTGTTCAACTCCCAGGGCCAGCCCATCACCCGCCTGGCTGAGCGCGCCGCAGAGCCCTCCCAGGAAATTTTCACCACCATCGACCGGGATCTGCAGCTGGCAGCCCAAAAATCGCTCAACACCATGAAAGGCGCGGTAGTGGTGCTGGAGAAGGACACCGGGCGTGTGCTGGCCATGGCCTCCTCCCCGGGTTTTGACCCGAATGCCTTCGAGCCGGTCAACTTCAACAGTTATACCCTGCTCACCCTGATGAACCAGGACAGCGGGCAGCCGCTGTACAACCGGGCAGCGCGCGGTCAGTATCCGCTGGGCTCGGTGTTTAAGATCATCACCATGGCGACCGCCCTGGATACCGGGCGCTTTACGCCAGAATCGACTTATGAATGCGGCTACCTGTTCACCGAGCTGCCCGGTGTGGAATTGAAGGACTGGACTTACCAGCATTTTCAGAACGATGGGCGCACTGCACCCAGCGGGCTGCTGACCCTGCCGCAGGGTCTGATCCGTTCTTGCAACCCCTGGTTCTACCATATTGGCCTGGACCTGTACAACCAGGGCATGACCAACAAGCTGACCGAAATGGCGCGCGGTTTCGGCCTGGGCAGCGCCACCGGCATCGAAGGGGTGGAAGAGGACGCCGGGCAGGTGCCTGATCCGGCTAACCCTATGGATGCCACCAACCTGGCGATCGGCCAGGGGGCGCTGATGGTTACTCCGCTGCAGGTGGCGGATTTCATCGCTGCGGTCGGCAACGGTGGTACGTTGTATACCCCGCAGGTGATCAATAAGATTGCTCCACCGGATGGTGAGCCGACCTACTCCTTTACCCCCAAGGTGCGCGGCACCCTGCCCATCAAGCCCGCCACGTTGAAGGTGATCCAGGAAGCCATGGTAGGGGTGGTCACCAGCGCCAAGCCGCGCGGTACGGCGGCCCACGTCTTTTCGGGGCTGGATATCCCGGTAGCAGCCAAGACCGGCACCGCCGAGACCAGCAACGGACTTCCGCATGCCTGGTTTGGCGGGTATACCTTTGCCAACCGGGAGGACAAGCCGGATATCGCCATTGCCGTCATCGTGGAGAATATCGGTGAGGGCTCGGACTATGCCGCTCCCATCTTCCGCCGCCTGGTGGAAGTCTATTTCCGCGGCACACCTGGGAAGCTCTTCCCCTGGGAGACTGGTTATTATGTGGTGCGTACACCAGAGCCACCGCCGACCGAAACGCCAACCCCGGGTCCATAATAAAGCGCTCACCGTATGTGCGGGGTAATTGTCCGTTCGCAGTCGGGTTTTTTCCATGTGCAAACCGGCACTGGTGTGGTGGTCTGCCAGCTGCGCGGCCGGCTGAAGCAGGGCCGCCGCACGGGGGATATTGCCGCGGTAGGCGACCGGGTGCAAATCAGCCAGCAAGGGGATGGTACCGGGATGATCGAGAACGTCGAGCCGCGCCAGCGCATGTTTGCCCGCCGCGATCCAACCCCGCAGGGAGAATATGTGCAGGTCATCCTGGCTAACCCGGACCAGGTGGTGCTGATATTTGCCTGCACTGAGCCTCGCCCACACTTCGGGATGATTGACCGCTTCCTTGTGATCTGTGAGAAGCAGGCTGTGCCGCCTCTGCTGGTGGCGAACAAGGTGGATCGCCTGGGATTGTCCCAGGCAGAAGAACTGTTCAGTCGTTACAGCCGCCTGGGGTACCCGTTGGTCTACACCTCGGCGCGCCTGGGAACGGGCGTGGCAGAGCTGCAGCAGCGCCTGGTGGGCAGGCTCTCTCTGTTTACCGGCCCCTCCGGGGTGGGAAAGTCCAGCCTGTTAAACGCCATCCAGCCTGGGTTGGGCCTGTCTACCCGGGAGATCAGCCAGGCCACCAGCAAGGGCCGCCACACCACCGTGGTGCGCCAGTTGTTCCCCCTGGAAGGGGGCGGTTTTGTCGCCGATACACCCGGGTTGAAGGCCCTGGCGCTGTGGGATATTGAGCCTGAGGAAGTGGACGGCTACCTTCCGGAGCTCAGCGCACTGGTCGGCGCCTGCGCTTTCAGCGACTGCACCCATGTCCACGAGCCGGGCTGCGCCGTGCGGGCAGCGGTCGAAGCCGGCGAGATCCATCCATCCCGTTATCAGTCATATTTGAGTATGCGTTTTGGTATGGAAGAATCGTGACAAATCCACAGTTGACGGAAAAAGCAATTTTCATTACAATCAGTGCACTGCTCGTAGGGAAAATATTGATGTGATGATGATCAAGACCTGGCCGCTCAACACCCCGGTGAAAGTTCCCACATAGAGAGATTGAGATTAATCATTTGAACCTTTTTGATTGCGGTTGTGTATTCAAAGAGTCAGTGAGTGAATCCAGGTCGTGGTGCGTGGCTGGTACGAATGCGCGATATAATTATGGTTGTCCTGTCAAATAAAAAACTGGTCATCAGCCTGGAAAAAGAAGAGGAGAAGCAGCCTTCATGAGTTCCCCAAACGGACATCAGCCGATATTGCGGGTTGAGAACCTTGTCACGCGTTTTCGCACGCCTGAGGGAATTGTGCATGCGGTCAACGGCGTGAGCTTTGAGCTGGCCGAAGGCGAGACCCTGGGTGTGGTTGGCGAAAGCGGCTGCGGCAAGAGTGTTTCGATGCTCTCGGTCATGCAGCTTGTCCCGCGCCCCCCGGGTATTATTGAAAGCGGCAAAGCGTTCTTCCATGACAAAGACCTGCTGGCCATGTCAAACGAAGAGGTCCGCCATGTGCGCGGCGCGCAGATTGCCATGATCTTTCAGGATCCCATGACCTCGCTTAACCCGGTGCTGACCATAGGCCAGCAGATTTCGGAACCCCTGATGCTGCACCTGGGGATGAATAAGAAACAGGCGGAAGAGCGCACGATTGAGCTGCTTCGCCAGGTTGGCATCCCCGAGGCGGATAAGCGTCTCTCACAGTACCCTCACCAGTTCTCTGGCGGTATGCGCCAGCGGGTGATGATCGCCATGGCGCTGGCTTGCAGCCCCCAGATCCTGATTGCCGATGAGCCGACCACGGCTCTGGATGTGACCATCCAGGCGCAGATTGTGGAACTGGTGAAGAACCTGCAGCGTGAGCTGGGTATGTCGATCATCTGGATCACGCATGACCTGGGGATCGTCGCCGGGCTGGCCCAGCGGGTGCTGGTGATGTATGCCGGGTACATCATTGAGGAAGCATACGTTAAAGAGTTGTATGCCAATCCACTGCACCCGTACACCCACGGCCTGCTGCGCAGCCTGCCGCGGCTCGACAGTGATGAAAAACAGCGGCTGCATGATATCCCTGGGCTGCCCCCCCTGCTCTTTGAAAAGCCCACCAAGTGTCCTTTTGCCGTGCGCTGTCCGTATGTATTTGAGAAGTGCACCGAGAACCCGCCGCTGACGGAAGCGGGTGTCAACCATCGCGTTGCCTGCTGGTGGAATATCCAGGATGGGAGTCCCCGAAATGCCTGACACAGACAAGAAGATCCTCCTGCGCGTCGATCACCTGGTGAAACACTTTCCCATTATGGCTGGCGTATTTCAACGCCAGGTTGGTAAGGTGCATGCTGTAGACAACATTTCTTTCCATGTTTACCGGGGAGAGACGTTTGGCCTGGTGGGCGAGTCGGGCTGTGGAAAATCTACCGCCGGGCGCACTATCTTGCAGTTGTACCGCCCGACATCGGGTGATGTGTATTTTGAAGACACCAACCTGGTGAAACTGAAGGGGGAGGAGATGCGCCGCATGCGGCAGCGCATGCAGATGATCTTCCAGGACCCGTATGCCAGCTTGAACCCGCGCATGACCATCGGTGAGATTATCGGTGAGCCTTTGATGGTGCATGATATGGCGCGCAGCGCGGAGATCCGCGAAAAGGTGGACGAGCTGCTGCAGCTGGTGCGCTTGAGCCGCGGTTTTGCCCCGCGTTACCCGCATGAATTCTCCGGTGGGCAGCGGCAGCGGGTGGGGATTGCCCGCGCCCTGGCCTTGGACCCGGACTTTATTATCTGCGATGAGCCGATTTCGGCGCTGGACGTCTCGATCCAGGCCCAGGTGATTAACCTGTTGGAGGACCTGCAGGAAAAGAAGGGCCTGACCTACCTGTTTATTGCCCATGATCTCTCCATGGTGCGCCACCTCAGCAGTCGCGTGGGCGTGATGTACCTGGGGATCATGGTTGAACTGGCTACCCGGGATGAGTTGTATCACCATCCACTGCATCCCTATACCCAGGCGCTGCTTTCCGCGGTGCCCGTGCCCGACCCGGTGGTTGAGGAAAAGCGCAAGCGCATCATCCTGCAAGGAGATGTCCCCAGCCCGGTGAACCCGCCTTCTGGCTGCCGTTTTCGCACGCGCTGTCCGCTGGCGGATAAGATCTGCGCTGAGCAAACGCCCGAGTGGCGCGAGGTGGCTCCAGAGCATTGGGTAGCCTGTCATATGGTTTGAAATGGAGTGGTGTGCCCTGGCTCCAAGGGGTTGGAAACGACCGTTGGCGGCGGGGCTGAGCGCCTTCCGTGAGTTTTGAAAGGAGGTGGTTGCTGGTATAAATGACGTTAAAACTTTGTTTAGTCAGTTGATACAGACCGATCAATCAACCTTAGAGGAGAAGAAACATGCGTACGAAGTTTTTTGTATTGGCATCCCTGTTGGTCATCGCAAGCATGATCTTAGGGGCATGCGCACAGCCGGCCCAGCAGCCGGCTCCGGCTGCGACGACAGTCGTTGAGAAGACGGTGGAAGTGGTCAAGACGGTTGTGGTGGAAAAAGAAGGCCAGACCATGGTCGTCACCGCCACCCCCGAGCCGCCCAAGGATTTTGCCTCCAAGGACCCGACCACCCTGGTCTACCCAACCTTTGGTGAGCCGGAAACCCTGGATCCCGCCTTTGACTACGAGTCATCGGGTGGCTCCATCATTCAAAATGTCTATGACACCCTGGTCTGGTACGATGGCAGCGACGCCACCAAGTTTGTGCCGCAGCTGGCTGAGGAAGTCCCCAGCGTAGAAAACGGCGGCATCTCGTCGGATGGCAAGACCGTCACCTTCAAGATCCGCAAGGGCGTCAAGTTCCACGATGGCACCGACATGACCCCGTCTGACGTGGCCTTCACCTTCCAGCGCGGCCTGCTGCAGGGCAACTCCAACTCCCCACAGTGGCTGCTGGTTGAGCCAATCCTGGGCATGGGCCTGACCGATGTCACCGAGTTGATCCCGGTGGACGTGGTCTCCACCACGTTGAATGCCCCCATCGATGCCACGACTCCCACGACCGCCACGGTCGAGCCGATCACCTCGGTGATGGATGACCCTGAGAACCTGAAGAAGCTGCCCGCCGAAGAGCTGAAGAAGGTCTGCGAGACCGTGGTCAGCAAGGTTGTCGCCGATGACGCGGCGGGCACCGTGACCTTCAACCTCGCACAGCCGTGGGCGCCCTTCCTGCCCACCCTGGCTGGTATGTGGGGTGCGGTCCAGTCCAAGGCCTGGGTCGGCAAGAGCGGCGGCTGGGATGGCGATTGCGCCACCTGGCAGAATTTCTATGGCAAGGTTGCTGAAGAGCTGAACGCCACCCCCCTGGGCTCCTCTGCCATGGGTACCGGCCCCTTCATGCTCGACCACTGGACTCCGGGCGAAGAGATCGTCCTGAAGGCCAACGAGAGCTACTGGCGCACCGAGCCGGCCTTTGAAGGCGGCCCGAGCGGCGTCCCCGCCCTCAAGACCATCATCATCAAGAAAGTGGATGAGTTCAGCACCCGCCTGGCCATGATGCAGGCCGGCGATGCCGACACAACCGTGGTTGGCAGCCCGTCGGATTACCCGCAGTTGGACGACCTCACCGGCGAGATCTGTGACTGGAGCACCGGCAAGCAGGAATGCCAGCCAAGCGACCGGCCTGAGCAGCCCCTGCAGATGAACAAGGGCTACCAGCGCGGCACCCGCACCGATATGTTCTTCACCTTCAATATCAACACCACCGGTGGCAACAACTTCATCGGTTCCGGCAAGCTGGACGGCAACGGCATCCCGCCTGACTTCTTCACCGATATTCACATCCGCAAGGCGTTTGCCTACTGCTTCAACTACGAAGCTTATCTGAATGACGTGCTCCTGGGCGAGGGCACCCGCAGCAATAACGTCATGCTCCCCGGCATGATCGGCTACCAGGACGACTCCCCGCTACACACCTACGACCCCGCCAAGTGCGAGGAAGAATTCAAGGCCTCCACCTGGAAGTCCGAGGATGGCAAGAGCCTGTGGGATACCGGTTTCCGCCTGACCGTGGCCTACAACACCGGCAACACCGCCCGCCAGGCTGCTTCCCAGATCCTGCAGCAGGAAATCTCGGCCATCAACCCGGCTTTCGTGGTTGAAGCCACCGGTCTGCCGTGGCCGGCCTTCCTGCAGGCGCAGCGCGCCAAGAAACTGGTGGTCTTCTTCGTGGGCTGGATCGAAGACATCCACGACACCCACAACTGGATCATCCCCTACGGCGTGGTGACCTACGCCTCCCGCCAGAACATGCCGGCTGAGATG
>CAIQIV010000240.1 GCA_903871905.1 uncultured Chloroflexota bacterium | reverse complement strand
CCAGGCAAACCTGGAACGTCTCCGTTGGCGCCAGCTCGTGGCGGGACACCGCTGTTTTATGGAAATAACGGCCGTCAAAGGTGGGAACGCGCAGCAGCTTCACATCGTAAAGCCGCTGGGTAGGCTTGCCGGAGATCAGGGCCTTAAGACCAGAATATCCCACCGGGGGCGAATACTTTGAAGGCCCGAGCTCATAACCTATCGTAAGCAGTTGAGCACACATGAACGCAATATCTCCTCAAAAATGACCCGTTTGCCAATATCGCCAGCGCGGCCGACCCTATCTCCGGGTGGTGCGCAGCAGCAGCAGGAACAGGTTGATGAAATCCAGGTAAAGGGCCAGTGCCCCGATCACTACCAGGGCGCCCATGCCCTGCTTGCCCTCCAGCTGCGCAGAGAGCTGTTTCAGGCGATTGGTATCCCATACGGTCAGCCCGGCAAAGAGCAGGATGCCCACAAAATTCATCATGTGGTTCAATCCCGGCGACATGGGAAAGAACATGGTGAAAATCAAGCCAAACAGCCAGCCCAGCAGGGCCAACATCAAAAAGCGGCCGATCCCGCTCATATCCCCTTTGATAAAGAACCCAACAACGCTGCCGAACAAGAACATTCCAGCCGTGACCCAGAATGTATAAGCAATCGTGGTCTGGGAATAATAGATAAAGATCGACGACAGCGCCAGGCCGGTCAAAGCGGAGTAGAAGAGGAACAACAGGAACGCCGCCGCCGGCGACATGCGCATCACCGCCGCGCTCAGCCAGACCACCACAATCATCTGGATCATGAACAGGCCAAAAGTAAACCATGGATCAAACAGGATGCGCTTCATCAAGGCCGGGTTGTTGCTCACCGAAGTGGCTACCAGCGCCGTGACAGCCATCCCAACGGCCATGACCAGGTAGACGGAGGCCAGGAAGCGGTTGAAGCGCACTTCACTGGCTGCAGGGACTGCTCTTGCTTGTGCCATACCAACTCCTCAGAAAACGATATTTATAAGTCTAATTGACTGGCGCACGGTGGGCGCCTCTACCAGAATAACACCGGACAGGTTGAAAAGATAGCACCTGGCCCCTCCAGTTTATCCTAACACAACAACTCCCTGTAAACAACCACCGACCATTGAGGCCGCAAGGATAGTTTTTCCCTATCCTAACAGCCGGGTTTCAAGGCAGGCAGCGCATCAAACAAGGAGTTTGGGTATGCCATCTCAGGCTGGCATACCCAAGGCTATCGTTTGCGCCCACCGGGAGTTCAACCCGGCGGGATGCTGCACCGGGTTATGCCTTGACCGGCGCCGTGCTGGCAGCCGCGGCCGGCTTATCCTCGCCGCCTCTGCGCATAAAGAACTTGATCATCTCATCGATCAGCAGCCAGGCGACGGCCGCCAGGAAGCACAGCCACCACTGGTGCATGCTCAAAGACGTTGTGCCAAAGATGCGCTGCATGAAGGCCAGTTCGGTAGGCAGCAGGGTCATCAGCAGCGAAACCGCATACAGGCCCAACTGGCGGCGGTCATT
>CAIQIV010000239.1 GCA_903871905.1 uncultured Chloroflexota bacterium | reverse complement strand
TATCCATCATGGCTATCATCGTTTTCCTTATTTTCGTCGTGTTTGTCATCGGCCTGTCATTCTACCTGGGAAATAAAGCGAAGACCTCTTCCGGGTATTACGCCGCCGGAGGCCAGATTAACTGGGGGGTGAACGGCATAGCCTTTGCCGGGGATTATCTTTCAGCAGCGTCATTTCTTGGCATCTGCGGAATGATCGCCACGGTTGGCTATGATGGTTTCTTGTACTCAATTGGCTACCTGGCGGGTTGGATCGTGGCCTTATTTGTGGTGGCAGAGCCGTTAAAAAGGCTGGGCAAGTACACCTTCACCGATGCGGTCGATGCCAACTATAATTCGCGCGGCATCAAGCTGGCAGCCGCGGTGAGCACCCTGATCGTCTCCATCTGCTACCTGATCCCCCAGATGGTCGGGGCGGGTGTGTTGGTCGAGCCCTTGTTGGGCATCCCACATGCCTGGGGAGTGATCATGGTCGGCGCCATCGTCATCACCATTGTGGCTACGGCGGGTATGGCGTCAACCACCTATGTGCAGTTCCTGAAGGGCACACTGTTAATCATCTTTTCTACCGTCCTGGTCGTTGCAGTACTTGCCCGCGGCTTATCCACCAGGCCGGACCAGGGAGGGAAAGTTCCTTTCTATGAATACACTACCCTGAGCGCCACCGTGGTAGGAGATCAAGTCCAGGTAACCGAAGCGGGATGGCAGGTCCTGGAACAGCATGCCAGTTCCGGGCAAATTTTCGTCAAGTTGGAACATAACAACCAGGAAACCTGGTGGGAGCTGGCGGAAGAAAATGGGGCGAAGGTGCTGCAGGAAACGCAATCGGTGGTTAAGGCAGGCGGACAGACCTGGATCAACGGTGCGCCGGCATCGCCGGAGAACCAGCTGCGCCAGGTCGGCAACCTGGAACAAATCGGCGGCGACCCAGACGCTAATACCGGCAGCCTCTCCATTTTCTCGTTTCTGGCCGCCTTCACCCGGAAAGATACCATTGTCCAGACCTGGAAGTCGACCTCTTTTACGGATGAGACGGGCGGCAAAGTGACAATCTACTATCCCAAGGAATACCCAGGCGACCGGGTGATGCGTCCAGGTTTGAAGTTTAAAGTCGAGGGCACTCCGCTTGAGCAGCTGGATTTTGTCTCACTGATGCTGGCGCTGTTCCTGGGAACCGCAGCCCTGCCGCACATTCTGATCCGCTACTACACGGTGCCCAACCCTGCCAGTGCGCGCAAATCGACCATCGTGGCCATTGCGGCCATCGGTTTCTTTTACATTTTGACCCTGTTCATGGGCCTGGGCGCCATGGCAAATGGGGTGCTCAATCCTGCCGACAGCAACATGGCTGCGCCGCTGCTCGCCCGGTCCTTCGGGGAGCTGCTTTTTGCCATCATCTCAGCCATTGCCTTTGCCACGGTGCTGGGAACCGTCAGCGGATTGATCGTTGCAGCCTCCGGGGCGGTGGCGCACGATTTATTCGACCGCTACCTGAATATCCGCATGGACGATCGCCAGAAAGTGCGCGCCGGGAAAATCTCTGCCTTTGTGATCGGCGGGCTGGCCATCATCCTGGGCATCCTCTTTAAGGGGATGAATGTCTCCTTCCTGGTGGGCCTGGCCTTCGCAGTGGCTGCTTCTGCCAATCTCCCGGCGATCTTGATGCTGCTCTTCTGGAAAAAAACCACAGCCAAGGGCATCGCGGCCTCCATCATCGTGGGGATCGTGGTCTCGTTGGGTTTAATCGCCCTCTCCCCCGAGCTTTTCCTGCTCTATAAACTGGATCCCGCGCAGGCGCCGGTCCCCTTGAACAATCCGGGGATCATCTCCATCCCCCTGAGCTTCATAACCCTGGTGGTGGTGTCCCTGTTAACCCAAAAGAAAGCCACCCCCAAGGCCTGAATGATTTCATAACCCACCGGGGATACGGAGCCAAACCCGGCCCGTTCCCCGGCGGGGCAGGGATTTCACCCAACAGGATATGGTGCAGGTCAATCTTCACTGCCATTCGATCTTCAGTGATGGGGAACAGACACCCGAAGCGCTCGCCGCCTCCCTTGCCCAGGGGAGTGTGCGCTGTGCGGCGCTGACCGACCATGATTCGATCGAAGGATTACCGCGCTTTCAAGAAGCTTTGCGCAAACGCGGGATAGCATTTCTTCCCGGCGTCGAAATAACCACCCGCTTCGCCGGGTTGGAGCTGCACCTGTTGGGTTATGGCTTTGACCCGACCTCGCAGGAGCTTGGTCTCACCCTGCAGTCACTGCGCCAGATGCGCGATCTGGATGTCCACAGCATTGCCGGCTCGTTACGGAAAATCGGAACCAACCTCCCCCCCGCCAACGGCGAGATGGCTGCACAAAACGCCGCCCCGACCGGGCGATTAGGAATTGCAGATGGGATTGCTATGCTGCACCGCGCGGGTGGCAAGGCATTCCTGGCTCATCCCCTGGTTTCCGTGCCAGACTTTTCGATCCTGGACGATCAACTCAGACAATTCAAGCAGTGGGGGTTGGATGGCATCGAGGTGATTTATCCAGCCTTTTCTGCGTCAGAGCAGGCCAGTTTGCGCGCCCTCGCTGTTAAACATGGGTTGCTGATCTGCGCCGGCACCGATCTGCATAGTGCCAATGGCATTGGGAGCACGGATTTCGGGATCGAAATGCCAGAGCAGGATTGGCTCCAGTTTCGCCAGGGAGTCCTTTCTGGCCCAACATTTACCTCCCAGGCCTCCCTTCCTGAAAGCAGCCTGGCGTTTGATTCAACTACCCTGGAGAAATCCCACCCACAATCCCGCCGCTACCGGCGGCGTTATTATGTGCTGCGCATCCTGCTGCCAACTTTAATCGCCATTTCCCTGTTCCTGGCTGCCATTTGGGGCTACATCCTGCCGTCGTTTGAGCGCACCCTGATTGAGCGCAAACGGGAAATGATACGCGAACTGACCAATTCTGCCTGGAGCATCCTGGCATCTTTTGAAAAAGATGTGCGCAGCGGAGCCTTGACCCAGGTCGAAGCCCAGACTCTGGCTGCAGAACGGGTCCGGTCCCTACGCTATGGTGCAGAAGGCAAGGATTATTTTTGGATCCAGGACATGCATCCAACCATGATCATGCACCCGTACCGCACAGACCTGGATGGGCAGGATCTGACTGGATTTATGGATTCGCGCGGCGTGCCTATCTTTGTGGAATTTGCCGATCTGGTACGCCGGCGCCAGGAAGGGTATATTGATTATGTCTGGCAGTGGAAAGATGACCCGCAGCGCCTGGAACCCAAGGAATCCTATGTAAAAGGTTTCGAGCCGTGGGGGTGGATCATTGGCACGGGAGTCTATATCGACGACGTTAACCAGGAGATTGCCCGTATTGAGCAAAGCCTGGTGACCACCTCCCTGATCATCTCTGGAGCGGTGGTGATCTTGCTGCTGTTTGCAGCTATCCAAAGCCTGAACATCGAAAAAGAGCGCCAGGAAGTGGTGGATGACCTGAGCGAGTCAACCCAACGCTACCATTCCCTGGTTGAAGCAACCACCGAAGGCGCCCTGTTGGTGCTGGAACACCGCTGCTGTTATGCAAACCCCACCTTTCTCAACATGGTAGGCTATACACACCAACAGCTCGATTTCCTGGATATCCATGACCTTCTGCCACCCTCCCCGGGTAACGAGACCATCTGGCAGCAAATCCAGCAGGATAGCTTAGAAATTGAGAACAGCGTGGGGCTTGCGGGGTTCTTGAAACATGCAGACGGGCACAGCGTCGAGTGCGTGCTGGCACTCAATCCCATCATCATTTCCGGTCAGCCCGGTTTCATCCTGCTGGCCAAGGACATCACCCGGCAGCCGCAGGCAGCGCTGAATGAAGGCCTGGCGCAGGCGGCGCTGTCCATCCCGGTTGGCGTCTTCCGCGCCAGGTTTCAGCGCCGGGGGGTGTTCCTGGAACGCAACGAGGCTGCAGACGCTCTCATGGAAAACATTCCCCTGGCAGATACCAGGCAGCCGGCCCTGGCAGACCTGTTCTCAGACGAATCGGAGTACGACGCCATGGTCCACACCCTTCTTGCGGAAGGGGAAGTCCGGGATCATCTCATCCATGTGATTACCACAGATGCCGGGCTGCGCTTCTATATGCTGGATGCCAGGTTGATCAAGGATGGGCATGACCATCCGGCGTATATCGCCGGGGAAATCCGGGATGCAACCCGGCGCCGCATGCAAGAGGCGGGACGCGAGGCGCTGCTCGAAAGACTGCAGTCCTCATTGCTATTTCTGCACGAGCCTGTCGGCAACCTGTGCGGCGAGACGGTCACCTGCGGGATCAACACCAGCATCGAGGCAGTAGCCGTGCAAATGACCCAACAGAATGTCACTGCCGCGCTGATTGCCAGTGAATCCGGACAGGTGCTGGGTATTGTGACCGATCACGACCTGCGCGCCAGGGTGCTGACCGGGAGCAAGGACCGGACTGCCCCGGTGCATACGATTATGAGCGCCCCCCTGATGAAAATTTCCAGGCACGCCCTGGTCTATGAGGCATTAATGCACATGGAAGAAAAAGGGCTGCGGCACCTGGTGGTTGAGGATGAAAATGGACAGGTGGTGGGGATCGTGGACAATAAATCCCTGATCCAGTTCCAGCGCTATGGTCCCATCGTGCTCACGCGGGAGATCAGCCGGGCTCAAACCGTAGGGGATATCGCCCAAAGCGGCGAGCGCACACCGCCGCTGGTCAAAGCGCTCATGGACAGTGGGGCTCATCCCCGCCGGGTGACCCATCTGCTCGCCTCGATTTGCGACGCCAGCACCGAGCGGCTGATTGAGCTGGCCATGGAGGAGCTCGGACCAGCACCAGCCGCATTTGCTTTCATCGGCATGGGCAGCCAGGGGCGCCAGGAACAAACCCTTTTGACCGAC
>CAIQIV010000238.1 GCA_903871905.1 uncultured Chloroflexota bacterium | reverse complement strand
TACAATTACCTGTCCCGCACCCCCGAAATCAAAGGCATCCTATACTTCAACTACGATATCGCCTATGAATGTGATTGGGCAATCTACAAGACCTGGGGCACCAACCAACGGCAGCTTAGCGGCTACGTTTCGGGCATCACCAACAGCAGCATCCGCTACCTCTGGCCCACCGATGTGCGGGAAATCATGACCAATCTCATCACCTTGCTGCGCTGATCACTTCTCAAGCAGCATTGAGGACACCAACTAACTAAAATAAAGCCTCCACTACAACTTCCAATGTTTCCGCCGCCAATTCAAGCGGGCTGAGATCTCCGGTTTGACCGGCTGCTGGCTCCACAACGTCTTATCTGCCAGGCAGATTCTTCCAGTTATCCACCTGGTGGCCATTTTTATTGCTGATTTTTCAATACTTACAAAATTGAAAGTGATAAAACCGCCGAGTGGTGTTATAATTAATTAAGATAATTCGGAAACATGAAAATTTAATTGATGACACTGATCTTCAATTTTTCTCAGAGGTGTTAGAATGAATAAGGTAGCTGTCAGCGCAAAGAAAATCACACAAATCAGCGTCGGGGCCATTGTGCTCTTCAGCATGCTGTTTTCCAACCTGAGTGTTTCAAAAACGATGGCCTCCACAGCCGGCGAGCAGACCCCGCCTGTCTTGATCGGGATCAACACGCTCAGCTACATCACTGATGCGACGATCAACAATGAGCTCAAGGCGGTGGACACCTGGACTGGCAAATCCAGTGCGCTGGTGGAGATTTCCCTGGAAATCAGTGACGCCAATATCGACTACAACCTTCCCACCGAGCTCAACGCCTTATGGGCTAACGGTTTTACCCCGCTGGTGGATATCACCGGTGGCTCCAGCAACCCCTCGGCTTATGCCATCGCTGCCGGGAATTATGATACCCAGATCCAGCACTGGGCCGATACCTACAAAGCCTGGGCGGTCGATGGGAAATTCGCCTTCCTGGCCGTCCTGCCTGAGATGAACTACCGCTGGAAATCCTACTACGGCGACCCGGGAAATTATCAGGCGGCTTTCAAGCGCGTGGTGGATATCTTCACTGCTGCGGGTGTTTCTCGAGACTCAGTCAAATGGATATTCCTGGCCAATGGATGGTACCAGAACGCTTATGACGATTATGCTTCTTATGAAAGCTATTACCCTGGCGATGACTACGTGGATGTTGTATCCTTCAGCGCTTACAATTTCGGCTACTGCACATCCAATACGACCTGGGTCACCCCGGAGGAGCTTCTAGGACGCAATGTCCACAAGATGCGGCTGATGGCGCCCCAGAAACCGATCTTCGTCACCTCCCTGGCTACCTCAGCATTCACCTCAGCCGGTGTCGAGGATGCAACCGCCAAGAATGCCTGGCTGCAGAGCGCCTACCAGTACATTGCCACCCAGCCCTGGATCCGGGCTGTACTCTACCGCAATGTCAACGCCGCCAGCTGGGGCGAGTGCAACTGGCAGGTATACCAGCCAGGTGGGGCGCAGTACCAGGGCTATCCCACCGGAGTCACCGTATCCAATTACGGGTATATCGCCCCCACTATCCTGGCGCAGGCTGATCTGCTGCCTGGCACCCAGAAAACGCATATCCCGCTGATCAACAACAAGTACCAGGCAAAGGACACCACCCTGCCCCTGATGCTCGGCGTCTACGGCGACCCCAACCAGGGTTGGTGGGGCGACCAGGATTTCATCGACCAGCAGGTTTTGGCCCTGAACACCTGGGGCGGCAAGAAGGTCACCCTGGCGGGCACCTTCATCGAGATTGAGGTGACCACCCCCTGGTACAACATCCCCGAGCAGCTCAACGTGATGTGGGACAACGGCATGACCCCTTTCATTAACATGCCAACCAAAGCTACTGCCGCCGAGGTTGCCTCAGGAAAGCTGGATGCCGAGATCGAAGCCTGGGCTACCGCCTATAAGGAATATGCCTTAAATGGCAACCGTGTGGCCTACATCGCCCCTCTGGAAGAGATGGACGGCGATTGGATCCCTTACGGCATGGACCCCACCAACTTCAAACTGGCTTATATGCGCATCCAGGACAAATTCAACGAAGTGGGCGTCCCCCGCGACTCCGTGTACTGGGTCTTCTCCGCCACCGGTTTCAACCACCCCAACGGCGCCCCATTCGAGGACTACTTCCCCGGGTATGACCGGGTCGATGCAGTCGGGTTCAGCACCCTCAACCTGGGGTACTGCTCGATGCCCCGCAACCAATGGCCAGAATGGCACACCTCTGCTGAAGACCTGATGGGCGAGTACATCCAGCGCATGAAGGTGATGGCGCCGGGCAAGCCGATCTTCATTGCCCAGTTCGCCACCTCCTCCAACTCGGCCCAGGGTGTGTCCAGCCCGGAGGCAAAGAGCAGCTTCCTGGTTGATACCTACAACTACCTGTCCCGCACCCCTGAAGTCAAAGGCATCCTGTACTTCAACTACGATGTTGCCGGCCAATGTGATTGGGCAATCTACAAGACCTGGGGCAGCAACCAACGCCAGCTCAGCGGC
>CAIQIV010000237.1 GCA_903871905.1 uncultured Chloroflexota bacterium | reverse complement strand
TCGATCCGCCCGACTGAAAGCATGTTGGTTTCGATGGCAGCCCGCTTTTCTTCCAGGATCTCCCAGCCCGGAGGCGCAGGCTCGAAGACATGATTTTCAACCAAAAGCGCCGGGCGGCCATAAAGCTGGACGATCGCCTCCAGCCCAATCGCCTCGTCTGGTTCCAGGTCAACCGCTTCTCCCTGGCTGGCGATCTTGTTCAATGCGCGCGTACCAGCCTGCAGGACCTGGTCAGTCCCCGTGGGTGGAGCAGCGATGGATTCGAGCTGCGGGGGGATTGGCGTGCGCACCATACCACCGCGCGAGGGGACATTCAGGCTGGTCAGGGCATGCTCCAGCGCCGCCTGTGGGTCGCTGTCCAGGTAGGTGAGTAGAATATCCAGGTTGGGGAGCTGGGCTAACAGGATCTCAGGGGGTTTCAATGGCGCCTCTCAGGGTTGTTTACCTTGGTCCTTTTGAGATTTTTTGTAATGGATACCATGGATCTGGAGCGGGTCGATCTCCAGGGGGATGTCGCTGCTTTCCAGTTCGCCGTGCTGCTGGTCGAGTTCAGCAATGCTCTGTACCCTGGTCAGCGTTTCTGGGGCGGACAGGTCACCCATCTCATCGTCGTACAGGCTAAACCAGGGGAAGCCGAAGTGCGTATAGACCTGGGCAGTAACCGGGGATTCAGGGGGAGGGCAGCCGGTGACCCGGCTGAACTGCAGGCTGTTGAGGATATGCACGTGCAGCGTGGCAGAATTTTCCTCATCCCAGGTTCCCAGGCCGTGGGGGTCAGGATAGATCTTCTGCTCCATGCGCCCGCCGGCTGCTATCCCCATCTCCACACCGCCTGGTGCAGCAGCCGGGCTGACAGGCAGGGTGCCCTCGCCCCCAAAAGTGTCTTCTATTTCAGGCGGCTCATCGGGAAAAATTCCCGGCCGGGGCTCAAAAACCTTGACCTGGATGCCTCCCTGCTCTTCCCGGCTGCTGACCTGGGCTTCAATGCTGTAACCCATTCCCAGGGGCATGGCCACAAACTGGCGCACCATGCCCGGGCCGGCGTTGATCCCATCCAGCCAGGGCTGATCAGGGCATACCAGGTAGTCCTGCGGGTCGGCGTGCAGGCGTCCATCCCAGCCTGTGCCAGAGATGGCGTTGATTCCGCCGACCGCCACCTGGACGGCATTGGGCTTCCAGGGCTCGGCAAAGAAAGCCAGCCACATCGCCTCCCTCTGGAACATGGGGATGAAGACGCCGCCCTGCTGGATCCAGGAGCCAGGCAAACGCAGTGAATAATCCTTCACTCTGAATACGGGGAATGGCTCCAGCCCCGGTGGGAGTGGATAGGTTTTTCCATCATCTGGGATGCGCAGGGTGCGCATAAAAGCCAGCCGGAAGCGCTCGCCGAAGTAAATCTGATTATTCTGGACATTAATCTCTATCATGGAAATCACACCTGCCTTTCAGAGGGTGATGCCGGTTGAGTATATAACGCAGAATGGGAAGAAATGGTTTCACTCGCTTTGCAGGTAAGCTTGAAACGATTCCGGGTCGCTGACCCGGGTGGTGTAATCCAGGAGCTGCTGTCCATCCAGGGCATAGAGTGGGTGGCAGGAGGTAGGCGCCGCGCCTCTGGGTGCATGAATGATGCCATGCACCAGGGGGCCGACCAGGTCCGCCTGGGAAAGCTCGGGCAGGACTTCTTCAGCAGTGACCAGCACCTGGCGGGAGGTGAGAGCTAATTCCTCGTCCACACCCCGGTTGTTACCGATCTGGGCATTTCCCAGGCGGTCGGCGCGCAGGGCATGGATTACCGCCACGTCAGGGCGGATGGCAGGGAAGGCCATCAGTTCCTCCCCGCTGTAAGGGTCCACCACGGTGCGCACATCTGGCCGGAGGCGCGGCAGGTCGGTGCCCAGCCAGCCGCGGCCGGGCATGAAACCCACCCCAGCCATCTGGGCGCGCAGGCCAAAGGCCAGGCTGGCTTCGGTCTCTTCCACGACATCCAACCCGCCGCGGTTGGCATGATAAGTGTACATCGGCGCCAGGCCAAAGATCTCAAGGCCGAAGTAACAGGAGCGAATTTTGCGCACCATGCCGGCGCCCACCAGCAGGTCGCTCTCCAGGCCGGCAGTGAAGGCCAGCAGGGTCAGCCCGCCTGGCTCGCCCTCCTGCTGAAAGCGCCGGATCAGGGCGCGCACAAATGCCACCGGGCGGCGGTAATTGGTCATCCCACCCAGCGCCAGCAAACAGCCGGGCTTCACCAGGCGCACAGCTTCGTCCATGGTCATCATTTTTTCAGTCATCAATATCCTCGTCCAGGAAAGGTCTGCTGGTTGCTTGTTGCCCCAGCGGGCTGGTGCCAAGAAAGATTATTCTGGCGGGTCATGCCGTTCGTGTTTTTTTAAGTCGGCGACCAAACGGGACAGCTCTTGCATATTGTTGTCTTCTTCCTGCCAGGGATTGCGCAAGCGTTTGAAGGAACGTTGGAACAACTCAATATCCCCGGTCTGGTTGCCGCGGCTGAACAAGGCGTAGATGGCCGCGTTGATCCCGATGACCACGAATATCGTCAGGCAGATGATCAGAGAGACTTTGTTGCTGTCCATCATGTTAACCTGGCCGGTCAATGGAGCTCATAACGGCGCCGGACCCCCACAACTCGGGCATCACCCGGGGAAGCTCCAGCAGGTCTTGCAGGATATAACTTTGCCCGCCGTCCAGGGATGCCTGGGCCAGCGCGGCAGCCAGCTTTCCATTGGGTGAAACCAGGATGGTGGTGAACCCGATGTGGCGGGCAGGCGCCAGGTTGCGCTCCGAATCATCCAGCATCACACATTCCTGGGAGGCAGGAGTGCCTGCCAGCGCCAGGGCACGTTGATAGGCCTCGGGTTCCGGCTTGCAGGCAAAACGGATGGCGCGCACATCGATGATCCCTTCGAAGCAGCCGTCCAGGTCGAGCTGTTTCAAGACGCGCAGGGCGTGGCGGTCATCGGCGTTGGTAAAGATCCAGCGCCGCTGTGGCAGGCTGAGCAGCATCTGGCGCAGGTCAGGGCGCGGCTGCAGGAACTGATCCAGGGGCAGGTCGTGCACATAATCCAGGTACTCATCCGAGTCCACATGATAGTGGATTTGCAGGCCGCGCAAGGTGGTACCGTACTGCTCAAAATACTGGCGACGCAGCGACGGGATGGTCTCCGGGGGGATTCCCAGGCGCTCTGCCATAAACAGGCTCATACGGCGGCGAATAGCCTCCCATAGGCCATTGCGTGGATCGTATAAAGTATCATCCAGGTCAAAGAACAGGGTGGAATAGGTCATAATGCAATTATAATACGCCCATGCCCATTCGCCTGCTTTCACCTGATGTTGCTTCACAGATTGCTGCGGGAGAGGTGGTCGAGCGACCGGCCTCAGTGGTCAAAGAATTGTTAGAAAATGCGCTGGATGCCGGGGCGCAGTTTATTCGCATGAATATTGAAGGCGCAGGCCAGCGAGTGATTGAAGTTGCCGACGATGGCAGCGGTATCCCGGCGAGTGAACTGCCTTTGGCGGTGGAGCGTCATGCCACCAGCAAGCTGAGCCAGGCGGATGATCTGTTTCACATCACCACGCTGGGTTTCCGCGGCGAGGCGCTGGCTTCCATTGGTTCGGTGTCGCGCTTGACGCTGACCTCCAGGCGGGCGCAGGATGAGTCGGGGGCTATTTTGCACGTGGAGGGCGGCGCGCTGCTGGCCGTGGAAAACGCCGGGGTCCCAATCGGAACGGTGGTGCGCGTGGAAGACCTGTTTTATAATGTGCCTGCCCGTCTGAAATTCCTGAAGCATGAAGCCACCGAGCGCCGCCACATTGACCACCTGGTGGGCCTGTATGCCATTGCCTATCCCAGGGTGCGTTTTCACCTGCGCCAGGAGGGGCAGTATGCACTGCAAACCAGCGGGCAGGGCGACCGGCGTGAGGTCCTGGCTTCCATCTACGATGTGGACACCGCCCGGCAGATGCTGGAGGTCAATTTTGTGGATCGGGATCTCCGGGTGGAGGGCTTTGTCAGCCCGGCGTCACTCACCCGATCCAACCGGCGTGAGATGCATTTCTTTGTTAATGGTAGGCCGGTCCAGGATGCCGCTCTGGCGACAGCCCTGCTGCAAGCGTACCGAACCTTCTTGATGGTTGGGCGGTATCCCCTGGCGATATTATTCGTGGATGTACCGGCAGATACGGTCGATGTGAATGTGCACCCGGCCAAAGCGGAAGTGCGTTTCCGCCAGCCGGAGCGCATCTTCAGCGGGCTGCAGGGGGCGGTGCGGCGGGCGCTGCTGGCGCATACCCCGGTGCAGGGCCTGGAAACCTCGCTGCCGCGGTGGGGGGAAGAAGAGGGCAGACCGACCGCGGGGAGGGCACCCGGTCTTGCCTGGGATAACGCCGGGCAGGAGCGCACCCGGCTGGAGAGGGAATATCCCGATCTCCCGCCCATGGAGGCGCAGGAGGCAGGCCAACCAGGCGCCTCACCGGCTGGCCTGGGAATGGCTGCCACGCCGCAGCTTCCGGAGATTCGGCCGGCGGTGCTGCGCCTGGTAGGGCAGATTGCCTTGACCTACCTGGTGGCAGAGGGCCCAGACGGCCTGTATCTGATCGATCAGCATGCGGCACACGAGCGTGTGCTATACGAGCAGTTCATGGCGCGGCATGAGCAGGCCAGCGCATCGCAGGTGCTGCTTACCCCGGCCCTGGTGGACCTGCCGCCGGCCAGCGCGCGCTTGCTGTCCGGGCAACTGCCGCTGTTGAAGCACATCGGTTTTGACGTAGAAGCCTTCGGGGCGCATTCGTTCCTGGTCCGGGCGCTGCCAGCCCTGGTAGCCTCCAGTGATCCGGCTGGAGCCCTGCGGGTGGTGGTGGAGGACTTTGAAGAGGATGAGGCGCCGCTGCAGGCGCAAGCGGAGGCGCGGTTGATCGCCCGGGTGTGCAAACGAGCGGCGGTGAAAGCCGGGCAGAGCCTGTCGCCGGTCGAGCAGCAGGCCCTGTTGAGCGGATTAGAAGCGTGCGAGTCGCCGCGCACCTGCCCGCACGGCCGCCCGACGATGATCCATATTTCCGTTGATCTGCTGGAACGCCAGTTTGGGCGCCGCGGGGCGCGCTGAGAGAGGAGACACAGGATGCGTGCTGCCTGGCTTGAAGACCAGAAGCTTTCTTACCGCACTGATTTACCCGAGCAAAGCCCGCAGCCGGGCGAGGCGCTGCTGCGCCTGCGCCTGGCAGGGGTCTGCGCCACTGACCTGGAAATGGTGAAGGGATACTATCCTTTTACCGGAATCCCGGGCCACGAATTTGTGGCGGAAGTTGTAGAGGTCCACCCGCGCTCTTATTCGGGGCGCCAGCCCGAAGAATCTGGCTGGATTGGGCAGCGAGTGGTAGGGGAGATCAATGCGGCCTGCGGAGAATGCGAAACCTGCCGCCGCGGCCACCCCACTCACTGCGAGCGCAGGACCGTCCTGGGGATCTGGAAGCGGAACGGTGTTTTTGCAGAGACGGTGTGCCTGCCCATAGAGAACCTGCACCGCGTGCCGGATGATGTGAGTGACGATGCCGCGGTGTTCACCGAGCCGCTGGCGGCAGCCCTGGAGATCCAGCAGCAGGTATTGGTGCAGCCTGATCAACGGGTGCTGTTGATCGGCGCCGGGCGCCTGGGGCAGCTGATTGCCCAGGCCCTGTCTCTGACAGGCTGTGACCTGGCAGTGGTGGCGCGCCACACGCTGCAGAGGGAACTGCTGAAACGGCGTGGCATCCGCCTGGTGGAGGCCGACCAGCTGGATGCTCACCGGCAGGACCTGGTGATTGAGGCCACCGGCTCCCAGGCCGGTTTTGACCTGGCGCTGTACGCCGTCCGACCGCGGGGCAGCATTGTGCTCAAGAGCACCTATCATGGTAACGCCGAGATTAACCTCTCACAGGTGGTGGTTAATGAGATCACCCTGGTGGGCTCACGCTGCGGGCCTTTTGAACCGGCACTGCGGCTGCTGGCCAGCGGTCAGGTGGACCCAACGCCGCTGATTGAGCGGCCCTATCCCCTGGAACAGGTGCTGCAGGCTTTTCACCAGGCAGCACAGCCTGGTGTGCTCAAGGTGCTCATCACCTTTTAGCCAGGGCTCAACGCTTCTGGCAGCCGGTCAGCTCTCGAGTTTTTGGGGGAGTGAAACGGTAAATGTGGTGCCCTGGTTGACGTGGCTTTCGACGCTGATCTGCCCGCCGTGGGCTTCAACAATGCGCCGGGTGATGGACAGACCCAAACCGGTGCCCTGCGTGATGCGCTCGGTGCCCGGGACGCGGTAGAATTTCTTGAAGAGGTGAGGCAGGCTTTCCGGCGGGATTCCTGCGCCAGTATCGCTGACCTTGAGAACCACGTTGCCCCCCACCTGGCCTGCCCAGATCACCAACCTTCCGTTTTGCTGGTTGTACTTGATGGCATTGCTGACCAGGTTGATAACTATCTGCTTGACCTTATTCCGATCGGCGCGCAGCATGAGCTGCTCCCCGGGGATGTCCATCTCGATATAGATGCCGCGCTCCTGTGCCTTGGGACGCATCAGGCTGGCGCATTCCTCCAACAGTGGTGAAAATTCGAAAACCTGGGTCTGGAACTGAGCCCGCCCGGATTCCAGCCGCGCCAGATCCAGGAAATCTGAGGCCATATCAGCCAGGCGCCCGGTTTCGCTCATGATCACCCGCACAATATTCTGGCGCATATCGTCGTTGACCCGCGGATTGGTCAGCAGCTGGGCAGCAGTGTTGAGGGAGGTCAATGGGGTGCGCAGTTCGTGCACCAGGTCGCTGATCAGGTCGGACTGCTGGAATAAGCGGGCATTTTCAATGGCCAATGCTGCCTGCGATCCCAACGCTTCCAATAGATCCATGTCATCCTGACTGAACTGGCCCTCCAGCTTGTTGATTGTCTCCAATACCCCAATTACCTTCGTGTTGGCGACCATTGGGACGCCCATCAGCGAGGTGGTGGTGACCTGGGTAGACTGCGCCAGGCCGCCAAAGTGGCGAGGGTCGTGCATGGTGTCATTGATGATTAAAGACTGGCGGTTGTTGACAATCCACCCGGCAATGCTGTCCACCGGAACCACCAGACCGCGCATCGATGGTTCATCCAGGTTGGAGGCAGATTCAAAAAGCAGCTGCTTTTTGACCTCATCGTAAAGTAAAATCGAGCCTGCTTCGGCGTTAGTCAGATCGGCAGCTGCCTGGACGATGCGGTTCAAGAGTACGGGCAGGTCCAGGGTGGAGGTCAGATCGGACGAGATTTGCAGCAGCAACTGGTACCGGCGCAGCAGGTGGTCGGGATCATGCACCATTCCCAAGCACCTCCTGGACAATGTTCGGTAAGATTCCGATCACGTCTTCATTCAAAACAACATCCGCGCGCACATCCATATAGGTGCGGGCCCGGTTTACCAGGATCAGGTGAGCGCCATTCTCCAGGGCTCGCATGGGCAGTCCAGCCACCGGCAGCACCTCAAGCGACGATCCTGCAACCAGCATGACATCACAGGTTTTGCAGGCCTCCATAGCCTTCAGCCAAACCCGGGCAGGCATCTGCTCGCCGAACAGGACAATATCGGGCTTCAATATACCGTTGCAGATGGTGCAGCGCGGGATACTGCCTGAATTCAAGTAGGTTTCCAGGTGACTCTGGGCATTATATTTCTGGTAGCAGCGGACGCAGGTCATGAAGTCAATCGTTCCATGCACTTCCAGGACGTTGCATGATCCAGCACGCTGATGCAGCCCGTCGATGTTTTGGGTGATCACCGTTTTCACAAAACCGGCGGTTTCCATTTGCGCAATACTGAGATGGGCCTGGTTGGGCTGCGCCTGGACCATAATTTGGGCAAGAGGGCGCATCCAATGGTAGAATTTTTCAGGATGATAGCGGAATGATGTCAGGGAAGCCACCTCAGTCGGATCGCTCTTTTCCCACAGCCCGCTTTGAGGGCTGCGGAAGTCCGGGATCCCGGAGGGGGTAGAGAGCCCTGCGCCAGTCAGGATCACAGTATTATGACTATCACGAATGATGTCAGCAGCAATGCGTATGTTCATCAGGGTCACAGCGTCGAAATGCGGCATCCGTTTCTCTCAGCTTTTGCGCAGCAAAATCGCTTCGGCCAGCCAGTGGAACTGCATGGCGACCGGTCCATCCGGTTCCAACAATACAACCGGCGTGACGTGCTCGACCGCCTGGGCAAACAGCTCAGGGGCATAGGGAAAGCTGGCAGCGACCCGCGCCCCAGCCAGCTCCTGTACCTGTGTATCGCTCAGCCGGGGTCCAGGGCTGCGTTGGATCACTGCCAGACGGACCTGCTCGCGAATGAAGCCGCGCGCCCCCAGGTCGTTAACCAGCGCCCGGGTGTGTTCTGAGACCGAAAGGGTCGGTGTTACCGCAACCAGGACCTCATGGCAGACCTCCAGCGTTTGCAGCGCCAACGGGGTAAGCGAAGCGCCCAGATCGAAGACTACCAGCCCGGGTTGTTCAACCAGGCGGCTGGTGATCCCTTTGAACGCATCTATGGCGGCAAGCAGTCTGGCATCGGCAGGCTGGGCTGAAGCCAGCAGGAAGCGCGTCCCGCTGGCATGGGTGAACAGTTCGTTCTGAACCGCCTGGATATCCGGCTCGGAGGTGCGCCGTTGAAGCAGGTGGTTCAGACCTTCTGGCCGGGAGACGCCCAGCTCAAGGTCCAGGGTACTGGCGCCGGGGCGATAGTCTGCCACAATAACATTTCCTCCGGACTGCTGGCGCAGGCAGATTCCCAGGTTGAGCGCCAGGGTGGACACTCCAGACCCGCCGCGGGCCGAAAGAACACCCAGGTTGTAGGCGCCGGTTTTCGATGCAGCGGTGTGCTGACCACTGGCGGCCCTCTCCTGGGCTGCACGGTCCAGCAGCGCCCGGACATGGGCAAACATTTCGCGCGGCTGGGTAGGCTTGGTCAGGTAATCGTCAGCGCCTGCCTGCATTCCCTGGATTTTGTCTTCCGTCTGGGAGCGGGCTGTAAACAGGATGATAGGGATTTTGAACAGGGCCGGCTGTTGGCGGATGCGGCGCGTTACCTCAAACCCATCCATGTCAGGCATCATCGCATCGAGCAGAATGATGTCAGGGCGTTCGCTGGCCGCCATGTTCAGCGCCTGTGTGCCGCTACTAGCTGCCAGGATTTGATAACCCTGGCGCTGCAACAGCAAGCCCACCAGGCGAAGCGTATCCAGATCATCATCCACGACAAGGACTTTTTCAGCCATGCGCCCTCTTTGTCAATTATAATCGTTTTCACAGGCTCCCCTTATCGGCTTGGGGAGAAGTTTGGAAAATAATATACCTTTGGTATCGACCTATGCTCTCAGAACTTGATGTCACACTACACCGAAAGTGCGGTATTAAAGCGGATCAATTACTGTTGGTGGGGGTGTCAGGCGGGCCAGACAGCCTGTGCCTGGCGCACGCGCTGCATGCGCTGGGTTCCCCCATGGTCATCGCCCACCTGAACCATGCTCTGCGCCCGGAAGCGGATGAGGAGGCACAGCTGGTAGCGGATTTTGCAGACCGCCTGGGCGTGCCATTTCACCTGGAGCGGGCAGATGTCAGGGCTTTTGCTGAAAACCAGCGGCTGTCCCTGGAGGAGGCTGCCCGGCTGCAGCGCTATGAATTTCTCTTCCGCCAGGCCGGTCGGTGCGGTGCACAGGCGGTGGTTACCGCGCATAACGCGGATGACCAGGTGGAAACGGTGCTGATGCACTTGCTGCGCGGCGCCGGGCTGGCCGGGTTGGGCGGGATGGCCTTCCGCAGCCTGCCAAACTCGTGGAGCGCGGAGATTCCCCTGGTTCGCCCACTGTTGGGCGTGTGGCGCACGCAGGTGTTGGAGTACATCAAGCAGCACAGCCTGGTTCCGAACCTGGATGCCAGCAATCTGGATGTGCGCTTCTTCCGCAACCGGCTGCGCCACGAGCTGATCCCTTACCTGGAAACGTACCAGCCCAACCTGGGGAAGCGGTTGTGGCAGACAGCTGATATCCTGCGGGAGGATTATCGGTCCCTGGGCCAGTTAATTGACCAGGGCTGGGATGATTTCCGGGTGCGGGAGGGGTCTGGCTGGCTGCAGATTGATCCCACCCGCCTGGCGGCATGGCCGCTGGGCGTGCAGCGTCATGTGCTGCGCCGGGCGTTTGGCCAGTTGCATCCCGGGCTGCGCGATATCGATTATGCTGTGGTGGATCGGGCGCTTCAGGCGTTGGAGGAACCGCGGCGTTATGGCCGGATCGACCTGGCAGCGGGGTTAGCATTGGTTTTTGAGCCAGGAAGAGTGTTCCTGGTTAAGGGTGGGGAACCGCCGCCCGCTGGAGAATGGCCGCAGATGGCACTGGCGAGTCACCTGCGGCTGGAAATTCCTGGGGAGGTGGATCTAAGCGCCGGCTGGCGGCTATCGGCAGAGATCGTTGTTCTGGAAAACGAAGCACAACGCCTGGCGATCCGGTCTAACGCTGATCCCTACCGGGCCTGGCTGGACCTGGCTGTGGTGGATCTGCCGCTGGTTTTACGCCCACGCCGTCCCGGCGACCGTTTCCAGCCCCTGGGGATGGCAAGCGGGTCGATCAAGGTCTCAGATTATATGATCAATTGCAAGCTGCCTCAGCGGGCCCGCGCTGCCTGGCCTCTGGTGTGCACCGGGGAAACGATTGCCTGGGTGCCCGGTGGCGGGCCAGGGGAGATATTCCGTGTCCAGGGTAATACCTGTAAGGCGATTTGCCTGGCACTGCAGTGGATGCCGTCTGGAGAATAAGCGGAATAAGTTTTTTGATAGTCTTTGACATCGATTTTTTAAAAAGCGGGGATTTTTATGTACTTTATATTGACCTTAATCCAGATGTGCGTTATAAAAATCATCAGGATTTTATTCTGGATGAATCCCATTTTACGCCCCGGATTTTCACTCAGCTGTCTCACTCTCATAGGATTTTGCTGCCTGTTTTTATTGGGGATGATGGCTCCCCATCCACCAGGTCTTTTGGCTCCAGGTTTTAGCCCGATGGATACGGAAAAGGCCAGCCACATTGAACATCCAGATACCGATCATGAGTTTCATCCAGTCCAACTTATGGCGGGGAATATTGCCCTGGGAATAATCAGCGAGAATCCAGGGGGTAGTTTACTGTTCCATTCATTTCAACAAGCCCCGCAACTTCCTCCTCCACGAACAGCCTGATATAAAGAAAGTGCATGCCTGGCAAGGCGATGGATCCTTCCGTGTCTTTTGACGCGGCCAGGATGAATTGCTATTGGGTTGATAAAACCTTAGGCGTTGTATTGTGGAGGATTACCTTGATCAAGGGTTTATATGCTGCTGCGTCGGCCATGATTGCCGGGATCCGCAAGCAAAACCTTAAAGCGCATAATATTGCCAACCTGGATACTCCAGGTTTTAAACAGGTTTTTACAACCATTGAGGAGTACCAGAGAACAGATGTTTATTCATCCACATCTACATTGGCGCCTGCTGTAACACAACGAGTGGGGAGTATTGGGTTAGGGGTGACAACGACAGATATGCGAACCAAATTTAGCCCTGGCGCGCTGCTCGCGACCGGCCAGCTATTGGATCTTGCCATCCAGGGGGATGGGTTTTTCAGAATATTGACTCCAGAAGGCGAGCGGTACACCCGGGATGGCCGGTTTCAAATGAACAGCGAAAATCAAGTGGTGACGGTTGATGGCAATTTCGTGTTGGATGAATCCGGCAGCCCAATTTTGCTTCCGGCGGGTGAGATCAGTGTGGAACGGTCCGGCACCATCCGCGCAGGGGAAGATCTTGTTGCAAGGTTTGGCATCGTGGAGTTTCCGGATACTTCTGCCCAATTGCAGCGAGGGGATGGGAATTATTTTCAAGCCTCCGGCGAGATGCGTACAGAGACTGTCAACTCTGTCCTCCTTCAGGGATATCTTGAACAATCTAATGTCAGCGCTGTAGATATGATGATTGGATTTGGTACATATGAGGCAGCACAGGTTTTGGTCCAAACCCAGGACGAACTACTGGGAAAGACTATCAGTATTGTGGGAAAGGTGGCTTAATCTGTAGGAAGGTTACCGGACCCGCCGCTTCCACTCTTCCTTGAGCATCAGCTGGCGGGGGCTGGCACCGGATGGCAGCGCCAGGAAGTCTGCCAGCAGGCGGTTGAAGCGCGGCTCCTGGTCCAGCATGGGGAAGTGCCCGCTGTCCTCCAGAACCAGGAGCTGGATGTTCTCAGGCAGCTCGCCTGCCAGCTCGGGGGCAGGAACCTGCAGCGCCGGGTCTTCCTGCCCGTACACCAGCAGCAGCGGCAGGTTTGCCGACTGGACCGAAGTCAGGGCGTCATAGCTGCGCGGGCTGGAAAACGCGGATTCCAGAGCCCCAGGCTCTGCTTTGAGCGCTTCGATGCGCGCCGCCTCATCGGCCGGGTCCCGGCCCATCAACCATTCCACCAGTCCGCCAGTCTCATCCTGCTGCAGGCGGGGGCTGATCATCTCTCCGCTGAGAGGCAGTCCCACCAGGAACGCCCGGTCGACGCGCTCGGAGTTGCGCTGGATAAACTGCAAGGCTACAGCCGCGCCTAAACCGTGCCCAACCAGGGCGACGCGTGCCACGCCAAGCTCTTCCAGGAACATCTCCAACAGTTCAACCTGGGCCGGCAGGCTGCATCCGCCGCGGCGGCTGGTCTCACCATAGCCATACAGGTCGAGGGCATAGGCGCGGCAGGATATGGAGGCAGCCTGCATGGAGGTCAGCCAGTAGCGCCAGGAACCCACCCAACTGTGAATAAAGAACAGCGGGCGGCCGCGCCCCAGCACCTCGTAGTGGATGATCTCGTCCTGGACAATAACAACACTCATAAGCGTTTGTATGTAGTCTGCAAAACCTGGGGTTTCCCCAGGGGTCACTTTCCCAGCGCGTTCTTGACGCGCTGGATCAGGTCATCGGGTGAGAAGGGTTTCAGGACGTAGTCGGTTGCCCCGGCCTCCATTCCCATCTGGATGTCTGCGTCCTGCCCCTTGGCAGATACAAATAATACCGGGATATGTTGGGTGCGCGGGTCACTCTTGATCGCCCGGCAGACCTCGAACCCAGACAGCCGCGGCATGCGAATATCCAGCAGTACCAGCTCCGGCAGGACTTTTTGCACGGTATTGAGCGCCTCTTCGCCGTTGGCTGTGGGGATCACGGTGTGCCCGGCAAACTGCAGGGTGAAGAGTACCAGCTGGCGGATATCGGGTTCGTCTTCAGCGATAACGATCTTGGCCATAAACCTTGTTCCTGAGGTACCGATCCACATGATCAGTACGCCGATAAATCTGCAGGCAGTGACTGCCGTTAGACCAGGTGCTTAAAGCTGTCAACAGCTGGCACCGGCCCATCCCGCCGGTAGATCGGCAGGGTAAATGAGAAGGTGGAGCCTTCACCGTGGACACCGCTGCTTTCCAGCCAGAGGCGTCCGTTGTGCATCTGGACCAGGTTCTGGGCAATGGACAGGCCCAGGCCAGTACCGGAGACACCCAGGATGAGCGGGGCTTCGCCGCGGAAGAAGCGCTCAAAGACGTGCGCCTGTTCGTGGGAGGGGATGCCGGCGCCCGTATCATGGATATCTATCTGGATTTCGTCGGCAGCTTGGTGCATGGTCACCGTCACCTGGCCGCCAGGGATGTTGTAGACATAGGCATTCTCCAACAGGATGCTGAAGATCTGGCGCACGCGGTCCAGGTCGCCCCATACGCGCGGCAGGTCATCGGCGGCGATCTTTTCCACTATCAACAGCCGGCCCTCTTCGATCGTGCGCCGCTTCAAGTTGATCAGCGCATCTTCAACCAGGGTCTGCAGGTTGAGCGGCTGGAAAGAGAGCATCACGCCACCTGACTCGATGCGCGAGATGTCCAGGAGATCGTTGACCAGGATCGCCAGGCGCTCGGTATTGGTTTTGACAATACCCAGGAAGCGCGCCTGTTGGTCATTGAGGGCGCCAGCCGCCCCCATCAGCAGGACCTCCACATAGCCCTTGATGGAGGTCATAGGAGTGCGCAGCTCATGGCTGACAGTGGCGACAAATTCGGATTTGAGGCGGTCTACAGCTACCTGGTGGGTGACATCGCGGAAGACAGACACTGTACCCAGGAACTCGTTACGTCTCCCAGTTCCTTCATCGGCGCTGACTGGGGCCAGGTGTACGGACAGCACGCGGCCGTCTTCCAAAGTGATTTGCTCAGCAAAGGTGATCCCAGACTGGTACGATCCGGGATCCTGGGACCAGGCAGCGATAGTCTGCATCCAGGTTTGGGCAGCGCTGCCAAAGATACCGGCAAAAGCCTCGAGCGGCCTGCCCAACACCTTTTCCCGCGCCAGCCCCAGGTTGTTTTCTGCCGAGGCATTGAACAGGGTGATGCGCCGCTGGGCATCCGTCACCAGCACGCCGTCAGCAACTGCCTCCAGGATAGCACGCGAGCGGCTGGCTTCCACCTGCTGATAGCGCAGCACCTGGGCCAGGTTTTCGGCCTGCTGGTTGATCTGGCGGTATAACTCGGAGTTGTTGACTGCCACGGCAACCTGGTTGGCTGCTGCCTGGGCCAGCTCAAGGTGGTCGGCGGTGAAGTGGGACGGCGAAGGGTGATAGATTAACATCACCCCGTTGACTTCTGGCGCACCCAGCAGGGGTACACCGATGGCGCTGCGATGGCGGGTAGGGTTGTCCGGGCGAATCACCCACCGGTCATCCTGATGGATATCATCGATCAACGCCGCCTGCCGGTTCTGGATAATCCAGCCGGCCAGCCCCTCGCCAGGGGCGAAGGGGGTGGGGACATTCTGCTCGGGAGGCACAAAAGCATGGCCGATGGAGGCCAGGCGGTGCAAATACGGCTCGCCAGGGCGGGCCAGCAGCACCGTGATCTGCTCGGCGTCGATTGCCTCGCTTAACACGCTCAGTGTATTTCCAAGCACCAGGTCCAGGTCCAGGCTGGCTGACAGTTCCATGATGATGCGCAGCAGGGTCTCTGCCCGCTGCCGCTCCTGGCGCAGCTCACCGGTGCGCTCCAGAACACGCAGCTCCAGGTCGTCGGTCAGGCTGCGTGTCTCGGCAAAAAGTCGGGCGTTCTGGAAAGCGATGGCGGTCTGGTTGCCGATGGAGCGCGCCAGCTCAATCTCCAGGGGGTCAAAGTGCACCATGCGGGAGGTATGAACCATGAGCAGGCCGTGCAGCATGGCGCCGCTGGTCATGGGGACCACGAGTAAAGAATAGGTCTGGTAACGCTGCAAGAATTCAGCAACCGGGGCCAGCTCGTTTTCCAGGGACACGTCATCGCTGATATAAATGGTCAGGCCCTGGTGGAAGCGCTCAAAAACCGGTGTTTCATCCAGCAGGGTGTCCACAGGCGAGCGGCTGGGAGGGTAATCGGCCTGGTAGCGAACGCTGCCCAGTAGATCGAACAGGGAAGCGCTTACCGCTGAGCAGGGCGGGGTTGCCTCCTCCCGGCTGCTATTGATCAGGTGATACAGCTCGCGGGTAGCATGGCTCAGTATTTGGGAGATCTCCAGGGTGCTGCTGAGATCTCCGGACAGGCGGTTGAGGATAGTCAGCAGCCGCGAGCGGCGGTCCAGCTCCGATGTGCGCCGCAGGCTTTCCGAGTACAGCCGGGCATTCTCCAGACTGGTGGCGGTCTGACTGGCGAAGGTGATGGCGATCTGCACCTGGTCTGAGGTGTAAACACCAGGCTCGGCTTTTTCCAGCACGATCACCCCGGTGACCTGCCCGCCGGTGATCAGCGGTACCCCCAACCAGGACAGGCGGCGCACCAGGGGGCCGGTGTCGTATTCGGTCCAGGAGGGGAAGCGCTCATCGCTGCGGATATCCAGCACGCTGATAGGCAGGCGAGTCTGGATCATCTCACCGATGAGCAGGCTGTCCTGAATCGAGACGGTCAGCCCAATGCGCTGGTCATTGTCCTCAAAACCTCGGGCCTGGCTGACCACCATCTGTTCACCCTGGCGGATCCACAGGATGCCGGTGTCGTACGGCAGCACCCCTTGCAGCTGGTCCATCAGGGAAGCGATGAGCTCATCCGGCTCCAGCTTGGTGGTGATAGCGGCGGCTGCAGCGGTGAGCGCCTGGAGCTGATGGGAGCGCTGCTCGGAAGACTGGTACAACCGGGCGTTCTCCAGGCTGAGTGCCGTTTGCAAGACCAGAGAAGCGATCAGGGCCTGGTCATCGTTGCTGAAAGCGTTCTCCAGGCTCTGGTTGTCGAGCACCAGGACACCGAACGGTGAGGCTGCCTGAGTTGGGGATTGGATCGGCAGGACCATGGTGGAAACAGGGAGACGCCCTCCGGTGGCGTCCCGGTAATGCAGCAGCTTATCAGCTGACAGGTCATACTGCCTGGCAAAGTCAACCTCGGCCAGGCGTACAGCCTGGGCGCTCTGGAACACCTTGCCCGGAAGCCCTTCACCCAGGGAATAGCTGAGCTTGCGCATGCGCTCGTTGTTGGCGTACCCAATGGCAACCCGGGGTGTCAGACGGTTGCGCAGTGGATCCCAGGTAGCAGCAAAAGCCGCCTGGACGGCTGGGACAGCCCGGGCTGCGCTTTCGACCAGGGCGCGCAGGATGCCCGCCGGCTCCAGCTCGCTGATCTGCCGGCTGAAGTCCAGCAGCAGGTTGACCTCACGCAGGCGGCGCTGGCTGTTTCCCAGCAGCTCCAGGCTGTGCAGCACAACCCCAACCTGGCGTCCCAACAGGTTGAACAGCAGCTCATCTTCCGGGATAAACGGCGGCAGGGCTTCCTGGCTCACGCACAACACTGCCAGATATGGGGCGTCAACCCCAGGTCTGTCCGCCGTCGATGTGCCAGGTTCAGTGGAAGAGCGCTGGCTGGTGATTGGCAGGCAGATAAAGCTGCGAGCTCCCAGGGCGGAAAGCAGTGGGCTGTTGGTCCATTCAGAATCTGCATTGAGATTGGCCACCAGCAGCGGCCGGCTGCTGGTGGCGTTACTGCCAAGTAGAATCTGGCGTAGCGGATTGCGCTGTCCCAATAGAGCTTCGAGACCAGGGCTGCCCGGGACGACCACCTGGGGGATTCTGCCCAGGCTGAAGAGCAAGCGCGGGCCGCCCGGTGAGGCTTCGGCGATCAGCGCTGTCCCCAGCCCCATGCGTGCAGCCAACTCTTGACCAAAGACCTGCAGCACCTCGTCGCGCGTCTTTTGCTGTGAGACGCGCTCTGCGATGTCTAAACCGGCTGCCAGGCGCGCTGCCCGCTGGTCAATAGCCTGGGACGGCAGGTCTGCCAGCTCCTGAACGGCACGCACTGCCCCATGGGGTGCCAGGTCTAGCTGCTGACGCATACCGGCCAGCAGCTCGCCGGAAGCGCGGCGCTGTGCCAGGCGCTGCTGGTAGCGCTCGATGCCCAGGGCCGCCTGGCTGCAGAATATCTCCAGCCCGTCGACCACCAGGCGTTCCGGGCGCAGATGGTTGCGTGGGGCGTCCACGCTGACCATCCCCAGGGGCTGGCCGGCCGCGTCGAACAGGGGGACCAGCAGCAGATCATCTGCATGCCAGGGCTGCTGCTGGTTTTCCATGGCCTGTGCCTCGAGGCTGGCGGCTGGCAGGACATTGACCGGGTACAGATCGTGGAGCACAACCGGACGCTTTTCAGCCGGTATAAAATAGGCTCGTCCGACGCGAAATTCAGCCTGCAGCAGGTCCAGGACAGCCGGCCACGGCTGGGCAACGGCTTGCAGATCACGCATCAAGGAGGTGGGGATGCCCGCCCCCGCCAGTCGCTTAAGCGAGTTGCTTTCTGCCTGGTAGACACTGATCAAAACTGATTCAAAGGGAGTGGCAGCCTGGATGGCGGAGGCAATGGCGGCTAACAACTCTTCCAGCGGCTGATCCACCTCCAACAGGCGGGAGGTTTCGAAGAGATGAGCCAGGGTTCCCAGGCGCTCAGTCAGCACCTGGCTGCGCTGCTGCAGCTCCTGGTAACGGCGTGCATTGTCCCAGGCGGCGCCAGCTTGCTGCGCCAGGATCTGGAGGCTCTCCTGGCTGGGTCCAGAGAAGCGGCTCCGGGCAATGGCATGAACGTGGATCAGCCCGACCAGTTTATCCTGGAAGTTGATGGGGACAAGCAGGGAGGCATGCACGCCAGGATGCGGGGTGGGATCCGGATCGTCCTGGAGCACACCATCCGGCTGGGGGAGCGCGGACAGCTCCAGACTGCTGAGTTGTTCTCCTGGAGGGTCGCCATGAAAGCCGGAGATAGCCGGCATGCCCGGGCGGGAGGTCTGTGGATCAAAAAAGACCACCGTGCCGCAGTCAGCTCCGCTTAGACGCAGCGCCTGGTCATGCAGGCTGTGCAGCAGCCCTGGGAATTCCATCCAGCGGCCAATCTCGCGGCTGGCGCGCAGCAGGGCGGTGGTGCGGGATACCTGCTGTCCCAGGTAAGGAGCGGCGCTTTCACGCTGCTGCGCCTGCTCCAGGGCGCCGCTCAAGAAATTCGCAGCCAGCCCGGCGATCTGCAAGTCGCTGGGGGTAAAATAGCCAGAATGAGGGGAACCCAGCAGCATTTCCCCCCGAAAGCTGCTGCCGTTTCCAATAGGCAGGATGAGGGCGCTGGCGATGCCGTATTTTTCGGACAGGTGGCGGTAAGGCAGGGGAGCCTGGCGCAGGTCTGTCACCGCAGGCTGTCCCATTTCTTCATCTTCCCTGCCCAGGTCAGCCAGGATGGGGATGCCAGTGGCTGCAGCGGTTTGGGCGTATTCCGGGGTATCGGTCTGGATAGCGGCTGGCTGTGTCTCCGGGCTTGAGCCGAACCCTATCAGCGAGGGCAGGTGCGGCTGCAGCCGGGCGCCTCCCTGAACCAGGAATGCTGCGGCGCAGGAAGCGTCCAGCAGAGCGACCAGCTCCCTTAGTGCAGTGACCAGGATTTCATCCCGGTTGACCGGATCCCAGGCCAGGCGGGCCAGGTGATGCAGGGCTTGATCGACCTGTGCCTGGTACTGTGCCTGTTTTTCCTCCTGGTGGCGAAGCACCAGGCCGCTGGCTCGGGCAACCGCTGCTTCGAGCAGCTGGATTTCAGCCGGCTCAAAGTTACCTCGCTTGGGCTTGGCCAACAGCAGATAGCCCAGGCGTTTTCCCAGGGCGCGCAGCGGCGCCAGGATAGCCTGTTGGATACCGGCAGCTTGCGCCAGGTTGTGCAGGCCAAGCGCCTGCCAGGCAGGATCTTCAGGAGCATTATTTGAGACGATCGTCTGGCCTTGCAGCCAGATCGCTTCAGCCGGGCTGCCCGGTGCCAGGAAGGCACGACACCATTCCAGTGTGTAAAGGGGGATGCCGGCAAAGGGTTCCTTGCCAACCAACATCTGCCGGTGTTCATCGTACAGCAAGATACCGTTAATCTCTGCGGGCGCCAGCGGCCGGATATACTCCAATATCAGGCCAAGCAGCCGGCGGGTATCACTGGCAGCCTGGGCAGCCTCGGACAACTCCGCCAGCCTGGTCAGCAGCTGCTCCTGCGTGGCAGTACGGTAGTGCTCGGCGCGCTGTACAGCAGTGGCGGCTGGCGCAGCCAGCCAGGCGATCAAGCGCTCGTCATCCTGAGTAAAGCTGGAGGGGGAACGAGATGCAGCTTCAATGGTCCCCACGAATTGTCCGCCGGCTAACAGCGGCGCCCCCAGGAAGGAGGCGAAGATGGCAGGTGAGATCGACCCTGCCCGCTCTGCTGCAGCCATTCCACGCCGTGCTTGTTGATCTTCCTGCAGGGGATTGTGCAGTGAGAGGCGAACAGGCATGCGCTCCTGGATCAGCGCTGCTGAATATCCCAGGTTTTCACCGCGCAGCTCGGGCAGGGGTTCCAGGCTGCGCTTTTCACCTGGCAGCCCTAACAGGCGGTAGGGCGCCAGGCAGCGGGTGTTCGCGTCCCAAACCGTGACCTGGATCAGGTCCGCTGGGAGCAAGCGTTCGATTCCTTCAAGAATGGCAACCAGCGCCTGTTCCAGATCCAGGGACAGGCTGGCTACCTGGCAGTAGGAAGCATATAACTCAAAGGCGGTTGTGGCGGAACCGCCTGTGATCTCAGGTTGCCCATAGATTTGTTCCTCCGTCTCGCCCCACTCCAGGCGGTGCAGGATGACCAGCATCGGCGGGGGGGATCCGTTGGATGGGATGCGGCAGGAGGATGCGTCCAGGTAAGCGCCATCTAACTGCAGTCGCCTCCGGCTCTCTTTCAGGCACAGTTCAAGAAAACTGCCCTCTGGCTGCAGACGGCGGGCAATCCACTCCAGGTTAGGCGGCGTCTGCCGGATATTGAACCACTGTCGCGCGGTCTGGTTAAGATGCCCCACCGTCCCGCCGGGAAGGATCACCAGCACAGCCTGGTCGGGCGAGGTGGAGAAAGTTTCGCTTTCGTGGGGAAAGTCCTGGCCGGGCTGCCAGGCAGCAGAAGCAGGCTGGTGGCTTGCCAGGGTGGCAAGATCATCTCGGGCAGCGGGCAGCGGGACATCCGACGGACGCTGCGCAGATCGGCGCGCCAATACAAAAATCAGCGCGGCGGCGCCTGCCCCCACCAGCGCCAGGATGATCCCCAGGGAAACAATGTTCATGGCTCAGGCAGGAGAGCCGGCAGATTGCTGGCGGCGCGCCTCAGCGGCCAGCTCGGTGATCTCGCGAATATCGGCAAAATCGTGCTGCGAGGGAGAAACCACGCCAATTGCCATGCTCATCAGATGCGCCTCTACCGGCTGGCCTCCTGGACCACTGGCGAGCACAAAACCCTGCTGGCGGTCAATGAAGCTGTAGTGGGAGAGCACCTCCTGGCTGAAACGCTCCTTGAGACGGGCGGTGATACCTGGGGCGGCCGTCTCGCTGGTAATGACAATGAAGTTATCGCCGCCGGCGTGGCCAATGAAATCCTGGGTTGATCCTCGCTCGTCCACGACCTCTCCCAGCAGCATGGCGGTGAAGCGTACTACGTCATCTGCAGCCACAAAGCCATAGGTCTCTTTGAAAGGCTCAAAGTGGTTCAGGCGGATATCCATCAAGGCCCAGTCCTTCAGGCGGATAATGCGCCGCAGCTGGTCTTCAATCAGGCGCCCGGCGGGCAATCCAGAGCGAGGATCGGTCAGACTCTGCTGCTCGGCGCGCACAATGGCTCGCTGCACGCGCAGCTTGAGCTCGTCGATGTCAAAAGGCTTGGTGATGTAATCGTCGGCGCCCAACTCCAGCCCCTGCAGCTTATCACTACGCTCATCCTTCTGGGTCAAGAAGATGATCGGCACGTGGCTGGTGCGCGTGTTGGTGCGCAGGATGCGACAGACTTCAAACCCGTCGATATCTGGCAGCATAATATCCAGCACGATCAGGTGCGGCAGGTTGTGGCGCGTTTTCTCCAGGGCATCGCCGCCGCGCGGCGCCAGGTCTACGTCATATTTTTGACCGGTGAAATAGATACGCAGCATGTTGGCAATGTCGAAGTCGTCTTCCACGATGAGCAGTCTGGGTTTACCCATGGGTGCCTCCCTCCAATAAAGCGTTTACTGGTACAACGGATCGTTCAGTCCATTCTACCATGTCTCCTCAACTTTCTCTCCCGGGCGTGGGTACAGGCGGGGATGCAAGTGGTGAAAGCTCAATTTCTGGTGGTCGCTGTCCTCGAAGCGCAGGTCGCGGTCAATCACCCGCCGCTCCTGAGAGGCAAAGATCACCACATCGGATTCGATTGTACGGGCCGGGAAGATGATCATCCCGGCGCCCAGACGGCAGTTGTGCCCAACGCAGCCGCCCAGCACCGGGCGATTGGCGAGGCGCAGATTGCCCTCGCCGTCCAGGGCACGGATGGGTGAAGGCAGCAAGTTGTAATCGGTGAAAGTTGATCCCGCGCCGATAAAGGTGCTGCGCCCCACCACACACATCTGCAGGCAGGTGTTTTGGGCTACCATGCTGTTGTCCATGAAGGTGGTCATAAACAGTGAGGCGCGGAAGGGCAGGAAGGTGCCATCGCCGACCACGGAGAGCATCAGCTGGCAGCCCTGGGAGACATTGACGTTGTCGCCGATGACGCAGTTTTCGATGACCGCACCGGCGTTGATGGTTACATTGTTACCGATAGTTGTTGGCCCGTGGATCACGGCATGCGGGTCGATCACGCAGTTGCGGCCGATCTTGACCAGCTCCGAGCATTCCAGTACCTGCCTGCCCTCATACATTGCCCGGGCGAGCACGCGCAGCTTGAAAAATGGATCGGTTTTCAGCCTGTCCTCGAAGCGTGCCCCGCGGCTGAACAAACCGTAGACCACGTCGGCGATGAAGATATGCACCCAGGTGTCAATTGCCAGCATGCTGCGCAGCGGTACCTGGAAGACCAGGTCACCCTGCTCATATGCCATGTAGGTGGGCACGTGGTAGTAACCTGCCTCGATCGAATTGAGCGGGATGACCAGGGGGTGGGATGCTTCACCGGTGCCGTGCGGGAAGTACCACAGCTCGGCCAGGTAAATATCTCCCTGTTGGGTGTAGGAGGTGGAGAGGGGCAGGGCATGTTCGCGAAAGGGCGGGTCGTCGGCGGCAAAAGCCGCCTGACTGGGGTGGGAGCTGCGCCGTGCGGCATCCAGGAAGGCCTGCATGTAGGCGTCGTCAAAATACAGGTTGTCACGATAGACCAGGCACTCTTCCTGTACCTCGGGCAGCGGAGCGCCAGCCGGCAGCTCCAACTCGCGGGTGGTGTATGGCGCCAGCACATCACGCTGCGCCAGCCACAGCGGCTTATTCATCACCCTCAGGTCGCGCGCCCGCTCGTTGAATGGGCGCAGGCTGCGTGGGTCCTGTAGGATAATTTTAAGCATGGCGTCTGGCTAATCCTGATCGAGAAAATTTTTGAGCACCCCCCGGAAGCGCTCTGGTTCATCCAGCATGATGAAGTGCCCCGAATCGGGGAAGCGCTCGATGCGCGCCCCCGGGATGCCTGCCTGGATGGGCTGCCACTGGTTGGGGTCCACCACCACGTCCTTATGACCGTACATGCCCATCACTGGCACATGCACCTGGTTCAGCAGCGGGCGCAGGTCGGTCAGGCGCAGCGAGGCAATACTCATCAGGAAAGACTCCAGGGTGGTGCGCTCCAGATCGCGGTTCATCATGGCTGCCCAGCGCGGGTCGCGCGAGTACCAGGGGGCCAGGATGCGGAAGCCGAGCTTCAGACCCCACAGGTTGTGGTAGACCACCCAGGCAATAGGGTGCACGCCAAACAGCTTGAGCAGCAGGGAAAGCGACGACCCGGTGATCGGCGAGCCAATCACCACCACCTTGCGCACCCGTTCCGGGTGCTGGATTGCTACAGACAGGCTGACTGTGCCGCCCATAGAGTGCCCCACCAACGGCGCCTGAGCAATCCCCAGCGCCTCCATGAACTGGTCCACCAGGCTGACAAAATCCTGGACAACGTAGGTATCGCGTTTGCGCCCCGATTCACCAAAACCCCAGAAATCCAGGGCATAGGTGCGGTAATAGCGGCCCAGGTCGGTCATCGTCTCCTGCCACAGCCCCCACGAACCGAGCCAGCCGTGCAGCAGGATCACCGGACGGCCGCGGCCGAACACTTCATAGTGCAAGATCCCCTGGTCCGTGGTGATCGAAGACACTAGTCCCCGCTCTCTTCCATTTCTGCCAGGATGGAGTACAGCAGCTCCAAAAGGACATTCTTAACCGTCTCTTTGTTGGTGGCAGAGCATGGCATCATCTTTACCTGGTCATCCAGGCGTAGGGCGATGCGCATATCCTCAATTTCCCAGGCATCGGGCATGTCCTGTTTGTTGGCTGCCACCACGTAGGGTGTGGGGGCGTAAGCGCGGAATGTCTCCAGGATGCTGCGCGCCTCGCGGAAAGTCTCGGGGCGCGTGCTGTCGACCATCACAATAAAGCCCAACATGCCTTCGGAAAGGATCTCCCACATGAATTCGAAGCGTTTCTGGCCAGGTGTGCCGAACAGATAGAGCACCAGGTCATCGTCTACTGTGATACGTCCGAAGTCCATGGCCACGGTGGTCGACTCCTTGGTGACTGCGGATCGCTCGGTGGAGGAAGAAATCTTGCGTTCCGTGGAGACCACATCGATCTCACTCACCGAGCGGATAAATTCGGTCTTCCCGGCATTAAACGGCCCGGTGACCACCATTTTGACGGTTTGTACCGCGCTCTTCTGTCCTTGGACAGGCTCAGGGCTGTGTTTTGGAGTTTCGCCCTTCGGATCTCGAGGCAGGGGGTGTTTCGGATTGGCCATGGTCCTGGCAGTCTCCTGGTGCTACAGTGAGCGGATACGGTTGATCAGGCGGTTGATCAGCGAGCGCTGCTCGGCCGGATTCCTGGCGGCCTTTTGGGCTGGCTCAGGTGAATCGGCTGGCATAGAGCCGCTGCCCTGTGATCCGGACGCCGGCAGGCGGATGATCTCGACCACCCCGGCTTGCAGCAGGCTGAAGACGATGCGCCGCAGCTGCAGTTCGTTCAGCCCCGCCGCAGCAGCGATCTGGCGCAGGGTGTTCTTCGGGCTGACAAAGCGCACCACCCGCCACTCATCCTGGCTCAAGTGCAGCTCTTGAATATTTGCGCCCGGGCGCTCACTAAATTTCAGGGCCACGTCCAGGCTGGGCAGCTCATCCTGCAGGTGCTCCAGCTCGCGCTGGCGGCGCGTGCCTTCGATAATCAGATTTTCCAGGTTGATGCGCAGGGTGATTTTGCTTTCCGGCGGCTGCAGCCCCCCCTCAAAACGGAAGGCGCCTTCTGGCAGGTCAAACAACTTGTGGATGATGCTGATGAAGTAGTTCTGCAGGCTGGTGAGGATATCCTGCTGGGTGATGTAATTGGCGTTGATCAACAGCAGCCCCAGCTCTTTATCACTCATCCCGGCAGCTTTTTCGTGAAGCGTCTTGTATTGGGCAGGCGTGATCTTCTTGGCCTGCGCCAGCACAGCCGCCAGCCCGTTATCTGACCTGCCTGCCTGGGCATAAGCCAGTTTTCCCTCTCGGAAGCAGACCAGGTAGCTGTCAGAATGGGACTCAACGATCAGCGTCCCTGTTTTGCGGGCCACGCTGATCAAATTGAGCAGCTGTGAGGTTGAGAAATCGCGTAAATCGCCTTTCAGCGGCATGGGCAAGCCTCAAAGGTCAGGTGGGATGGAAAGAGGCTGAATAAAGTATTGAGATTATACCTTTTCCGGCAATGATCAGTCAAACCAATTATCGGGAAAAGCCGCAAGATCTTGAGGCGGATAGGGAAGTGAACTGTCATGCTGAATGAGATCCAGGCGTCTACTCATCCCGCGGTTTGCAGCCGGAGGTCATACAGCGGGCCAGGTGCTCGATGTGCTGCGTCCCGCAGCCGCAGCAGCCGCCCAGGATACGCACGCCATACTGCTGCTGCACCTGGAGCATCTGGGCAGCCAGCGTCGCGGGGGCCTCACTCTCCAACTCGACCAGCCCGTCCAACTCTTCCGGACTCCTGGGGGAGGTGTTGGCCTGGAATCCGGCGATGCGCCGGCTCAAGCCAGGACGGGCTGCCTCCAGGTTGCGCAGTCCTTCCAGCATCGCGCCTGGGTGGACGCAGTTGATGGAGTAGCCAAAGGGCGGAAAAACGGCCTGCTGGTCGATGGTTTCGATGGCCTGGTACAATAGGGTGCCGTCCAGCAGCGTCCCCTGTGGGCGGATGACAAAGCTCAGAAAGTAAGGCAGGCCTGTGCGGGAGAACAAACCGGCGATGGCCTGTGCTTCGGGAAAAGCGGGCAAGGTGCAAGCGGCTAGCAGGTCCACGCCGCTGCCAGCCAGCGCCTCGACCTGCCATGCGTGCAACCGTTCTGCTTGCTGGCGGCCAGGTGCTTCCAGGGGGCGGTAGGCGTCGCCGTATGGGCCGATCTGCCCGGCGATCAACACGGGGCTAGGGTGGGGTGGTCGGTTGTCCATAAAGCGGCTGCGCAGCCCGGTCAAGAAGCGGACATTGTCCTCGTTTACCGGGAACCTGGCAAAACCCGAGCGCTCGACGCGCTCCTGGCTGGCGCGCCAGGTGTCGGTCAGGGCGATCATCGGCAGACGGTAGCGCTGACCCACTTCCCAGTACTCGCGATGCACTTCCTCAAGCAGGGCAGATCCCACCGGGGGATAAACCAGCCCGGCATGAGCGATGAAGGGATCGAAGATTATCTCGGGATGGCGGCGCAGCCGCTCGTAGACCGAGCCTTCCATCAAGATCTGGGGGGCGCTGCACAAGAGAGCTTCCATGGGTGAAATCCTATATTTTTTGTGGGTAAGTTGGATAAATCTTACACCCGATCCTTAGGATGTCAAGCAAGGCGGGATGCAGACGGGAATCTCACTGAAAATTGGTTCAAAAAAGAGGTGCCGACGCCTTGACACGATCACCCCTTGCGACTATAATCCGGGGCGCTAAATTCCTCGATAGCTCAATTCGGCAGAGCGGGCGGCTGTTAACCGCTAGGTTCCAGGTTCGAGTCCTGGTCGAGGAGCCAGAGAGAGACGCCCACCCGGGCGTCTTTTTGATTAAAATTGGAGGAGACATGGTTATTCGTGTGTGCCTGGCGGGGGCAACCGGCTGGGCGGGCTCGGCGCTCGCCCGGGGGATTGCCCAAACGGAGGATATTGAGCTAACAGCGGCGGTGTCTCGCACCTATGCAGGAAGCGTTTTGGGCGAGATTTTAGACGAGCCGCGCCTGGCTTGCCCTGTTTTTTCCACGGCTGAGGAGGCGCTGTCCCAACCCTGCGATGTTTTCTTTGACTACACAAAACCAGATGCGGCCAGGGGAAACTGCCTGGCGGCGCTGCAGCACGGCAGCCAGGTGGTAATCGGCACCTCAGGATTGACCGACGCCGATTACGCTGAATTGGCACAGGAGGCTGATCGGCAGCAGCGCGGCCTGCTGGCGGTCGGCAATTTTGCCCTCACCGTGGTTCTGTTGCAAAAGTTTGCCGAGATGGCAGCCCGGCACCTGCCCCAATGGGAAATCATTGACTATGCCCACGCCGACAAACGGGATGCGCCCAGTGGGACTGCGCGCGAACTGGCTGCCCGCCTGTCAAAGATTCGCCATGCGGAGCTGACCGTGCCGCTTGAGCAGACACAGGGTCCGGTTGAGACGCGAGGGGCGCGTCTCAATGGCTCGCAGGTGCACTCCATCCGCCTCCCCGGGTATACTATTTCAGTGGAGATTATCTTTGGCTTGCCCGGGCAGCAACTCACCCTGCGCCATGACGCGGGCAGCAGCGCTGAGCCTTACGTGGGCGGGGCGCTGCTGGCCATTCGCCAGGTGCATACCTTTACCGGGCTACGCCGCGGCCTGGACAGCGTACTGGACCTGGGCTAAAGGTGTTCACTCCGACGCCCCTCGCGGTATAACGGGGCGGTGTCATTTATGCGCCGCCGCGGGTGCAGTCGGCCTCGCACCAGTATTTTCCCCACAGCCCACACTTCTGGCAGTGATCATCGCAATCGCAGCCGGCGCGCAACCCGCTGTGGATTTTCAGGTGGGGAAGAGCGGGTTTGATAGGTTGGTTTGCATCCTTCGTTTGCAAGTGCCTCTCCTGCCTGGCGCTAAGTACTGATAAAATCGGCGCTTGCCGCGGCCTGCCCGCCGGGCAGCTTGCCCTTGAACTGGCTCATATACAGCGCATAGTAAAAGCCCTTAGCCGCCATTAGCTCATCATGGGGACCTGACTCCACAATCTCGCCGCCGTTGACCACCAGGATGCGGGCAGAATCGCGAATGGTGCTCAACCGGTGGGCAATGACAAAGCTGGTGCGCCCGGCTATCAGGCGCTGCAGCCCCTGCTGGATCAGCTTTTCGGTGCGCGTATCCACGTTGCTGGTAGCCTCGTCCAGAACCAGCAGGCGCGGGTTAGCCACCATAGCACGGGCAATGGTGAGCATCTGGCGCTGTCCCTGGCTCAGGTTGGCGCCGCGCTCGGTCATCATCGTCTGGTAGCCCTTTTGCAGGCGGGTGATAAACTCGTGGGCATTGGCCTGCTGGGCGGCCTGGATGCACTCCTCGTCGGTTGCGTCGGGACGGGCGTATTTCAGATTGTTCATCACCGTATCGGTGAAGAGAAAAGCCTCCTGCAGCACCACGCCAATCTGCTGGCGCAGGCTGACCTGGGTAAGCTTGCTGATGTCCTGCCCGTCGATCAGGATCATGCCGCCGTCGATGTCGTAATAGCGGGTGAGGATGTTGATGATGGTGGATTTCCCGGCGCCGGTTGGGCCGCAGATGCCGATCTTCTGCCCAGGGAGCGCTTCAAAGGTGTTGTGCTTGAGGATCTTGCGCCCTTTGACATAGCTGAAATCCACGTTCTTGAACTCCACGTGCCCACCCTGGAATTGGTAGTCTTGGGCGCTGGGGGTATCCACCACGGTTGGCTGCTCATCGATCACCTCGAATACCCGCCTCCCACCGGCAACCGCGGCCAGGGCAGTGCTGAGTATGTTGGACAGGTCGGAGAGCGGGGTGCCCAGCATGGCAGAATAGGCGACAAAGGCGGTGACGGTGCCCAGGTCGGTCTGGCCATCAATGACCAGGAAACCACCAAAAATGAGCACGATCACCGTCTGCACCAGGATCAGCACACTGGTCACCGGAAACTGCAGCAGGGCGGCGAAGTAGGCCTTGCTGGCGACATCGAAAACCCCGTCTGCCAGCTTCTCATTCTGCTCGCCAGCCCAATCCTGGCGGCGGCAGCTGATGATCACTTTATTGCCGGTTATGGTCTCCTCCTGGAAACCGGACATATTGCCCAATTCCTCCTGCAGCCTGGCAAAGGCAGGCGAGGAGACCCGCTCGACGGTAGAGGTGACATACAACAGCACTGGAACGACCAACAGGGCAGCGATGGTGAGCCTCCAGTCGGTGATCAACATCACACCCAGGATGAGCAGGATCTGCAGCAGCGACTGGATGATCTGAGACACAGCATTTTCATAGAATTGGGCCACTGTCTCGGCGTCGTTGGTCACCCGGCTCACCAGCTGGCCCAGGGGCTGGCGGTCGAAGAAAGACAGCGAGAGTGACTGCATGTGGCTGAACAGGTCGTTCTGGAGCTTGAACAGGCCGCGGGTCGCCAGGTATGAGTACTGGCGGCTGGCATACAGGCCTAATAAAAAGTAAACCGCACAGGAGACCAGCGCCCAGGTGATCAGGCTGCGCAGCTGGCTCAATGAGCCTCCGCTGGAGCTGAGCAGGTTGATCGCTCTGCCGGTCAGCCAGGGAATGGCAATCAGGGCGATGATGGACAGCAGGAGCGCCAGGGTGGCCACGACCAGGCGTAACCGGTTTTCCCGGTCGATCATGTAGCCGATCAGGCGCAGGAGCACCTGGCTGGAGTCGCCTTTGCGCGTGGGGGCAGTGGTTGCCCGGGAATATCCCCGGGATTTGGCCTGCGCCTGGCTGGTCTTGGTTGTGGATGCACTGGTAGTGGTCATTCTTCCACCTCCGCCCCAGCCGTCACACCGGCGCCGAGCTGGGATTCGAAAATTTCATGGTAGAGAGGACTGCGCCTCAGCAGCTCCTCGTGAGTTCCGGTGTCCACGATCTCGCCGTTTTGCAGCAGGTAAATCTGATCCAGGTCGATCACGGCGCTGATGCGCTGGGCAACGTAAATGGTGGTCGCCCCGTGGGTGTGAACAGGGATATTGCCCTGCACCCGGCTCTCGGTAGCCACATCCAGGGCGCTGGTGCTGTCATCCAGGATCAGGATGCGCGGCTGGGCGGTCAGCGAGCGGGCCATGGATAGGCGCTGGCGCTGCCCGCCGGAGAAGTTGTAGCCGCGGCGGGACACCGGAGCGTCCCATTTTTCGGGCAGGTTGGTTGCAAAGCCATAGGCGTCTGCTGCCTTGGCGCCGGCCTCCATCACCTCGTCATCCACATCTGGGTTGGCAAACTTCAGATTGAAGCGCAGGTCGCCCTGGAACAGCACCGCCTCTTGCAAAGCGATCCCCACCACCTGGCGCAGGTTTTCCTGCTCCAGGTCGCGCACATCCACCCCATCGATGGTGATGCGCCCCTCGTCTACATCATAGAAGCGTGGGATCAGGTTGACCAGGGCGGACTTCCCGGCGCCGGTAGCGCCCAGGAAGCCGACCCGCTGCCCGGGCTTGATCTTCAGGGTGATGTTTTTCAAGGCGGGCGGGTCGAGTTCCCCATCCGGTCGGCGGAAGGCAAAGGTCACGTTTTCAAAGGCAATTTCGCCGCGCACCTGCTCAGGATCCAGCTTCTGCGCGTTCTCTTTGTCTTTGACCAGGGGCTCGGCATCGTAGATCTCGAACAGGCGCTGAGCGGAGTTCTCCCCGCGTAGGATGAACGGCACCAGGATGGCCATCAAGGCCAGCGGGGTGACCACCTGCGCCAGGTACTGGGTGAAGGTGATCAACGTGCCAACCTGGAGGCCGGCGCTGGCCAGGACCTGTTCGCCTCCGATCCAGATGGCGACCGCCCGCGCCGCCGCGCCGACCATTTGCAGCAGCGGGTTAAGCAGCATGATGATGAACGCCGCCTGGAACGCCGGGAGGCGCATGGCCTCGGCGCGCTTGCGGAACTTAGCAATTTCGAGATCCTCACGAACAAAAGCCTTGACCACGCGCATGCCGGCCAGGTTTTCCTGCATAGTATTATTGACTTCGTCCAGGCGTTTCTGGCGCAGGATGAAGTTGCGGAACAAGCGGGGTACAATGAACCACATCAGCACCAATATCACGATCGTGGTGATCACCATCAGCCAGACCAGCTGTGGGGTGAACAGGATGGAGAGCACGAAAGACACCACCAGCATAAACGGGCCGAACAGCAGCAGCATCACCGCATACATTATGGCGAAATTGACATTTTGAATGTCGGCGCTCAAGCGCACCAGCAGGTTGCCGGTGCGCAAGTGATCAAAGTTTGCAAAAGAGTAGGTCTGGATTTTTTTGTAGATATGGGTGCGCAGCGCCCAGGCGGTACCCTGGGAGAAGTAGACTGCCAGGTAGGCGGTGCCGGCCATGCAGATGCCAGCGCAGGCGGCCAGGACCAGCATCCACATGCCGGTCTCGATCAGCACCTCACCATCGCCGGCAATGATCCCTGCATTGATCAGGCGTCCGGTGAGCGAGGCGGCGCCCATGGAACAGGTTGCAGAGATCAAGAGCAGCACCTGTGAGAAGATCAGCCGGGCACGATAAGGCTTGTAGTACGTGAGCAGGCGGGCAAATGCTTTCATAGGACCTCTTTGTCGACAGCGTTCTTTTTATCCCAGACTCTTGTGGATCAAAGCGCGGTGCCAGATAGGGTTTGTTATAAATGAAATTTGTTTGGTGTGGATTATATCATTATCTCATGCTGTGCCAGCAGGGATAAAGCCGTTATATACCAGGCTTAAAACAGGTAGGGGATGAACATTTTTGTCTGCTGCATGTACTCGCGATAAGCTGGGCCAAAAAAGCGCACGTTTTCTATCTCCTCGGCGCGGGCTGTGGCCACCAGAAAGTAAGTAGCGTCTGCCGCCAGGAAGAGGTTCAGGATGGTAATTTCCTTGAAAGCCACCCCCCAGGCGAGAAACAGCAGCGAACTGTACAAGGGGTGACGGATGTAGCGGTATGCGCCGCGAGTCACCAGGCGGGTGGTCTTCTCGAAGGCAAGCAGCTCGGCGTCCTGACGCTGGCTGTCCGGCTTGCCCATGCTGCGCAGCAGGTAAACACCGTGCACCACTAGAAAGAGCGAAATACTCAGCAGAAGCCAGGAGATGATTTGGTGCCAGGAGGCGGGCTGTGCAAACCAGTTCCACAGGTTGACCGCTACCAGGGCCAGGATCGGCTCCCAGGCCAGGAAGCGGTAATAACCATGGGAATGAGGCTGGCGCAGGGAGGGGCGGGAGATGAAGAATAGGACAGCCGATCCAATTAGAAACACCAGCACCGGGACCAGGATCTCAATCATGCTGTACCTCCAATGGGTGCCAAGAATGGACGGGCTGGCTCTTTCAAGAACAGGGCCAGCACCAGGGCGCAGGCGATCAGCAGGGCAGCGTTGGCGAAGAACGGGGCCCGAACGCCGATTTGTTGGTACAGGTATGCTCCGCCAAGGGGACCGATGGTTGCTCCCAGATCAGCGCACATCACGTACAACCCGTAAGCCCGGCCGCGCTGGTCGGAGTGGGTCAGGTCGGACACCAAAGCCTGCTCAGCTGGATCCCCGGCGGCGTAGCACAGCGCCTGGAAAGCCCACACTAACGCAAGGGCTACCACGCCCCCCAGGTAAGGGACCAGGAAGGAACTGGCCGAGGCCGCTACCAGTCCCAGCACCATCAGCGGCTTGCGGCCGAAACGGTCAGCCAGGCGTCCCAGGCGAGAGGGCAGCAATGCCCACACCAGGCCGGAGGGCAGGAATGCCCAGGAGAGCGTATCCAGTCCGACCTGCAGCTTATCCTGAAGGAAGATGATCATGATGGGGGAGACCATTGCCCATGAGGCGCCCGTCACCAGGGTCACCAGCAGTAGAAGCAGCCAGGCCCGCGACCAGACCAGGGGCTGCTGCTTCCTGGTGGTCACTGCGGGATGTGTCTCAGGAAGGCGGCGCAGCGCCATCAGCATGGCGGCCAGGCTGACTGAACCGTACACAATGAAGAGCAGGCTCCAGCTGCTCAGCCTGTACGAGCCCAATTCCAGGGTGAATGGGACATTGAGCAGGGTAAAGCCAACAAATGCGCCGATGATTGAACCACGGCTGGAGGACTCGGTGATGCTGCCAAAGGAACGCCCGCGCTCTGAGCTGGGCGCCAGGTCGGCGGTCATGGCGGTCACCGCCAACCAGAAAAACGAGGACGAGATGCCCTGGATAATGCGTGCAGCAATTACCCCCCATACCTGGTCAATAAAGGCGAAACTCAGCATGGTCAGGGCATAACCGCCCAGGCCGGCCAGGATGAACGGCCGGCGGCCAAGCCGGTCCAGCGCCCAGCCCACCACAGGGCGCAGCAGCACCGTCATCAGTGAGAAGGCAGAGAAGAACAGGCCGATCTCGACCACATCGGCGCCAATAGCCTTCCCATAAACCGGCAGCAGCAGACCCAGGATGAAGAAGGGGAATGAAACCAGCAGCACCGACTGGTTCAGAGAAGCCAGCGTTCGATTAATTGGGCTGGTAGTTTTATCTTGCATCTGGTTCCCTTTCAAAAACCACATGCCGGGCACGGCCCTGCTCCTTGGCCTGGTACAAGGCGATATCTGCATCGCGTACCATCTCATCTGGATGCGTATAAGCAGGGCTGCTGAGAGAGATCCCCATGCTCAGGCTTACCTGTACCCGACGGTCGTGGATGGAAAAACGGGTGGAAAATTCGGCCTGCAGGCGGTGGGCAATGGCATGCACCATGGCTTCATCCTGTACTTCACACACCAGGATGGCAAACTCGTCCCCTCCCATGCGGGCGATTGCATCGCAGTCGCGCAGGCAGTGCTCGAAGCGCCTGGCAGCCGCCACCAACAGCTGGTCGCCGGTTGGATGTCCCAGGGTGTCGTTGATATCCTTGAAATGGTCCAGGTCGATATACAGCAGGGCAAAGTGGTAGCCCGGCTGCTGCCGGCCCAGCTCAAAGGCGCCTTCGAGCAGCTTGCTAAACATAATCCGGTTTGGCAGCCCGGTGAGGGGATCGTGGTGCGCCAGGAAATCCAGCCGTTCCTGGGATCTGCGCGTCTCGGTATACAAATGGGCATTCTGCAGCGCTACAGCTGCCTGGCTGGCGAACATGGTCAGCAGGTCCGCAGTATCTTTGGTAAATTGGTCGGGCTGTGAGGATGAAAGGTTGATCACACCCAGCAAATTCTCGCCCCATAAGATGGGAACGCTGACCACGCTGCGCGCGGCAAACGAGTCGAACTGCCGTGCCCGGTCTTTCCAGGTGGAATAGTCTGGGATGATCATTGGCAGACGTGTCTCCCACACTTTTCCGGACAGCCCTTCCCCATAATGCAGAATCGAGCCTACCGGCAGAGGATTGCTGCCCTGGCTGACCGTCAACTCCAGGAAATTCCCCTCCGGGCGGTACAAGTACAACGAGCTAGCAGTAGCGCCAACCAGGTCGATGGCGCGGAAAACTATCGCCTCCAGCAGTGTATCCAGGTTCAGGTCGCTGGCCAATTCCAGGTTGGTCTGGCGCAGGGCATCCAGGCGCTGCAGGGCGCGGCGCAGTTCCTCGGTGCGCTTTAAGACCCTCTCCTCCAATTGATCGTATAACTCCTGCAGCCGCTGTTCCGCCAGCTTGCGAGGGGTGATATCCAGCAGGCTTCCGGCATAATACACTTCCTCACTGCCGTGTTTTTCTATTGCCCGGATATTATCGCTAACCCAGATCGGCTGCCGGTCACTGCGCAAGAGCTGTAACTCATAGTTATACAGGACACCCTGCTGCTCCAGCAGGCGGAGCTCCTTTTCCCGGTCCTGAGGGTGGACGAAGAAGTCATACACACTACTCTGGTTCAGTTCATCCAGGGTGGAGTAACCCAGCATTTCCAGCAAAGCCGGGTTAGCCTCCAATATCTTGCCGGTTTTTGAGGTGTGGTAGATGCCAATCGGCGCGGCAGAAAAGATGGAGTGGTAGCGTTCAACCTGCCCGGCAATATCAAGATTGGCCTGGTGTTGAGCGAGGGCCAGTTCCTCCGATTTTTGAAGCTGCTGCTGAGTGCGGTGAATTTTCCACATCAGCCACAGTAAAGCCATTCCCGCAGCTGCAACCAATGCCAGCCGCAGCAGCCAGGGAGTGGTAGGCTGAGGGATGAAGATGGCCAGGACAGCCAGGAGAAATGCAAATAACCCCAGGCCGTATAGAAGATATTTTCCTACTGGGCAGCTCCTGATCATTTCAACATGTGAATGATAATGGATTTTATCTGGTTCGGATAGGAGAAACTTTTGTCAAAATCTTGACACAGGTTATGATTGTGAGTAAAATCCCCGCTTAATTAAATCTTAATCACAACTTAATGCCTGCATCACATATCCCGGCCTGAAAGCTGGCCGGGATATTTTTATAACTTTACAAGATGCAGGTTTATCCAGAGAATACCCTGGCGCGCCAGGAAATACTTAGCCAAAGGAGCCGAACATGCAGATCAAACTTACCAACGGAAAGACCATCCCGGTCGAAATGCACAAGGTAAAAATTGTGCAAAAAACCTACCTGCAAACCGCACAGGGACGCCTGAAAGCCCTGGAGCAGGCAGGATACAACACCTTCTCCCTGCGCAGCCGGGATGTATTCCTGGATATGCTCACCGACAGCGGCACCAATGCCATGAGCGACAACCAGCTGGCAGCTATGATGCAGGCGGATGACGCCTATGCCGGCTCGGAGAGCTTCTACCGCCTGGCGGACACCGTACAGGAAGTGCTGGGTTTCCAATATGTGATGCCGGTACACCAGGGACGCGCAGCCGAGCACCTGCTGGCCAAGACGTTTGTCAAGCCGGGTATGGTGGTGATCATGAACTACCACTTTACCACCAGTAAGGCGCACGTGGAGCTGCAAGGCGGCAAGGTGCTGGAATTATGCGGGGACGAGGCCTTCAACACCCAGAGCACCAACCGCTTCAAAGGCGATATGGACCTGGGAAAGCTGCAGGCAGCGATCGCCGAACATGGGGCAGAAAATGTGGCTTACATTCGCATGGAAGCCACCACCAACCTGATCGGCGGCCAGCCGTTCTCCATCCAAAACCTGCGGGATGTGAAGAAGATCGCTGAGGCAAACCACATTCCATTGGTTTTTGACGGCAGCCTGATCTCCGAAAATGCCTTCCTGGTCAAGCAGCGCGAGCCGGAATTTGCCAAGGCTTCGATCAAAGAGATTTACCAGGAAATGATGAGCCTGGTTGATATCCTCTACCTGTCCGGGCGCAAGAGCACGGCGGTGCGCGGCGGGATGATCGCCACCAACCAGCGCGAGGTCTACGACCGCATCCTGCCCTGGCTGCCGGTGTACGAGGGTTTTACCACCTACGGCGGCATGTCTACCAAGGAGGTGGAAGCCATGGCGGTGGGCGTGCGCGAGATGTGCGATGAAAACACCGCCTCCAGCGGCGCCGAGTTTGTCGAGTACTTTGTGCGCCGCCTGGGCGAGCGAGGCGTGCCGGTAGTCACCCCGGCAGGCGGCCTGGCCTGCCACGTGGATGCCAAGCTCTTCCTGCCGCACATCCCATCGCTGCAGTACCCGGCGGGCGCGCTGGCGGCGGCGATTTACCTGGTGTCCGGGGTGCGCTCGATGGAGCGCGGCACCATTTCCATGGACAGGGATGCTAACGGCAATGAGGTAGCATCGGATATGGAGCTGGCGCGCCTGGCGGTGCCGCGGCGCACCTACACCATGTCGCAGATCGAATATGCTACGGACCGCATCGCCTGGCTCTACAATCATAAGGACCTGGTGAAAGGCCTGCGCTTTACGCAGGAGCCGCCGGTGCTGCGCTTCTTCATCGGGCGCCTGGAAGCATTGGACAACTGGGGCGCCGATCTGATCAAAGCCTTCGAGGCGGATCTGGGCGCCATCTGATCCGGTTCGGACTGTCTTCTTGGGGGAGATTTTGCCGTGGTTTTTCTGCAAAATCTCCCTTTTTATTCCAAAATATCAGGGAAGAAACAGTACAAACGGCACTGGAAAGTGCAGGGCGGGAGCGCATATAATCAGGGGGTAGGACTATTCCCATTTCTGTTTGGAGGTGTTGCATGATTCGTATGCTCTCCGGCAACGAGGCCGTGGCACGCGGCGCCTGGGAGGCAGGGGTAGCGCTGGCTTCGGCTTATCCCGGCACACCCAGCACGGAGATTCTGGAAAACTTTGCCCGTTTCCCTAATGTCTACGCCGAGTGGGCGCCGAACGAGAAGGTGGCTGTCGATGTGGCCATTGGCGCGGCTTACGCTGGCAAGCGCGCCTTTTCCTCCATGAAGCATGTTGGCCTGAACGTGGCTGCGGATGCCTTTATGTACGTGGCCATGACCGGCATCGAGGCTGGCCTGGTGATCGTCACTGCCGATGACCCGCAGATGCATTCCAGCCAGAATGAGCAGGATAATCGTACCTTTGCCAAGTTTGCCCGTGTCCCGTGCCTTGAGCCCAGCGACAGCCAGGAAGCCAAGGACCTGACGATTGCTGCTTTTGGATTGAGCGAGCGCTTTGATACCCCGGTGCTGCTGCGCATGACCACCCGCATCTGCCATTCAACCAGCGCCGTGGAGCTGGGGGAGCGGGTGGACCCGCCGCCCTGCGCGGCGCAGAGCAAGTTCCCACGCAACCCGGAGAAGTACGTCATGGTCCCCGGCAATGCCATCAAGCGCCACCCGGTGATCGAGCAGCGCATGCTGGATATTGCTGAAATGGCGGAAACCTTCCCCTACAACCGCATCGAGATGGGGGATAAATCCTTGGGGATCATTACCGCCGGTGTGGCGTACCAGTATGCAAAAGAGGTCTTCCCCGACGCCTCCATCCTGCACCTGGGGATGACCTGGCCGCTTCCCAGGAAGCTGATCGAGCATTTTGCCAGCCAGGTGGAGCGGTTGATCGTGGTGGAGGAGCTGGATCCGTTTATCGAAGAAGCGGTTAAGCTGATGGGCATCTCGGTGGAAGGCAAGAGCATTTTTCCCCTGATTGGGGAGCTGGACCAACGCGTGGTGCGCGAGAGCGCCATCCGCGCCGGGCTGCTGCCGGCGGAACTGCATGTGCCCCTGCCGGAGTTTGAACTGGCGCCACTGCCCAGCCGGCCTCCGGTGCTGTGCCCTGGCTGCCCGCACCGAAGCACCTTCTACGTGCTGCACAAGCTCAAGGTGCCGGTCAACGGCGACATCGGCTGCTACACCCTGGGCCTGGTGCCGCCGCTGTCGGCGATCCACACCACCGGCTGCATGGGGGCGGGCATTGGCGTGGCGCACGGTGCGGCGCGCAGCGGCAGCCCCGAGCGCTTCGTGGCGGTGATCGGCGACTCGACCTTTTTCCATACCGGCATCCCGGCGCTGGTCAACACGGTGTATAACCAGAGTCCGGTGGTCACGGTGATCATGGATAATCGCGTGACCGGGATGACCGGTCACCAGGACAACCCGGTCAATGGACGCACGCTGCAGGGGCAGATGACCACCGAGATCCAGCTGGAGCCGCTGGTGCGCGCCCTGGGGATCAAGCACGTCAAATCTGTCCCGGCTTTTGAGGTAGAAGAAATCGAAAAAACGCTCAAAGAGTTCCTCAAGCTGGATGAGCCCTCGGTGCTGATCACGGTGGAGCCGTGCGCCCTGCTGCCCGATGCTCGCAAGCGCTGGGTGCCGCTGGATGTGATCGACGAAAAGTGCAACGGCTGCGCCCTGTGCTTCCGCATCGGCTGCCCGGCGATCCTCAAGAGCGAAGAGCTGGACGAGCGCTACCAGCGGCCCAAGGCGCTGATCGACGCCAGCATGTGCACGGGCTGCGAGATCTGCGCCCAGATCTGCCCGCGGGATGCGATCACCTTCCGGCCAGAAGAGCAAATGGCGCCGGTGAATTGAGAGGGAACAAGATGTCCAAGGATATTCTGAACTTTCTATTGAGCGGGGTTGGCGGCCAGGGGACGATCCTGGCCAGTGATGTGCTGGTCAACGTGGGGCTGGCCTCCGGCTACCAGGCCAAGCAGGCCGAGGTGCACGGTATGTCGCAGCGCGGCGGCAGCGTGACCAGCTATGTGCGCTGGGGACGGGTGGTGTACTCTCCGCTGGTCGGCGCCGGCGAGGCGGATGTGCTGCTGGCTTTTGAGAAGGTGGAAGCACTGCGCTACCTGCAGTACCTGCGCCCCGGGGCGCTGGCGCTGGTGAACATGGAAGCGATTGAGCCGGTCACCGTGACCTCGGGTGGGCAGGCTTACCCGGACGACGATACGCTGCGCGGCGTGCTGGCCCAGGTGACCCCGCACACGGCGTATGTGAACGGCGGGGCGATCGCTGCGGAGCTGGGAAACCCCAAGGTAGCCAACGTGGTGCTGTTGGGGGCGTTGTCGCGGGTAGTGGAGAGCGGCAACCTGATGAGCGCGGAGCGCTGGTCGCTGCCGGTGGCGACGCAGGACACCTGGCTGAAGGTGATCACCGAGCGCGTGCCGCCCAAGTATGTCGAACTCAACCGCCGGGCGTTCCTGGCCGGGCGGGAGAGCGTCAGTTTAGGATGAGAGATGGCGGGCCGCCAGGCCCGCTTTTTTGTTAAGCACCACTCTGACCGGCAAGCAAAGCGGATTTTTCTGGCTTGAGGCGGGAGATGCGGCGGGCAAGATCGAGCGCCAGGCGCTGCTGGTCACCGGGGGACAGGTTGGCTGCCCGGCGGTAAGCCAGGGCGGCGCGCTGCAGCAGGTGGGCTGCCCTGCGCACCGCGGCGGCGTCCCGCAGCCGGCGCCCGGAGCGGGCCAGGGTGAGGTCCAGCACGGCCTGTAAATCCGGCCTTCTCCCCAACAGGCGACCCAGGGCGGCCTGCTGGGCCAGGATCACCTGCCCGTGCTGCAGATCAGCCTGGCGCATGGAGGCCTGCTCCGGGCTGATGCGGTAAGCGGCCAGGCAGTGCGGCAGGTTGGCAAACTGAGTCTGCCACAGCAGGCGCAGCCAGAGCTGGTAATCGACGGTAAAGCGGTGGTAGGCTGAATAGCCGCCTGCCTGCAGCAGCAGCTCCCGACGCGCCATGACAGCCGAGTGCAGCACCGTCGCCGAGAAATACATCCCCCAGTGCGCCAGCGCCGGGCGGACGGGGTATTTCCAGGTCTTCACCACTTTGTCCGCGGCGGAGATCACCTCCGCCCAGGCGCCGAGCACCCCCACCGCCGGATGCCAGTCCAGGTAAGCAGCCTGCTTTTCCAGGCGCGCCGGGCGGGCCAGGTCATCGTGGTCCAGGTTGGCGACATACCGGCCGCGAGCAGCCTGCAGGGCCTGGTTGAGCGCCCCTCCTGGTCCCAGGGGTTGATCATTCCGAATGAGATGGATGCGTGCGTCCCGGCTGGCGTAGTCTACCAGGATATCAGGCGTGCCATCGGTTGAGCCATCATCCACCAGGATGTATTCAAAATCGGTAAAAGACTGGTCCAGGATGCTTGCCAGCGCCGTGGGCAGGAAGCGCTCGCCGTTGTGAGTGGTGGTAACCACGGAGAGCGAAGGGGGGGCGCTCATGCCAGCATTTGCAGATCGGCGGCGACAGCCTGCACGACCTGCGGCAGGGCGGCCAGGTTGTCTGGCATGTGCAGCAGGCGCAGGGCTGCCTGGCGGCGCAGGCTGGAGAAGGTGGAGAACTCGTGAGCGCCAAGTTCCAGCGGGGCGGCTGCCAGCCCGTAGCGCTGCTCCAGCAGGATCTTCAGCCCGTCTGCCTGGCTTAGCGCTTCAATCCGTGGGGTGAGCAGGCCAGGCTGGCGCTGGAGCAGGTAGACGGCCTGCGCTGGCTGCGCAGCAGCTTTCTCCCTGGGGGCACTATCCAGGCGGAGCTGGAATTTTTCGATCCAGGGCAGCGCCTTGAGCTGCTCTTGCTCAGCTTCCGCCAGCGCCGGGCGGCCCCCAGGTCGCAGCCGCACCAGCGGGGCGCCGGGCTGGATGTGCCAGATCCCATCCTGGTGGCTGAATACCACCGCCTCTTCGGACAGCACCGGGAAGCCCAGGGCATGACTGGCGGCAGCCAGGGTGGATTTTCCGGCGCCAGATTCGCCCAGGAACACCGCCCCCCTGCCGCTGAAGTCCACGGCGCAGCCGTGCAGCACCGGCCGCCCGTCCAGGCGCAGGCAGAGCGGCAATGCCCGGTCGATCAGCAGCAGGCACATGCCCCACTGGGCATCCTCAGGCGAATCCGCCTCGCTCCGCCAGCGGATATAAGCCTGGCGGCGGCCCAGGCTGAGATAGAATTCGGAGAAGTTCTTCTCGTCTCCCAGGGTGATGTGTACTGAGGTTCCTTGGCTGTCAAGTGCTACGAAAACAAAAGGTCTGCCAGGCTGTCCTGGAGGATAGGGCTGCCAGGTCATCTCACTCCAGGCAGCCGGGGCAGGGGCTTCGCCCGCCAGGGTCAGGAACAGGTCCGGCGGCGTCTGCGGGTCTCCGGGCTGCAGCAGGGGCAGAGCATGGTCGGTGTGCAGCCGGAGGCCAAAGATGCGGTAGATAAAAGGCGAGTGGGTAATCGGAACCTGCTTTCAGGTTACTCCCCTAGAGGAACTTGAAAAAAAAGAGGATTGGATTAGCGCCAATCCAATCCTCTTCCAGTTGTGACGCCAGGCAGGCTAACCTTGTCCTGAGGTATACACATTTGGAAACTGGATACCGCCGTCAAATTCAAGTACTGGGATTGGGCCAGATTTTGTCAGGTCGACGAGAGAGCCAAGATCCTTGACTTGCGGTACATGGTAGGACTGCAGATGTTCACGACTGTTAATTGGGTGAATTTGTGTGCTGTTCATGGGCGTCTCCTGTTGAGATATAGAATTATGAGAAGGGATGGGTCCATCCAATTTATGACACTGGTGCTGATGTATAAACGTTGGGTAGTTGGCCTCCGTCAGTGTCCTTGTCGAGGACAGGCGATGATAGGGTCAAATCAACCAGAACACCAAGTTCCTTCAATTGCGGGGAATGATAAGGGCAAGGATGCTCAAAATTATTCTTCGGATTATCTTTCATTTCCTGCACACCAATCTCCTGAGGAAGGGATTAAAAGATGATTGATTCTATCACAAATTGGTTATCTTTATCCGTTGATGAGAAAAGATACAAAGAAAAGACAGATCCCTGGATTCATGAACAGGAATGGGTGCACAGGTGGCAGCCCTGGCTGAAGCGGGCAAACACCAGGTAAGGTTCACTGTTCAAATATTCTGCTAGCGGGGTGCGCCGCAGGCTGCCCAGCACGACGCCGTGAATACAGCCTCGGTAATTGCCAAAGGCATCGATAAAGGCATGGGACAGAGCCTGGCAGGTTTTCTGGATCGTAGGGGGATTGTTCAAGAACCGCAGCCAATCCTCCAGGTTGTCACAGACCGGCGCCAGGCGTGGGTCGGTCTCGGCCAGGCTGAAGACCTGGCGCGCCGCCTGGGACAGGAGCTGGATCTCAGCCGGTGAGCGGAGTGGGGCTGGCTGTGGCAGAATGACGTCTGGGGAGATTTTCGTATAGTCGTGGCGCTGCTGCACCATGGCCTGGTCAAATCCCAACTCATCCAGCAAGAAAGACAGGGTGTTGAGGAGTGATCCGGCGTTAGCCGGCTGCAGCACGGTGTTGCTGGACAGGCGTACCTGTGATCCCAGCTCCGCTCGCTTTTTGACCAGCCAGCGGATGCTGGCGGTCACCAGCTCGCCAGAGCCGCGGCCGCGCACCCGCTTAACCTCGACCGGCTTGAGCGAGTCGTAGGATACGACGATCTGGTGGCGCGGGCTGTCCATCAGCGACAGCAGCGGCTCAAGTTTCTTGGGGGAATGGGGAAACAAGGAGGTTAGCAGGTTGATGGAATACCCCAGGTCCAGGGCAGCCCGGACCGTTTCCATCAGCCCCGGCGCCAGCAAGGGCTCGCCGCCGCTGATGGTCAGTCCCTGCAGGCCCAGTTCCCGTCCAGGGGCCAGGAGCATCTGGACGGTTTCTTGGAGTTCCAGGGGCACCTGCGTGCCCCTGATCCGGTGCCCGGCGGTGTAACACATCGGGCAGCGCGAGGCGCACAGGTCGGTAATTTCCAGGTAGATGGACGTGGGAGTGAGATGCATGGGCGGGAGGCTGTAGGGTTTCCAGCGTTTAGAACTGCTTCAAGAATTGAGCGATGTACACGGCGGTTGGTACCAGGCCCAGCGCCTGCTGATCCAGGTTATCCTGGGCATTTCTTTCTACCAGGTGAAGCAGGCGCGGCAGGTCCAGGATCTCCCAGGCGGGCTCGCCCGGTCTGATCGAGCGCAGCAGTTCCAGCGCCGCCGGGCGCTGGCGGTTGTAGCGCAGGTGATAGTCGGAGGCAAAGGGCTGTTTGTCCAGACGCCACTGGATCTTTGGGGGTAAGACGCCGTCCATACTCAGGCGTACCAGGCTGCGGCGGTAGCCGTTGTGCACTTTCAGGTGACCCGGGGCGGACCGGCACAGCGCCCACAGGCGGCGGTCAAAGAAAGGGTAGGCCAGGCACACCTGCGTGTAATCGTTGAAACCCGAACTCCCCTGCAGGCCCCAGGCCAGGCGCTGCAGGTTAAGCTGGTTGGCGCGCTGGTCCGGCGCTTCGCGCATGCTCTGTTTTGCCTCCTGCAGCAGACGTGGCAGGCGCTCCCCCAGGGCATGCTGCACGAAATCCCTGTGCAGCGGGGTACGCGCCAGCAGGTCTAAGCTCACCTGGCCGCGGCGCGGCGCGGCGCGCTGCAACCAGCCTGGCAGCAGGGGCAGGACGGCCTGGGCGGTGAAATTGCGCCATGGCGAGCCGCCGCGGCGCTGCATCTGGCGCCTGGTTTCGCTCCAGGCGTAGGCCCAGTCGCCGCGGCGCGCCCGCTCGGCAATGTAGCCGTTGCCGGGGTTGCTGGGTCCCAGCTCGCCACCGATGCCCTCCAGGATCAGGCGCGCCCCGCGCTGGCGTGCTTCAGTGGCAAAGGCGGTGTACAGGTAGTGGCGGGAGGTGAACAGTGGCTGGTCCCCGCCGCGCACCAGCTCTTCCAGGCGGTCAAACGGGCCGGCATCCGGGGCGGTGACATAGACCATTCCCAGCCCTGGCGTCCCGCAAAAGGTGTCTATGAAGCAGCGCTCGTCGCTCAGGCCGGGCGGCGTGTCCGGGGGCAGCACTGCCGACAGGCTGACCAGGCGCCGGTTGTCCTGGGCGGTCAGCCGGGCAGCAACGGCGGTCACAGAAGAGGAGTCCAGCCCGCCGCTGAGCAGCGCGGCCACCGGGTAGGCGCAGCGCTGTGTCCATTCTGCTACAACCTGGAAAATGCGCTCCCGCACTGCTTCCACCCACTCCTCATCG
>CAIQIV010000236.1 GCA_903871905.1 uncultured Chloroflexota bacterium | reverse complement strand
CTGGCTCCTTCATTGATCGGTGGATTTATTCTCTTATTTGCCAATTCATTTGGTGCATATGCTACAGCCTGGACCTTGACTGGGCCAGAGATCAACCTGGTGCCAATTCAAATAGCGGCCTTGATCCGCGGTGAGGTTCAATTCGATCCAGCAGCTGCGGATGCCCTGGCCTCCCTTTCACTATTCATAATGGTATTGTGTGTTGCAGGATATCAAATTTCCATGCGTCGAGCAAGGAGATTTACCCGATGAAACGGAATGACCTTTGGATTTCTCTCATTTTATTTATTTTCTTGATGTTTATGATTTTGCCCTTGGTTGCAACAGCGATATTTTCTGTTTCGACGCGGTGGGATCATACCATCCTTCCTGAAGGTTTGACTTTGAAATGGTGGCAGGCTGTGACCAGCCGGCGAGCCTTTGGGTTAACGCTGCGCAACTCTTTCACGATAGCCTTCTGGACTGTATTGTGTTCACTGATTCTGGTTGTACCGACAGCTTTCTGGGCCCATTTACGAGTACCCAAGGGAAAACCCTTTATTGAACTGATGACTATCATTCCTTTTGGAATTCCAGGGGTCATCCTGGCATTGGCTTTGATCAGGTTTTATTCGAATGTACCCGTTCGATTTGTCAACACCCCAGCAATCCTTGTCGCGGCATGCATGGTGATTTCGCTGCCTTTTATGTACCGTCCGGTGGTTAATTCCTTGAATGCTATTGATGTGCATGTGCTGGCAGAAGCTGGGCTCAGCCTTGGGGCAGGGTGGGGCCAAATCCTATTCCATATCATTGTGCCGAACATCATGCCCGGTATTGTCAATGGATGTTTATTGGTGTTTTCGACAGTTTTTGCAGAATTTACATTAGCCAATTTGCTGATTGGCACGCGGTTTAAGACCTTTCCTATTTACCTGGTGGAATTTACCCGATTTGATGGTCGTCAAGCCAGTGCCCTGGCTGTAATCAGCTTTTGCGTGGCCTGGTTGACTTCACTGCTCATTTTGCGTGTGGCGCGCAGTCGTATGCATGTAGAGGAGGCAGTTGGTGCACGCTGAATCAGATGCACGCCTGGATAAGGAGGTGGTATCCAAAGAAGATTATTCCTTATAGTTTAACATAACGCGATCACGTAGAGACGATAAATCAGTCATATCGATAGAACTACTAGCAAAATGCGGAGGACTATAATGAGATCGAAGAATATCGTAATCTTCCTGTTGGTTGCTGTACTGTTACTTTCAGCAGCCTGCGGGCCTGCCCCGACACCTGCCCCGGCTCAACCGGCCGAGACCGCCGCCCCTGCTCAGCCAGCTGAAACCGCTGCACCCGCCCAACCAGCAGAAACTGCTGCACCTGCTCAGCCAGCAGAAACCGCTGCCCCTGCACAAGATGCACAGGCGCAGTTGATGGAAGCTGCAAAAGCTGAAGGTGAAGTGATCAGTTATGGCATGTCTGATGACTGGGTCAATCTAGGCAATATCTGGAAAGCCGTTGAAGATAAATATGAGATTACCCATACCGACACGGACATGACCAGTGCCGAACAAATTACCCGGCTTTTGGCAGAGCGAAATGCGCCGGTGATGGATATGGCCGATATTGGTTATGATTTTCTTGGCCAGCTCCTTGAAAACAAACTGGCAATGACCTACAAGAACAGCTCCTGGGATAACATTCCTGAAGGATTTAAGGATCCTGATGGCCGCTGGGCAAGCGCTTACTGGGGGGCGATAGCCTTCTTGGTTAATAAGGATCTGGTCCCAAATCCGCCAAAGACCTGGGATGACCTGCTGAAACCAGAATACAAGGATAAAGTCTGTAGTCGAGATCCACGTATTTCCACCTATGCGACAGCTTCAGTGTTGGCTGCTGCTTATGCCCATGGTGGTGGTGAAGATAATGTGCAACCTGGGCTGGATTTCTTTAAGCAGTTGCGAGATTCTGGTAACTTACGCCAGGGTGTGGTATTGAATGTAGCATCTGTTCAGAAGGGTGAATGCCCCATATCTCTGGTTTATGATTTTGATGGCTTTGCCAAGCGGGACGCCACTGGTTTGCCCCTGGAAGTTATCATTCCTGAGGATGGAACGGTTGGGATGTTGTTTGCGCAATACATCAGCGATATTGCTCCACATCCGAATGCTGCAAAGCTGGCGATTGACTATCTGTTCTCCGATGAGGGGCAGGTTAAATTGGCCGAAGGATATGCTCATCCCTCTCGCAAAGTTGATCTGCCTGCCGAGGTTGCCGGAAAGATGCTCCCAGAGAGCGCTTATGGAAAGTTGAACTTCCCAAAGAGCCTGCCAACCTTTACTGCAGCGGTAAAGAACATAGTTAAGGGCTGGGATGCAATTGTCGGTGGTACTGAACAGGCAACTCCAGCAGCGACGGCTGCGCCTGCGGCAGCAAAAGAACCTTCTGCCGAGTTGATCGATGCGGCAAAGAAAGATGGAACGATTGTCTCCTATGGTTTACCTGATGATTGGGTCAACTATGGAGGGCAATGGGCGCTGCTTAAGGAAAACTACGGTATCGATCACCAGGATACAGATATGTCGAGTGGTGAGATCCTGGCAGCTTTGAAAGCCGAAGCTTCTGCTCCCGTGGCTGATATCACGGACCTTGGCTTCAACTTTGCAAAAGTTGTTAATGATGACAGCTTATCCCAGCCTTATAAGAATATGTATTGGGATGAGATCCCTGAATGGGCTAAGGATCCCGATGGCCGCTGGGCCGCAGCGTATTATGGCGCGATTGCCTTTGCCGTCAACAAGGATAAGGTTACTAATGTCCCACTAACATGGGAGGATCTGCTGAAACCAGAATACAAGGACACCATTTGTATGAAGGATCCCCGGCAATCGGCTACTGCAAATATGGTAGTCCTGGCGGCGGCGATTGCTCATGGTGGCAGTGAAAAAGATGTCCAACCTGGTTTGGATTACTTCAAGAAACTGTTTGATGCCGGGAATATGCGCCCAATTGCACCTAGCACCTCTGCGATTCAAAAAGGTGAGTGCCCGATTTCCTTGTTCTGGGATTTTGATGGCCTGTCTAAGAAGAAGGACCTGGGGATGAACCTGGAAGTGGTGATCCCATCGGATGGAACGGTGGCGGGTCTATATATCCAGTTTATTACCAAGGGTGCGCCTCATGCAAATGCGGCGAAGCTGTTGGTTGAGCAAGAATTCTCTGATGCAGGACAGCTGATATACGCCCAGGGATTTGTACATCCAATCCGGTCGAGCGTGCAGCTCCCAGCGGATCTTAAGGCAATGTTCCCTCCAGACGAAGCCTATAAGGCAGTGGTGTTCCCCAAGGACTTTGAGGCTCTGGACGCGGCAGCCAAGGCGATATCTGACGGTTGGGTGGAGATCGCCGGTCAGTAATCGAACCGAAATTGGTAGAAAGCCAATGATAATCAAAGTGGAGATGCGCAGCGTCTCCGCTTTGATTTTAAATATAAACATAAGAGGATTGGGAAGTTATGCTGGCTAAAGGGGTGCATTTATACCAATAGCCAGCGATAAGAATCGATTATAACCGCAGAGTGCGCATAGTCACTGCCGTTAAATCTTAGCACTTACATAAATTCTTAAGTGATACAATCAACCTCGTTACAAAAATTAGAAGAATAGATAGCTTTTGGAGATTAATTGTGAATTCAACGCTTGAGGTTATCCACAAACGCCGATCATTAAGAGCTTATTCCGATCATCCTCTTACAGACGAGGAGAAAGAAATCATTTTGCAAGCGACTTTCCGCGCTCCCACTGCGGGAAATATGATGCTGTATTCTATTATCGATGTTGAAGATCAAGCGATAAAAGATAAATTGGTAAAGACGTGTGATAATCAACCCTTTATTGCAAGGGCGCCCTGGGTGCTGCTTTTTCTGGCAGATTACCAGCGGTGGTATGATTATTACAAGTTCAGCGGTGTAGATCAACGGTGTACCATGATTGGGGTGGAGTTCCGCAAACCTGAAGTGGGGGATATGTTATTAGCCTGTTGTGATGCCCTGATTGCAGCTCAAACGGCAGTCCTGGCAGCAGAATCACTAGGGATTGGCTCCTGCTATATCGGTGATATTTTAGAGAACTGGGAGATTCATCAGGAGATGTTTAAACTACCTGATTACGTGGTGCCAATTACCATGGTATGTTT
>CAIQIV010000235.1 GCA_903871905.1 uncultured Chloroflexota bacterium | reverse complement strand
CTGCCAGCAGTTGGATTGGGGGATGATTTTTTGTTGACAATTATAGTAACAATGTTATAATATATCATAGTTAACATTCTTGTAACCTTGGATTCTCGATCTCTACAGGAATACACTATTGATGAAAACAAAAATCCAGGCAAAATATGTCATTGGATATGCCAATAACGATCACGCAGTGTATAAAAATGCAGAGGTGGTCTACGAGGCCGATCAGATCCTCTTTGTTGGAAAAAATTATCCTGGCGAGGTGGATCAGGTCATGGATGCTGGGAATGCAGTCATCAGCCCCGGTTTTATTGACTTGAATGCTCTGGGCGATATTGATCATGACCTGATTCATCTTGAAGTGCCTGCACACCTGGAGAAAAGCTTGATCTGGTCCAGGGAATACTTCCACCAGAACCCGGGCGATTGGATGACACCTGAGCAGGAGGCTTTCAAGTCTCTCTATGCGTATTCCCAACTGATACAGCATGGGATCACCACTGCCATGCCGATCACTTCTGTTTTGTATAAGGGTTGGGCAGAAACTTATGAAGAATTGGCAGCCGCGGCAGAGAATGCAGGACGTTTAGGCTTGCGCATTTATCTCGGACCAAGCTACCAATCCGGAATGCGGGTTGTTAACCAAGATGGTTCGATGGCTGTTTGCTGGAAGAATCAGGCCGGGCTAGAAGGGCTTCGCCGGGCAGTGGACTTTGTACAAAATTTCGATGGCGCATATGATGGTTTGGTTCGCGGTATGTTGGCGCCAGAGAGGGTTGAAACAATCACCCCGGATTTATTGGTTGAATCCCGCCGTTGGAGCGATGAGTTAGGTTGCCCGATCCGCCTCCATGCAGCACAAGGATCTTTTGAGGTGGCTGAAATCCGCCAGCGCCATCAGAAGACCCCTATCCGTTATCTGTTTGATCTTGGTTTTCTAGGTCAACGTGTTTCTATCCCTCACGGTGTTTTTGTAAATGGGCATCACGGCATGGAGCCAGCAGGGGAAGATGACCTGGCTCTGCTGCATGAAAGCGGCGCGGCGATCATTCACTGCCCTGTTATTATGGCCCGGCATGGCCATGCCCTGGAGTCCTTTGGACGGTATTCAGGCGCGGGTGTGACCCTGGCGATGGGAACAGATACTTTTCCCCCTGATATGTTTCAAAATATCCGTATTGGCAGTTATATCGCCCGAGTGGTGGATAATTCCATCTCGGGCAATACATTTGCTGACCTGTTTCGGGCGGCGACGCTGGGTGGGGCTGGTGCGCTTGGACGTAGTGATTTAGGCCGCCTCACCCCTGGGGCCAAGGCTGACATGATTCTCATTGATTTGGATGGTTTCCATTTCGGAATACAGGATGATCCGATCCGCACATTGATGATCAGCGCCTGTGGGCGCGATGTAAAAACATCGATCATCAATGGACGGACCGTGATGCGCGATCGGATTATCGAGGGGGTGTCTATTGGGTCTATGCAACACACCGGACAGGCGTACTACGAAAGGATGCGAGAAGGTTACCTGCAGCGAGATTATCTCCATCACCAGCCTGTTGATTTATTTCCGTCGTCCTTCCCAATAATCGAATAAAAGGAGGTACAGGATTATTAAGTATTCATCAAGCGTTAAGTTCGTTTACCCGAATAATCAACACATCCATAGAATGAGGAGTAAAGGAAATGAGAACCTTCAGATATTTCGCAATTGTATTGATAGTGGCCATGCTCCTGGCAGCATGCGCCCCAGCGGCCCCCCAGCCTCCGTCCTCCACGCAGGCTCCGGCCGCTACCGAGGCTCCCGCCCCTACCCAACCTCCGGCCGCTACCGAGGCTCCCGCCCCTACCCAACCTCCGGCTGCTACCGAGGCTCCTGCCCCCACCCAACCCCTCGCCGCTACTGAGGCTCCTGCCCCTACCCAGCCCCCCGCAGCTTCTGAGACCAAACCCGTCGTTGTCGCCTCCCCCAACGATATGGACACACTGGACCCACACGCTGTCACAGGCATGTTCCCTTACCGCAGCGTCATGTACTGGGTATTTGATGTGCTTGTTGCTGCCGATCGCCAAGGGAAACCGGTACCCGAACTGGCCAAGGAGTGGAAGCAGATTGACCCGTTGACCTGGGAATTCAAGCTGGCAGAAAATGCCAAGTTCCAAAATGGTGAGCCAGTGAATGCTGATGCGGTGCTTTACTCCTTTGACCGTATGAAGCAGAAAGATTTCGCTAACTTCAACCAGATTTACCGCCGGACAAACCTGAAGGAAGTTAAGAAGATCGATGATTTCACGGTGCAGTTGATCACCGAAAAGCCCGCACCCGATATGCTCTTCTGGGTATCCGAATCTTTTATTGTTCCTCCCAAATATTACAGTGAAAAAGATGCGGAGTACCTGGCGCAGAATCCTGTGGGTTCTGGTCCTTTCAAGTTTATTGAATGGGTGAAAGACGATCACCTGACCTTTACAGCTAACCCGGATTATTTCCAGGGCGCACCGAAGATCAATGACCTTGTGATGCGCGTGATCCCCGAAGCCAGCTCACGCCTGAATGAGCTGATCACCGGGAATGTGGATCTGGTCACCGGTTTAAAGCCTGACCAGGCAGAGCAGGCCAATTCTGATGTCTCCCAGTTGGTGACCGCAGAGGGCTGGCGCAAGATGCACGTCGGAATCTCCCAAATCGGGGCGGAACCCTTAAAGAACAAGCTGGTCCGCCAGGCATTGAACTATGCGGTGGATAAGCAGACCATCATTGATACCATGCTGCTGGGCGCATCCAAGCCGCTGCAAAGCATTGTCAACCCACCCCTGAACAATCCTGATCTGAAACCATACGAATATAATCCCGAGAAGGCCAAGCAGCTCCTTGCTGAGGCTGGTTACCCCGATGGTTTCACAGTGATCTTCCAGGCACCGATTGAGCGCTATGGAATGGATAAAGACATCGCACAGGTAATCGCTCAGTACCTGGGCGACGTAGGCGTCAAGACTGAATTTGAAGCGATTGAGTGGGGCAAGTATCTGGATTATTTGGATGCCAAATCCTTCCAGGGTCTGGATTTTATGGGCTACAGCACTTATATTGTTGCTGGACCCCAATTAGGCACCTTGATTTGCGATGCGCTCGACAATCCTGCTAACTACTGCAATAAAGAGTACGATGCCCTGTTTGAGCAGTTCAATACCACCGAGGACGAAGCAAAGCGGCAGGAGATCTCCAATCAAATGCAGGCCCTGGCCTGGGATGATGCCCCCTGGATCTTCCTTTGGCGTCTGCCGATGTTCCTGGGTATGAGCAATCGATTACAATGGGAACCTCATCCTGCGTTGTACGTGGACATGTGGGATGCGGCGCTAAAGTAATTTAACACTGCTCATTTTCATCGGACCCATCGGGTTCAGTATCTTGTGGGGTGATGCGGGCGGCTTAGGCGCCTGTATCACCCCACCAGGGAAAGTCGAGGCGGCTGGTCTATGTGGAACTATGTCATTCGTAGGGTTTTCCAGTCCTTCCTGGTGCTCTTTGGAGCAACCTTAGTGGCTTTTTTAATCACTCGCGTTACCGGTGACCCGGTTAAGCTGATGCTCCCAGAAGATGCTACAGAACAAGAACGGCAGTCTATGCGGGTACAAATGGGGTTGGACAGGCCCGTCCTGATCCAGTATGGCGATTACCTGACCAAAGCTGTGACGGGCGACCTGGGTAAATCAGTTCGTCAAAAGATCAGTGTGACTCAATTGATTGCTGAACGTGTCCCGGCTACCCTGGAATTGACTTTTGCAGCATTGTTTATTGGAATTGTGATCTCATTCCCGGTGGGAATTTTTGTCGCTTTGAGACGGAATTCCGTCTGGGATCTATTCGGAACAAGTTTTTCACTGCTGGGCCAGGCAGCGCCAACTTTCTGGACCGGATTGATGCTTATCTTGATCTTTGGAGTCCATTTTCGCCTGCTGCCAATTTCAGGGCGCGGCAGCCCGGCCCACCTGGTGCTGCCAGCCATCACCCTCGGCTTTTTTGTTACCGGGCGTTTCACCCGCATGATACGTTCCGGGATGCTGGAGGTGCTAGGGAAAGAGTATATTCGCACCGCCAGGGCAAAAGGGCTTTCCGAGAGGACAGTCGTATGGGGGCATGCTCTAAGAAATGCTTCCATCCCGGTGGTTACTTTGATTGGCCTCGAATTCGCCGCACTATTGGGGGGAGCGATCATCGTTGAAACCGTCTTCGCCTGGCCTGGGATCGGTCGTTTGGTGGTCAATGCGGTCTTACAGCGCGATTTTCCCGTCGTTCAGGGTGTGGTTTTGGTCAGCGCAGTGATTTTTGTCATAGTTAACCTGGTCGTTGACCTGTTCTACTCTGTTTTGGACCCCAGGATCAGCTATTCATGAATACTGCCTTGAAAGCTGAAACGCTGCAATCTGGGGGTAAGGTCTCCGCCTTTGGGAAATTTCGACGTCGTTTGCTAAAAAGCCGACCGGGAACGGTAGGCCTGTCGATCGTTCTGCTGGTCATCCTGACCGCCGTCTTTGCGGAACAATTGGCCCCCTATGACCCGACGCGCATCAATATGCGTGCCAAGCTCCAACCCTTGTGGTTTATGGAAAAGGGTTCAACCGCCCACATTCTGGGAACAGATTCGTTAGGGAGAGATATTCTCAGCCGCTTGATCTTTGGCAGCCGGGTCTCGCTGTTTGTTGGTTTTTCTTCCATCGTTCTGGGAGCAAGTTTGGGTGTTCTGTTTGGTTTACTGGCGGGCTATTATGGCGGCACAACCGATGCATTAATTTCCTGGGTGATGAATGTTCAGTTATCGTTCCCATTTGTGCTGCTCGCTTTGTTCATCATGGCAGCCTTCGGAGGGGGTATGACCACCCTGATCATTGTGCTTGCCATTGGCGCCTGGGTGCGATATGGGAGAATCATGCGTGGGCAGGTCTTCTCAGTCAAGGAAGAGACGTATGTCACCTCAGCCATTGCTGCCGGTATTAGCCTGCCGCGTATCTTGTGGCGCTATGTAATGCCTAACTCATTCTCCCCCATCATCGTTATTGCCAGCTTCACTATGGCAGAAACGATTTTAGCAGAAGCTGGTCTGAGTTTTCTGGGATTAGGCGTTGATCCTTCCGTGCCGTCCTGGGGGCAGATGTTGGCTGATGGGCGGGATTATATCCAATCAGCCTGGTGGATCGCAGTAGTGCCTGGATTGGCAATTTCAGTGGTGGTGCTGGGGATCAACTTGTTTGGAGATTGGCTGCGCGATTATTACGACCCGCGGCTGAAAATTTAACGATGAAGTGAGCTGAAATAAATCATGGATAGCGAACTCATCTTGCAGATCAAGGATCTTGTCACCAGCTTCTACACCCCAGAAGGCATCATTCATGCTGTCAACCAGGTCAGCATTGATTTACAAAAGGGAGAGACTCTGGGCATTGTAGGTGAAAGCGGCTGTGGCAAAAGCGTGACCATGCTTTCGGCGCTGCGGTTGATCCCCAACCCTCCGGGCCGGGTGGAGGCAGGTCAGGTGTTGTTTGAGGGTCGTGACCTGCTCAAGATTCCGGATAATGAAATCCGGGAGATTCGCGGTGCCCGTATCGCCATGATCTTCCAGGATCCCATTGCCTCGCTTAACCCTGTGTACCGGGTAGGCAAGCAAATCGGCGAACCATTGGCGCACCACACCGATCTGTCTGCCAGTGCCATTCAGGATCGGGTTGTAGAGTTGCTTTCTATGGTCGGCATCTCGGACGCACAGCGGCGGATGAATAATTACCCGCACCAGCTTTCAGGTGGTATGCGGCAGCGGGTGATGATTGCCATGGCCCTGGCTTGCCATCCACAGATCCTGATCGCTGATGAACCAACCACTGCATTGGATGTTACCATTCAGGCTCAAATCTTGGACTTGGTGAAGAAGTTGCGCGATGAGTCGAGCATGTCCATGATCTGGATTTCGCACGATCTAGGGGTCGTCGCCAGCCTGGCGCACCGGGTGATCGTGATGTACGCCGGCTTTGTGATCGAGGAAGCGCCTGCTCGATCGCTGTATACCCACCCCCAACACCCTTACACCATGGGATTGTTAGCTAGCCTGCCTCGCTTGCACCGCAAGCAGCAGCACACAAAGCTGTCGGTAATCCCAGGCACGCCCCCCCTATTGTGGGAAAAACCCATTGGCTGTCCCTTTGCCCCACGCTGCAGGTTTATTCAAGACGCCTGCCAGCAGAATCCGCCCCTCCTGGAGGTAGAAACTGGACATCTCGTTGCCTGCTGGGTAAACCCGACGGATGGGAGACTACGATGAGCATAGAAAACACACCATTGGTGCAGGTCCGGCACCTGGTCAAACACTTTCCCATTTATGGTGGCATTCTGCTCAAACAGGTTGCTTCGGTCCACGCAGTAGATGATGTTTCTTTCGAAATCTATAAGGGAGAAACCTTTGGCCTAGTGGGCGAATCAGGATGTGGGAAGTCCACGGTGGGGCGGACAGTCCTGCAGTTGGATCGTCCGACATCGGGAGAAGTATTCTTCAACGGTAAGAACCTGGCCGAGATCAAAGGGAACCATCTACGCAAAGAGCGCAAGGCATTCCAGATGATATTTCAGGATCCCTACTCCAGCCTGAACCCGCGTCTGACCGTGCGGGAGATCATCGGTGAGCCAATGGTGGCACATGGCTTATGTCGATGGAAAGAAGTGGATGACCCGGTTGCAGAACTTTTAAGGACTGTACAGTTGGATCCGGACTTTGCCACCCGCTACCCTCACGAGTTTTCTGGCGGGCAGCGCCAACGCATCGGGATCGCCCGAGCTATCGCCATTCATCCCGATTTTATTGTGTGCGACGAACCGATCTCTGCTTTAGATGTGTCGATCCAGGCTCAAGTGGTAAACCTGCTGGAAGAACTGCAGGAGAAGCTGAGGTTGACTTATCTGTTCATTGCCCATGACCTGGCCATGGTCCGCCATATCAGCAAACGGGTCGGGGTGATGTACCTGGGGCGGATGGCTGAACTTGCGGAGTGCGACGAACTGTACGAAAATCCGCTTCACCCCTATACGCAGGCCTTGCTATCGGCAGTCCCTGAGCCAGACATTGATCTGGCTATGCAAAAGCAGCGCATTCTGCTGGAAGGGGATGTCCCCAGTCCGGTCGATCCACCCTCGGGATGCCGCTTTCGCACGCGCTGCCCGCTGAGGAATGGGGTCTGCGCTCAGGAGATCCCTGTCTGGAGCGAAAAAACGCCGGGACATTGGGTTGCCTGTCACTTTGCCTGAATCATTTGGAGAGAACATGGTAGATTTGTTAATCAAGAATGGGATTGTGCTCACAATGGATCCCCAACGGCAAATTATTGAAAACGGTGCAATTGCTGTAAATAGCGATCGCATTGTCGCGCTAGGACCCTCAGCGGAAATAACCAGTTCCTACCAGGCCAGTACCGAAATCGATGCCAACCGTATGGTTGTCATGCCAGGGTTGATCGATGGGCACGCTCACGCAGGGCATGCGCTTGTAAAATCACTGGGTGTCGATCAGCTTGATGCCTGGAATGAGGCCTGTTTCCGCATCTATCAAGGAGGGTCCGATGAGGAATTCTGGTATGCGGATGCACTGTTGAGCGCATTGGAACGGTTGAAGTGCGGCACTACCACCAGTGTCAATATGCTTGGCGGTGGTGATATGGTCATGCGCACCGATGAAGCGGTATATGGAGCACGCCACTGCGAAGCGATCGAACGGGTGGGCATCCGCGAATTTCTGGCAGTTGGTCCTGCAAAACCGCCCTTTCCGCGCCGGTATTCCACCTGGAATGGGCAGTCGCGGCATGACCATGACGTAAGCTTTGAGAAGCAGATTCAGACCAGTGAAGCATTGATCCATCGCTGGCATGGCCGTGGAAAAGGCAGGATTTCCATTTGCGTCGCTTTTGCAACGATCCATCCTAATAAGAGCTATTCAAGTAATCAAGAACTCCAAGATCTGAAAATTCAAGCCGCAGAGACACGTAATCTCAGCCGGAAGCATGGTGTTTTGTTCACCCAGGATGGACATTCGCAGGGAACCGTCAAGTTTGCCCATGAACAGCTAGAATTATTGGGTCCAGATGTTTTTATCTCCCACAACATCGATCTGACAGCCGAAGAGATTGGGATTTGTCGCGACACGGATACAAAAATTGTTCACAACCCGAGTGCGATTATGTCCATTTTGGGTTACTGCCCGGTACCAGATTTATTAGACGCTGGAGTGACCGTATTTCTCGGTTCTGATGGCGTTGCGCCAGATCGCAGTTATGATATGTTCCGGCACATGTTCCAATGCATGCGGTATCACCGTACGCATTATCGCGATCCGAACTACCTGCCACCTGGCAAGGTCCTCGAAATGGTGACAATCGATGCGGCGCGGGGTCTCGGCCTGGATAAAGAAATAGGTTCTCTTGAAGTGGGGAAGAAGGCTGATATCTTGTTGGTAGATATGTATAAGCCTCATCTTTACCCGATGAATATGCCAGCTTATCGCATTGCCTATTATGCCCTGGGCAGTGATGTTGACACAGTCATTGTCGATGGGCAAATCTTGATGGAACACCGCCAGGTAAAGACTGTTAATGAGAACGAAGTGCTGGACCTGGCGCAGAGGGCGGCAGATCTAGCTATCGCACGGGCAGGGCTGGCGAATTTTACATTGCTCCCTGACCGATTCTGGGGTCACAGCCATTATTAGGTCTCTCGTAAATCCTGGCTCGGCATGATTTGAAATTTAAAGATATTTGACAAAAGAGCCTGGTCGCGGCGGCTGGGCTCATCTGATTTAACGCAACCATCCTTTACCGCCTGTGCAAGTTCCAGGACGGCAGGACGGCATTTCCCGATTTGAACAAGACAATATTGGGCGCGCGACGCTAAAAACAAGCTGCGGTGTGGAACCCTGGTGTGCGCAAAACAGTTTTAGACGATCTGTTCGCCCTAACCCGCTAGCTGCTCATTTTTAGAATTGCTGATGTTCACCGGCCCATAACCAGGATAGGTAGCAGGTTATACAAGGTCACTTAACTGCGGTTTCAAGCCCCAGGCATGGATTCTTTCTTCCTGCTCGGGGATTGTAAAGAAGAATGTTGCCCCTTCCCCAGGTTGCGACTCCACCCAAATTATCCCACCATGCTGCTCGATGATCCGTTTCCAGATAGCCAGCCCCATCCCGCTGCCGGGGTAGTCAGAACGGGGATGCAAAGGCTCGAAAATGCCAAAAATGCGCTCAAAATTCTGGGGCTGGATGCCGATGCCGTCGTCGCTCACCGAAAACAGCCAACCGGCCCCGGGAGGCGTTTCCATGCGGCAGGCAGAGATGTGAATGTGCAGTGGCTGGGCGCTCCGAAACTTGACCGCGTTGCTCACAAGGTTTTGGAATACCTGCACCAACTGGCTGTCGCCAGCGGCAACGGTGGGCAGCGGGTCGTGGGTCACCCTGGCCCTGGCATCCGAGAGGCTCACCTGCAAGGTCAGCAGCGCCCCCTCCAACACCAGTTCACAATCCGTGGAATCAAAGTTCAGGCCACGGGTCGCTATGCGCGAGTAAGCCAGCAGGTCATTGAGCATCAATTGCATCCGGCCGGTCCCATCCACCGCAAAAGCGATAAACTCGCTGGCTTCAGGGCCTAATTTTGCCACGAAATTTCTGGAGAGCAGGCGGATGTAACTGGACACCATGCGCAGCGGTTCCTGAAGATCATGCGATGCAATGTGAGCGAAGTGCTCCAACTCGGCTTGCGATCTGGCCAGTTCCTTGGCCTGGCGAGCCAGGGCCTCTTCGGCCTGCACACGCTCGCTTAGGTCGCGATTGACTGCCACAAAGCCAGATGGCTCTCCCTCTTGATCTTTGATGAGCGAAAGGGTGGTGTAAACGGGGATCTTGCGCTCATCCCGGCAGGTGTGACACAACTCGCCTTGCCAGGAGCCTGTTTCCAACACAGCAAGCAGGGCTTCATCTCGCGAGATGTGCTGGTATTCAGGCCTGATGAAATCGTCCATCGGCTGCCCCAGGACCTCAGCGGCTTTCCATCCGTAAATTTTTTCAGCAGCCGTATTCCAGGCACTGATGACAAATTTCATATCGGTGGCGATGATGGCATCGGTGATACAGGCAACCAGGTTCGCCTGGTAGTTGATCGCTTCCTGGGCCAGCATACGCTCCGTGATATCGCGCGATACGCCCATCACCGCGGCTACCTGCTCGTTTTCAATATGCAGCGGTGCCAGGGTTGTACTTAACCAAGCCTGGCGTTCGCCGAACTGGTGGCGGTGTTTCTCAGAATACACCTGCCCGGTTTCGAAGACGCGCCGCAAGTTTTCATCCTGCTGTGCCCTAATAGCCAATGGAAACAGGATAGAACGCAGCTTGCCACCCAGTTCCTCAGCGGTTTGGTTAAATTGAACTGCGGCAGCACCGTTGAGATACAAGATCCTATCGTCGCGGCTGAGGACTAAGATGCTGTCGCGCGAAGTTTCCGCCAGCAGGCGGTAGCGGGCTTCGCTGTCGATGATCGCCCGTTCAGCCTGCCGGCGCTCGGAAATGGATCGGGTAATCGCCAACACACCAATGGGAAAACCGCGCTCGTTGTACAGGAAACTAAAATTGATCTCTACCGGCGCAGGGCTGCCATCCTTGTGCACCAGGTCATATTCCGCCCGATAGGTATCCTGCGCATCACTCGCTCCGGAGATCTTGGCCCCCACTAACGCCTGAAAAGCTTGAAGAGCATGCTCAAATGAGGCGGGGGAAATATATCCGCTGCCGCCATCGACATGGCCTCTTCAACGCTGAACGCCAGCAGCCTGGTAACAGACGGACTCCACCGGCTGTGTCAGAACGCCCACTTCAACCAAAGCGTTCAGCATGCCGCCCCACATCTCTTCCTTCATCCACCCGATGTGGTCCTCGCCGGTGTTCACCAGCGGTAGACCGGCAACCATTTGGGCAATGTTGTAATCGACGTCCGCCGACGGGTTGTAGCGGAGGGTCAGCGCGCCAGTTTTCTCCGGGTTTTCTACCGCAAACACCCAGCCCTTGAGCGTGGCCCTGACAAAGCGGTCAACTGTGTCTGGGTGAGCAGCAATGAATTCATCCGTTGTGAGAATGCTGTCACCGTAAAGGTGGACGCCGTAGTCATCCGGGTAGACCAGGTTGATTGAGATGCCAGAGCGCTGGACAAGCAGCGGCAGGGCGTTGATATGCCCACCCCATATTGGAACCTCCCCGGTGGCAAACAGGCCGACATCGGAAAGCAGGTTGACTTCTTTGTACTAGTTTGGAGCGACCCCTACCCGCGCCGTCATGGCGTGCAGCGTGGCAGCCATGTTAGCCGGCGTCCGGATCGTTTTGCCGGCAAAATCCTGCGGACGAGTAATGCCTGAACTGGCCAAAGAAAAAAAGACGGTCGGGCTGCGCCGGTAAATGGTGGCAACAGCACGCAGAGATTTACCGGCGGCGCGCGCCAGGATTAGCTGTTCGCCGCTGCCAACGCTGAACTGCGCCCTGCCGTTCACAACAGGAGCGATATTGTCGACATCTGGACCGCCTTCGACCAGCGTCACCGCCAGGCCTTCGTCCGCGTAATACTGGTTTGCTTCGGCGGCATAAAAGCCGGCAAACTCTGCCTGGTGAGTCCACTGCAGTTGCATTGTCAGCGGCGTCGGCGTTGGTTTCTGGGGTGATGTGCATGCAAATAGAGTGGAGAGCCAAATCAATACCAAAGTGGTTCGCAGATAGGAGCCTGGACTCATTGATCACAACTCCTTTGCGCCTCTGTCATCTGTGAAGGCGCTGAACCAATCGCTGCAGGGTGGATGTGGAAGACCCACAAAACACTTTTTTGTAACATTTATCTAATTAATGATCATAACGTCATAAACGCATCCTGGCAAGATCCCAGATTTAAACAAGATGGGCATTCAAGCATACGACCAATAAAACTACAAATAGTTCATGAGAGTTGGACCGGGTGCGGAGATAGTTGTTAAAATGATGGGGAAAGAGAGGACGCGTCCCATGCCACCTGTGATACACCTGATCTTCAAAACCCACCTGGATGTCGGCTTTACGGATTTTGCTGCGGCAGTTCTGGACCGGTATCTCCACCAGTATATTCCCCAGGCAATTGCCACCGCCCGCCTGGTCAATCGACCGGATGGGCCGAAGCGCTTTGTGTGGACCACGGGTTCGTGGTTGATTTATGAGTTCCTGGAAAAGGCCTCGCCGGAGTTGCGGGTTGAGATGGAAAAAGCGATCCTGGATGGGGATATTGCCTGGCATGCCCTGCCGTTCACCACCCACACCGAGTTGATGGATGCCGGCCTGTTTCGCTTGGGGCTCAGCCTGTCCCAGGAACTCGACCGGCGTTTCGGCAAGCACACCATCGCCGCCAAGATGACCGATGTTCCCGGGCACACGCGGGGGATCGTGCCGCTGTTAGTCGAGGCAGGCATCCAGTTCCTGCATATCGGGGTCAACCCGGCCAGCCGGCCGCCGGATGTCCCGCCGGTCTTCCGCTGGCGCGACCCCGGCGGCGCAGAGGTGATGGTCATGTATCACAAAGGCTCCTATGGCGACTGGATGACCGTACCCGGCCTGGAGGAAGCTATCGCCTTTGCCCACACGAATGACAATCTTGGCCCGCAGTCGACTGCAGAGGTCAATCACGCTTATCAAAAACTGGAGGCGGCTTTTCCGGGCTGCCGGGTGCAAGCCTCGACCCTGGATGCCTTTGCCCG
>CAIQIV010000234.1 GCA_903871905.1 uncultured Chloroflexota bacterium | reverse complement strand
CTACGATCACAGCGCCACGCTGCTGCAGGATGGGCGGGTGCTGGTAGCAGGGGGGCAGGGCCTGGGTATGCTGTCCGGCGCTGAGATCTACACCCCGCCGGGGGGAACCTGGAGCAAAACGGGCAGCCAGGGCGCACCGCGCCAGGACCACAGCGCCACGCTGCTGACGGATGGGCGGGTGCTGGCGGCTGGGGGCGCCGGTGACAGCGGCACCCTGGCCAGTGCTGAGATTTACGACCCGGTGGACGGGACGTGGAGCGCCACCGGCAGCCTGGGGGCCGGGCGCTTTTCTCACACCGCCACGCTGCTCCCGGATGGGCGGGTGCTGGCGGCAGGCGGCAGTGATGATGTCGACCTGCTGACCAGCGCCGAAATCTACGACCCGGTGAACGGGACGTGGAGCGCCACCGGCAGCCTGAATGCGGCGCGCTACAGCCACAGCGCCACGCTGCTGGCCGATGGACGGGTGCTGGTAGCCGGGGGGTTTGATGCGGGCGGGCAGCCAATTTCCAGCGTTGAGATCTACAACCCGACCAGCGGGACCTGGAGCAGCGCCAACAGCCTGGACGCAGCGCGCGCCAATCATGCCGCCGTCCTGCTGCCGGATGGGCGGGTGCTGGTGGCTGGCGGCGCCGGCGCCAGCGCCGAGCTGGCCAGTGCTGAGATCTACAACCCGACCGGCGGGACGTGGAGCGCCACCGGCAGCCTGGGGGCAGGGCGCTTTTCCCACACCCTCACCCTGCTGCCGGACGGCAAGGTGCTGGCAGCCGCAGGTATTGGCGAAAACGGTGATTTCCTGTCCAGCGCAGAGCTCTTTGACCCGGCCTTCGATACATGGGACGCCACGGGCAGCCTGATCAGGACGCGCGCCACGCACAGCGCCACCCTGCTGCCCGATGGACAGGTGCTGGCGGTGGGGGGCCAGGATGCCGGCGGCAACCTGGGCAGCGCCGAGCTGTATGACCCGGTCAGCGGGACATGGAGCGCCACGGGCGGCCTGTGGGAGGCGCGGATCAATCACAGGGCCACGCTGCTGGCGCATGGGCAGGTGCTGGTGTCGGGTGGCTGGGATTATAACGGCACGCTGGCCAGCGCCGAGATCTATGACCCTGCGCAGGGGGGGTGGAGCACGACCGGCAGCGTCAATGCCAGCCGCACCAATTTCCAAACGCTGACGCTGCTGTATACCGGGAAGGCCCTGGTGGCAGGCGGCGCCGCCTCCACTGACTGCCCCACCGCCGAGCTGTATGACCTGGCGGCGGGAACCTGGAGCATGACCGGCTCGATGGGCGTGTGCCGCATGGCGCACAGCGCCACCCTGCTGCCGGATGGGCGGGTGCTGGCAGCCGGCGGCTCGTCCGGGGCGGCCAATTCTCTCGCCAGCGCTGAGCTGTACGACGCAGAAAGCGGGACGTGGAGCGCCACGGGCAGCCTGGCCGCCGGGCGCGCCTATCACAGCGCCACGCTGCTGCCAGACGGGAAAGTGCTGGCGGCGGGTGGGGGCCAGGGTACGAACAATACCTCGCTGGCCAGCGCTGAGCTGTATGACCCGGTGAGCGGGACGTGGAGCGCCACCGGCAGCCTGGGGGTGGCGCGCCGGCTGCACAGCGCCACGCTGCTGCTGGATGGGCGGGTGCTGGTGGCGGGGGGCATGGATGAGGACAACCATTATTTCGCCAGCGCCGAGCTCTATGACCCGCAGAACGGGACGTGGAGCGCCACCGGCAGCCTGGCGGCAGCGCGTGCTTCCCATACCGCCACGCTGCTGCCGGATGGGCGGGTGCTGGTGGTTGGGGGGTACGATGGCACCTATCTCGCCGGCGCTGAGATCTATGACCCGGCTGCCGGGACCTGGAGCCCGGCCCCTGGCCTGACGGCGGCGCGCTCCGAGCACAGCGCCACCCGGCTGCTGGATGGGCGGGTGTTGGTGGCGGGTGGATATGATGGAAACCACCTGGCCAGCGCTGTGATCTACGACCCGCGCCGGGAGGAGTGGTTTAATGCGGGCAGCATGGGCACGGCGCGCAGGGATCATTCCACCGCCCTGCTCCCCGATGGGAGCGTGCTGGTAGTGGGGAATGACCTGGCTGCGGATGTCGAGGTGTATGACCCGGGGCCGGAGTATGACCCTGCCTGGCGCCCGCTGCTGAGCACGGTTCCCTCGCCTCTGCACCTGGGCCAGCCGCTGGTTATCGGCGGCAGCGGCTTGCGCGGCTACCAGCGCACCGAGGCCTCCAGCGGCGGCGCTAACAGCTCGCCCACCAACTACCCATTGGTGCACCTGCACCGCCTGGACAACGGCGAGCAAGCCTGGCTGCCGGTGGCGGCATTTTCCTCCACCCTGCTCACCACCCGGCCGCTGTCCGGGATAGCCTTCGGCCCGGCGCTGGTCACGGTGTATGTCAACGGCATCCCCGGCCTGGGAGAGGTCATCCGGGCCAAGGAGTTGGTCACCCTGCTCACCCGGCTGGCAGGCAACGGAGCCGGGTCGGTGAGCAGCACGCCCGCCGGGATTGACTGCGGAACCGACTGCCAGGCGGAATTCAGCTATTCCACGCCGGTGACGCTGACCGCCAGCGCACCGCTCAGCTCCACCCTGGCCGGTTGGAGCGGGGATTGCCTGGGGACGGGGATCTGCGCCCTGGAGATGACCAGTGAACGCCTGGTCACCGCTACCTTCAATCTAAAGGTCTATACCATCACCCCCACGGCGGAGACGGGCGGCGAAATCTCCCCCAACCTGCCGCAGACGGTGACCTACGGCGGCGCCATGACCTTCACTGTGGCGCCGGACACCGGTTATCACCTGGTCGACGTGGCGGTGGACGGGGTTTCGCAGGGGGTGGTGGAGAGCTACGCCTTCTTCAATATCACCGCCAGCCACACCATCAGCGCTGCCTTCGCCCTGGATACCTTCATCATCACCCCCACGGCGGGGGCAAACGGGAGCATTACGCCGGCTGTGCCGCAAACGGTGACTTATGGCAGCTCCCTGACCTTTACCGTGACGCCGGATACCGGCTTCCACGTGGCGCAGGTGGCGGTGGACGGCGTCTCCCAGGGGGCGCTGGGAAGCTATACCTTCCAGAACATCACCGCCACCCACACCATCAGCGCCTCCTTTGCGATCAACACCTATGTCATCACCCCCACGGCCGGAGTCCACGGCAGTCTCACGCCAGGTACGCCGCAAACGGTGAACCATGGCAGCTCCCTGACCTTTACCGTGACGCCGG
>CAIQIV010000233.1 GCA_903871905.1 uncultured Chloroflexota bacterium | reverse complement strand
GGTCTCTGTTGTGGCTTCTAATGAACAGCCAGTTCAAAGCAGTAAATTGTCTAATGTTGATTGGTGGCAACCGTTCTATCGCCAGCCAGTATTCGATTTAGGCAAATCTGGTAATGTAGATCTTCAGAATATTTATTCGCCTCTTTACAATGCTGCAATTGTCGATAAGTATGTCCATGAGCAGTTTCGCAGCGGAGCTGAGCATCACGCGGACAAATATGTCATGTATGATTATTATGAATTCTATCTGCGGCGAGCATTTGAGCAGATCGGTTTGGGGCTTGGTGATAATAAATCAATAAAGATACTGGATTTGGGCTCAGGTTCGGGCAACACGATCATCCCGTTATTGAGACTCCTACCAGATTGTCAACTGCTCGCCTCTGAATTGAGCGCTGAAATGTTGGTTACTCTAAAACAAGCATTAACCCGGCAGGGGCTGGTTGGGCGGTGTGGTTTGTTACAATTGAACGCCGAGGATCTCGATTTTGAGCCAGGCTCGTTTGACTTAATTGTCGGAGGGGCTATTTTACATCATCTTTTTGATCCGGCTAAAACCATTATGGGGTGCGCCCGTGTCTTGCGACCTGGTGGCGCAGCAATTTTCTTTGAGCCAATCCAAAGTGGCCACTTATATCTTCAATTTGTTTTTCAAGCCATTCTTGATCATGATAATGCAGCAAGTCTGCCGGCTGAGGTTGCTAATTATATGAAGGCATGGGTAACAAACATAGACATGATAAAAGGTGAAGATAAATCCGCTCAACGCTTTCTTATGATAGATGATAAGTGGTTATTCCCCAACTCTTATTTGAGAAGGGCTTCTAAAGCTGCCGCGTTTTCCGAGTGTAGAATTGACTCGTTAAGTGCGCCTGACGGGCGGTTTGAGCGGCAAGCATCCACAGTCCTTGAACAATATGCAGGTCTAAAAAGGGAGGTGATTCCTGAATGGGTTTGGAACTTCATTAAGCAATATGATCAATGTTTATCAAATGCTCAAAAAAGCGATACTGTGATTGAAGGCTGTGTCATTTTCAGAAAGTAATTTGCGAGGATTGTCCTGGTTGAGAAATTTATTCTATTTACCCGTGATTGCTATTTTCGCCAGAATTCTGGTGCTGGCGTAGAGAACATAGTGTTGGTTATGGAGAACTATTTATGAAAATAAATGGGCTTCGCTTGAAAGGGGCTTTTCTGAATCTGGGTGAGTTGCACCGAAATCTGGATCCGGGTTTTTTCTATCCGGTGTTCCAATGCGTGACAGAACAGGGCGAAGAGTTCACTGTTCGCATGCGGCTGCATGTCACTGAGCCATTAGACCGGTTGGTCATCGCTGATCCGCGCCGTTTTGGTGATGAGGGCTTTGCGGCCAATTCTTGCGGTTCAACCTTGCTCAATCGAAGGAGCTCCTATTCAGACCCGTTATCATCTACGTTGGTAAACCCGAAGCCTGGTTTTTCTGATGAGATCCCTCTTTATGAGATCACAGCCGAACAGATAAAAGCCGCTGTCTTGGGCGGTTATGTCTTTTCGGCTGGGAAGTCAGCCGTGGCCGCCGGTGACACGCACTTCCTTCAACCTGTTGCTTTCACCTGCCACGATCCATCCATTATAGGTGGGGGAAATATCATTCTATTCCGAATGGTCAATTGGCTGGCTGATTTGGGAGTTAAAGTCACGATTTATTCCTGCGGCTCAACACCTTTTTGGACCCGTGTCAGCGCCCGGTTCCGGAATTTTACGTCATATGCGGAAATGTTTGCTTCGATTGAAGAAGAAACAGTAATCTTATTTTCGATGTGGCATATCGAGCCGATGCTGCGGAGCCAACCTTTGGGTAAACGGATTTACCATCTGCGCCAGATTGTTGAGACTTACCACTTCGGGATGGATTATCAATCCATGATTGCTCGCAAACCGGTCATAGAGCTGCTGGAAAGTCTGCCCCTGGGGAGTATTGCCATATCACCGCATATTCAGGATTGGTATTCGCGCGAATTGGGTGTGTCAAGTTTCCTCATTACAAACGGAATTGATCCCAGCGAGTTTTATCCGTTAGGTGAGGCGAAGAAGTCTTCTAAAGTGGTGCGGATTGCCAGTGTGGGTGACCCAACTCATTTTGTGAAAGGCATTGATGTATTAGCCGAGGCGCTCAGACTGTTGGCTTTACGACGGCCGGATCTCCAGATCAAATGGGTGATGGCTTTTGGGCAGGAACGCAATATTCCCAATCAGTGGTTCGATGGTGTGAAAAATCTGGAATTTACTCCCCAGGTGGGTCTTACCCGTTCCCAAATGCGGGATCTGTACCACACGGCGGACATATTTGTCTGCCCATCCTTGTATGAGGGCTTTGGCCTTCCCTCATTGGAGGCCATGGCGAGTGGGATTCCAGTGATCCAGGCAGACAACCAGGGATTGGATTTTATTATCGAGGATGAACGAGATTGTTTGGTTGTCCCGATTCATGACGCCAGGAGCATGTCCAGTGCCATTGAGCGGGTGGTGAATGACCGCGACCTGGCAAAACGGTTGAGCGAGCAAGGCCTGGTGACTGCCAGCCAACATACTACTACTCACCAGTTTGAGCAGTTTAAAGACACCTTTGAGACGATCCTGAACGTACAATTTGGCATTCAAGATGTAGATAGAATTCGCCGCCGGCTTCCATTAGCTTCATCGTTGCTGGAGACGGCAGATGCAAGCGAGCCTGCGAGAGGTTCTCGGCAGCGTGAGTTGCCTCTGATTTCAGTTGTGATCCCCACCTATAACCAGGCCGATTATCTACGTCAGGCGCTGGACAGCTTGCTTGCACAATCCTATTCGAATTGGGAAGCAGTGGTCGTCAATGATGGTTCAAAGGATCATACGCTCGAAGTGATGAATGAGTATGCATCCCGTGATGCTCGCATCAAACCAAATTCAAAGCCCAATGGAGGCATCACTTCAGCGCTCAATTATGGCCTGGAAAGAGCAGTGGGAGAGTATTTCTGCTGGCTGAGTTCAGATGATCTTTTTTATCCAGAAAAGATCGAGGCCCAGGTTAAGGCCTTCACTGAGCTCGATGAAAGTTTTGCCCTGGTCTATGGCAGCTTTGACCTGCTGATCCAGGAAGAACAACGGATTGATATCCAACCGTTTGCTGAACCGGTTGTGGCAGGCGCAGAATTTCCAGAGGCGCTGAAATTTGATTTTATTGATGGCTGCACCATCATGATCCGGATGGATGTCATGCGGGAGGTAGGCGGATTTAATCCGTATTTTCGCCATTCGAAAGATATGGAATTATGGGTGCGGATTGCCTCCCGTGGCTATCATTTTTATCTGCTAGATAAAAAGTTAACTATCCGGCGTGTTCATCTTGCCCAATCATCGACTGGAAATATGATCCACTGTCGCTATGATGCTGCCTGGATGATAAACTACTACCTGGAACATTTCCATTTATTGGAAATGTATCGTTACTTTGATTTTTCCTCAGAAAAAGATATTGATCGTTTCTTGGGCCATTTTGTGGGCCGGATGCTGCACACCGAAGCAAACGTTAATCACCCCCTGTTGCAGAAGAAATTCTGGGATTGGTTTGATGCAGGAATCTCGGCGCTCACGCCCGACGTTCAGATGAAAATCCTGCGCAAGTGCTTTATCCTGATGCTGCGCAGCCGGGCAGTGACAGCCAAGATGGATTATTACCTGGGTGCCTGCCTGGATTCGATGGGCAACCGGCGTGTTTTTTCCCCGGTTGAGATGAATTTTTCGGTTGTGGGGCGCGATATCCGCTATGACCGGCGGGATGCGGACCCATTCGGCAAACGGTTATTTGACTATGGTACAGACCTTTTCATCAATGCACATACCCCGTTGTTTGCTCAGGAGTTATATTTTCACAATACCAATAAGGTAGTCGATACGCCCTACAAATTGGGGCACAGCGCTATCCGATATCTATCTCAGTTTGCCAATCCGTTCCAGGAGCTGGTTTTACCTTATGCTCAATTTTCCCAGATTCCTGAGACTGCAGATGAGGCGCTGGCGCTGTTTTGTCATTTACATTATCCAAAGACGGCTGATACTCTCCTCCAGCATCAGCAAGCCATTCGTGCCAGGGAATACCCCATTGACCTGATTGAGCAAATGGAGAGCGAAATTTCTCATCTTCCTGCTGATTATTTGGATGACCTGGGCAGTGTGTGCGGTCGTCATCCTACTGAGCCGGTTTTGTATTACTGGTATGCATTAAACCTGGCTCAAGCAGGAGATCTACCGCAGGCTGTTGAGCAGGGGTGGATTTATTTAATGACCGAGGGCCGCTCTTGCCCGGTGCATGCAATATTGAAGATTGCTGAATGGGCAGAGCGGGTGAAAGATATTGAAAAGGCCTGGACAGCATATCACCTGGCATTGGGTGTGCAGGGAAACTTCAGGTCAGCGATCGATGGGCTGGCGCGGCTGTCTCGCAAGCTGGAATCAATCCAGCGCTTAGAACCAACCCCGGCAAAGTTCTTGTCCCATCGAGATTCATCTCAGCTACCAGCTGCCCATCTGGTTCATTGTTTCTTCTTCCCACGATTGGATGGATCGTTTACGCTGCGGATAGGTTGGGAGCCGCAAAAAGGAGCGGGACTCTATACGCAGGAGCAGACGTTCCCTTACTCAATGGGGATTCAGGCCTTCCAGGTTGTTGATCCTGCTACGCATAGGCTTTACAAGATCCTCCCGTCGGATATTTTTAAGCTGTGGTCGGGCGGCTACGATTTTGTCGCTGAATCGCAGCGTTTTATTCAACGTTTTCGGTCAGCAGGCGCCAAACCGGCGGTCGCTTTTACCCTGTTGAACTCCTCAATCCAGGGTGGTGGCCCAATGATGGTTTATCGTTACGCCAACTGGTTGGTTGACCTGGGGGTTGATGTAACCATTTATTCAAACGATAAAGCGCCGCAGTGGATATCGCTAAAGGCGAATTTTCAAACAATCCCGGACGAACACCAGAGATATGCGGCTATCCGTGAACCGGTGATTGTTGTTTATTCCATTTTGGAGATGCCAGTCTTGCTTCAGAACGCAAATCTGTCCGGTAAACGCGTTCTTCACCTGTGCCAGGGGGTGGAAGATTTCAACTACCATGGAACAGATTATGCGTCGTTGTTGGCTGTTAAACCCATGTTCCAGATGCTGCATTCGCTACCGGTTGGCCGGTTGGTTGTTTCCCCACATCTACGCACCTATTTTTTAAAGAATTATCAGCAGCAAGCTTTTCGGATCTTCAATGGGATTGATCTTAATACCTTCAAGCCGCGTTGGAAGCGTCCAATTTCTGAGCGTATTCACATCACAATTGTTGGCAATCCGGATCGATTGTTGAAAGGCGCGGCGGATGTCAAGCAGGCTTTGTTGCTTCTGGTCAGGCGACATCCAGAATGGAAGCTCCATCTCAACATTCTATGTGGAGATAAGGTCATTGATGATGATGATCTCTTTCCCCAATTTCCTGGCCTGACCCGTGGTATTTATTGGGGTTTGAGCCAGGAGGAGATGCGGGATGTGTACTATCGCACCGATGTATTCATCAATCCTGCCTGGTATGAAGGTTTTGGTTTACCCTCACTGGAGGCCATGGGCTGCGGTGTTCCTGTAGTCCAGGTCAATAACCAGGGATTGGATGAGATTGCTGTGGATCGAGAAAACTGCCTGCTGGTTCCTGCACAGAACCCAGCGCGGATTGCAGCAGCGATTGAAGAAATATTAACCGATCCGGCGTTGCAGGAGAAGGTCATATCCGGAGGGTTCGAAAAAGTGCGAGAATTCTCCCTGCAAAGTCAATTTGACCAGTTTGTCAGCGCGTTTCAGGAAATCTTGCTGGTCCGGTTTGATGCAGCTCAGGTCCAGGATATCCGGCAAGTGCTGGAAGCAAATGGGTTGAATGAACGGATCATGTCCGAAATCAATCAGATCCGGCCGTTAATTTCTGTGCTTGTACCAGCCTACAATCATGCTCGATACCTGCCAGCGGCTTTAGAGAGTTTGTTAGCCCAGACTTATCCAAACTGGGAGGCTATTGTGGTCAACGATGGCTCCACAGATGACACTGCCATGGTCATGGAGCAATATGCGGCGCGCGACCGGCGCATCCGCATTTTTCACAAAGCAAATGGTGGGGCCGCCAGCGCTCTAAACGAGGGCCTGCGCCAGGCGCGGGGGGAATGGCTCTGTTGGCTTTCCTCGGATGATCTCTTTGAGTCCAACAAGCTGCTCACGCATGTTGCTGCCATCGATCATTTTCCAGGTATCAAGTTCTTTCACACGCACTATTACTTTTTGGATGAGAAAACGGGCAAGAAAACAGCGCCCTCACCTCAACTCCATAAGACAATGCCGATCCCCGAATTACAGGTTTTGCGATTTTTCTGGAGCAACTATATCTCAGGGAATTGTATAGCGATTCACCACTCTGTGTTTGACCAGGTTGGATTTTTTAATCCTTCTCTGCATTATGGGCAGGATTTTGATATGTGGCTGAGAATAAGTGCCAGATTTAACTCATTCTATCTGGATGAGCGTACCTGCACCACGCGGATCCATGCCGGGCAGGATACCTCTCGTTTTCCCGAAGCTGGTCCCTTGGACTCTGCCCTGGCATGTCTCAATTTTCTCAATGAGCACCGTCTCGTTGACTTATTTCCTCTGTTGGACCTATCGAAACCGCAGCATGTCTTTTTCGCTATCCAGAACATTTTGCAAGTCGTGACAAATCCGGAGGCGTTTATCAATATTGCCGGTTATACGCCGGCGCTTTTAGACCGGGTGAGCGAATGGCTGTCCCAGGACTGCCCAATTGAATTAAGAAGCCGGGTGAGAGGGCAGATTGCGGGAATTCTTAGCACAGTAGACCTTAAAAAATGGCCTATGGATATTCAGCATGCCATCGGCAGGCTGCTCAGGGCAGCAGATGAGAAAATGACCTATACCCCCTATCCATTCAGAACTCTGATCCAACAGCGAACCTCGGTTCTTGAGATGGCGGGTAACCTCAGTGGAGCTGAGGTTCTGCGCCGATATTTGGCTTATCGCGACCAAAAAGATGCTGGTATATCGGTGCAGACACAAATCCGGTCAGATGACCTGTCGCAGGGTGTACACGCAGACGACCTGGTGTCTATCATTGTGCCGACCTATAACCGGCCAGAAAAATTGTGGGAAGCCCTGGACAGCATCGCCCGTCAGAGCTATCCAAATTTTGAGGTCATTGTCGTGAATGATGGGGGGAGAGATGTCAGCCAGGTCATCAAGCCATTTCAAAAAAAGAACATCCAACTGCGATATGTGGTGCATCCGGAAAACCGAGGGGCAGGCGCCGCGCGCAATACCGGCATGAAGTTAGCAAGCGGCAAATACATTGCCTTCCTCGACGATGATGATCGTTATTACCCTGATCACCTGAGTGCGTTGGTTAAAAAACTGGAAGAGGACAGCTCTTACACGGCTGTTTATTCAGACGCTCTGCAGATTACCATCGATGCCCGGCAGAAAAAAGAGCGCTTTGTCGAGAAACGGGTGGTTTACTCACGCGAATATTCGCGGGATGAGTTGTTTGTAGCAAATTATATCCCTATCCTTTGCCTGGTTGTCCGCCGGGATGCCGTGGAGCAAGCTGGTCATTTTAACGAGAAAATGACCGCTTTGGAAGATTGGGAATGGCTGATCCGCCTGGCCATGGTGGGAGGTTTTAGGCATATACAATTAACTACCGCAGAATATACTGTCCGGCAAGGTGGGGGAACGCGCAATATGCTGTCGCCGCAGCAAATAGCCAGCCTGTATCAACAGATTTATTCTGTATGCGCCCCTGAAGTATCGGCCGAAACACGACAGAGACAACGGGACTTTTATCGCTCCATGACCGGGGGAGATCTGTTTGTGGATTTGCCCCATTTAATGCCAGAAGAAGAACTGCCAGAGGAGCGTGCCGCGCAGACTTTAGAAATCTTGTTGGAGGCAGAAGATTTGCTGGCTGCCCTGGAGCAGAACCGGGATCGCCTGGATGGGGATCTCTTATCCCTGGTGAGAATGAACGCCCAAAATGCGCAGGCTGAGGGGCAGGTGGAACTGGCGGAAGGGTTGAATGATCTGGCGGATTACATTGAGAAGGTCCTCTCGCCCGATAGTCTGGAATGAGCCGGCCTCTTTACCATCCAATGACCAGGATTGGTACAGCCAGGATTTTATTAATGCGTTTTTTACGCCGGGAAGGCCTCAAGTTCTAGAATAAATTGACGATAATTCCTTTAGAACAAAAAATCCAGCAACGGTTCAGGAGGCAGCAGTATCGAAAGGAAAATTCGAAGATAGGCATAAGTCCAACCCGGAAACACCGTAGATGCCGGCAGAAGTGGTTCCTGCCAGCGCTGAACAAGAAAATGGAACCGCAAGCAACACCCGGAATCAAAAGGGGAAGGATCCCCTTATAATTTTTCTGATAAACATGGAGGTTTATTATGGCTAACGTAGATGTCACCCGCATTGCGGGCAATATCGGGGCACTGAATGCCCTCAATTCCCTGTCCTACGTCAACAACCAGTTGTCGATCTACCAGACGCGGCTGGCGACGGGTAAGCGCATCAATGAGGCTGCTGACGACCCGTCTGGCATGAGCCTGGCAACCACCTTTGACGTACGCCGCCAGGGATTAGCAACGGCTGTTTCGGCCATCGGCGACGCCAAGAACTTGATGTCCACGATGGAAGGCGGCCTGAAGAAGATCCAGGACATCCTGGTCAAGATGAACAACAAGACCAAAGAAGCCATGGGCGACACCATCGGCACCAATGAGCGCAATGCCGTCCAGGCGCAGGTGCGGGCTTTCGCGGCTGAAATTGATGACATTGTCAAGCAGACTCAGTGGAACAGCACCAATCTGATCTCGGGTTCGGGCGGCACGGGCAGCACCACGGCCCTGAACTTCCTGACCGGCCCAGAGGCCAGCAACAGCACCAGCTCATTCAGCTTCTCAGCGGGCACGTACATCTCTGCCAACCAGGGCTTCCAGGCCACCACCTCGGCCTCAGGCGCTTCCGGTCTTGGCCTGGATAATACTGCCCTGACCATCAACAGCACCACCACAGCCCAGACGGCTGCCGGCAAGATCGAAGCTGCGCTGAACATCGTCAAGGAAGGTATCGCCCAGGTTGGCGCCTTCTCTGCCCGGTTGACCTTCAAGGAAGAGGCGCTCACCGTGCAGCAGGCCAATACTGAGGCAGCCTACAACCGGATCATGAATGCCAACATGGCGGAGGAGCAGGTGAACGCCATGAAGTTCCAAATCCTGCAGCAGACGGCCACCTCGATGTTGGCTCAAGCCAACATGGCGCCGCAGTTCCTGCTCTCGCTGTTCAAGTAGGCGTAAGCCTGGATGAACGGGGGCTGGCCGAATAGAACACTAGCCTGATGAGTGGGGGGGATGCCTGGAGTATCCCCCCTATCAGGCACTCTGGCAACAGCTCTTTAGGATGTATTTTTTCGGAGGTCAAGGATGACCAGCGTAACAGGTCTCAGTTCGACATTTACCAGCTTGATCACCAGCATCATGGCGGTTGAGCGCCAGCCGTTGGTCCGGCTGCAGCAGCAGCGGGACACGCTGAATGTGCGCAGTGGCGCCTACCAGGATGTCGATACCAAGTTGAGCAGCCTGCTCTCGGCGGTCCAGGCCTTGAAATCCACCTATCCGTCGCCGGCGCTGGTGGCAGGCCGCAGCGGGGCAGTGAGCAATGCACCCACCAATACCACAGTCATCACCGCCTCGACTTCCAGCAGTGCGGCGATCGGCGCTTACAATGTGGCCGTGGATCACCTGGCGCGCGAGCAGCGGGTGCGCTCAGACCAGCAGCTTTATGCTGACCAGGCACTTAACCGCACGGGAACCTTCCTGATCGGCGGCGCCGCCAGCCGCTCGCAGTCCACGGTATCCACTATCGCCGATACGGTGACAGCTTTCAACACCAGCGCTCCATTGGACGGCCAGAAGGAGCTGGGCAGCGGCAGCTACTACGTTGAGACGCGCAATGACCCGGACAACGGCTGGCAGTTCCGCCTGGTGAACTCGGAAGGCAAAGCCGTCAGCATCAAGGACGGCACGACCAGCGAATATACCAGCTCCTGGCAGTCCATTACCTCTGGAACCTTTGACACCGGGCGCGGTTTGACCATCGATTTTGGCGCCAATTCCGCGCTGTACCAGGCTGCGGACCGCAGCAGCGGAGCCGCTCGGGTCAATTACACTGCCCAAGGGGCATCGATCACAGTCGCGGCATCGGACAGCCTGAATGCCATCGCGGCCAAGATTAACAGCGGCACTTATGGCGAGGGCAGCGGGGTGGTGGCCTCAGTAATTGATCGGCAGTTGGTGCTGACTGCGGCCTCCACCGGGACGAGCTATTCCATTTCGGCCCAGGACACCAGCGGCACCGTGCTGCAGTCCCTGGGTGTGCTGACCGGAACCGGAACCTTCAAAAACGAGATGCAATCCGCTTTGGATGCGGTCTTTACGGTGAACGGCTTATCGGTGACTCGCAGCCAGAATACCGGGTTGACAGATGTGATCAGCGGCGTCACCCTGAACCTGGCCGCCGACGCAGCCAGCAAGAGCGCCACGCTGACGGTCAGCTCGGATATGTCAAATGCCCGCAGCGCCATCCAGACCTTTGTTGACCAGATGAATGAGGTGCAGACTTACCTGGAGACCAAGACCGCAATTACCAGCTTCAACGACGGGGTGTCCACAACCTATACCCGGGGTTCCCTGGCGGATGACAACATCTTCAGCGATCTGCGCAGCGATTTGTTCATGACCTTTATGAACCCCGTCTCCAGCGGCACCTACCAGAGCCTGCGGGAAATTGGCCTGACCATCAACGACAGCCTGCAGGTGACCGTCAGCGACAGCAGCAAGCTGGATACGGCGCTCAGCACCAACCTGGAAGGGGTCACTACCCTGATGGACCAGGTGATGGGGGCATTGGAATCCAAGCTGACTCGCTTCACCGGTGTCACTGGCGGCGAGACCGGATACCTGGACCAGGCGGTTTCCAACTTCTCGACTGAGCTCAGCGGGATGAACCTGGAAATCAAAGATATGACGGCCAGGTTAAACGATCGAGAATTGTACTTGAGTAACCAGTATGCCCAGCTGCAGGCGCAGTTGATCAACATGAGCTATACACAGCAGATGTTGGGCAGCATGTATGGTGGTGTCAGCCGCTCGTACTAGCGGCTGGTGAGTAAGCGCCTCACCAAGGATGGTTTGAGGCGGAAAGGAAGGGACACATGTCCGAAAACAGTGTAAACCCAGTGGGCAGGATTGAGATCGACCTGAGCGGCTTTGCCCAGCTATCCCAGGCAGTCTCATCTCAACCGCCGGCGCCGGCAAAATCGCATGGAGGCGAGGATGTCCTGGCCGCACGGGTTGAGAACCAGGCCAAGCCCAGCGAGGCAAAACCTGCAGAAGCCAAACCGGAGAAGGCGAGCGGGCAGAACCCGATGGTGGACATCAGCTTGAAGTTCCAGGTGGACCCTCAGACGAATGATGTCACCATTCTGATCCTGAACCGGGCTTCACGCCAGGTGGTGCGCACGATCCCGCCGGAAGACATGTCCAAAATGGGTCCTGGTGAGATCTTGCAGCTGTTTGCATAAAGATCACTCAGAACTGGTGTCACCCCTTTGGATCTACTGGCTGCTTTTTAGGTGTTTTTTACGCCCACGGCCTTAAGGTTCAGCCCAGAATGCCGATACTGAGATATAACACAAAATGATGCTAGGGTTCTAACCAGGCAGTGAAAGGAGTCAGGTGATGATGTACAGAGGGTACGGGTCTCAGGAATACCGCCAGCAGGATGTGATGGGCGCCAGCCCAATCCGGTTGGTTGTGATGGCCTATGACCTGGCAATCAAGGCCTGTGAGCAGCAAGACTTTATTCAGGCGACGAAAACAATCGGCGCCTTGCGGGATGCGTTGAATTTCGATTATGGAGATGCGGCAGTAGGCCTGTTCCGGCTTTACCAGTGGTGCCTGGATTGTGTTCGCCAGGGTGATTATGACAGCGCTCTGCACACTCTGAAGGATCTTCGTGAGGCCTGGTCCACAGTTGAGAAACGCCTCTCACCGGTGCCTGTGCCAGTCAACAACCAACCGGGGACACTGGCTCGAGCGACAGTCTAAAATAGGTTCTCTTTTACTTCAGTAATTAATTCCAACAGCGATGGACACCACCGGTGTCCATCGCCGCGCGTTACTTTCACAGATTTTTTATTTCTCCTTCACACCGGCTTTACAGTAAAGATGGGGGCTTCATGCTAGGATTGGGGTGTAGAAAGGAGAAATGGCAGATGAGCGTGTGGAACATTATGCGGATTGGTGCAAGCGCCCTGAGTGCTCAACGCTTGCGGTTGGATATTATCGCCAATAATGTCGCCAACGCAGAAACTACCCGCACCGCGGCAGGCGGACCTTATAAGCGCCAGGATGTTGTTTTTGCGGCACAGGGAGCCCGCCCATTTCTTCCTGCCTTTTTAGCCGCCACGCGCAGTGGTGAAGACCTGACCAGTGTAGGGATGGGGGGAGTAAAGGTTACTGAGATTGTCACGGATGATTCAACTGGCCCACGCGTATATGACCCTACCCATCCGGATGCAGATGCAGAAGGTTATGTCTCATATCCCAATGTGAACATGGCATACGAAATGACCAATATGCTTTCTGCAACCCGTTCTTATGAAGCGGGTATGACCGTGATCGATACCGCCCGGAAGATGGCACTTAAGGCCCTGGAAATCGGCAGGTAGCTATGACCATTTCAAGCATTCGCCCTAATATTACGCCTGCAGGCGTCTCCAGCCTGCAAAACGGAACCCAGACGGTTCCAGGGAATGCCGCGCAGCCCCTGAATTTTAACCAGATGCTGGAAACCCTCAATAAGTCTGAAAGCCAGACAGATGCTCTGATCCAGAAACTGGCTGCTGGTGAAGATGTTGACCTGCACCAGGTGATGATCTCTGCTGAGGAAACTGATGTCAACTTCCGTGTTGCCATCGCCATCCGGGACCGGCTGGTGGATGCCTACCGTGAAGTCATGCGCATGGCCGTATAGCAAGCCAGCTTTCATTCACAAGGATCCGGTTTTCTAAAATAACTGACCTATGCTAGCTCAATTCCGCCAACAGTCAATCGAAGTATGGAACCGGCAGACGCCGGTTCAGCGGGTTGTTCTGATCGCTTTGGTCGTCAGCGCGTTGATCCTGATCCCCTTGCTGGTAAATTGGGCGACAACACCCAGTTATTCTGTGGCATACAGCGGTCTGTCCGAGTCAGATGCCAGCCAGATCGTGGGTAAGCTGGATGAACTGCAGATCCCGTACCAACTGCAGGGTAGCGGAACTATCCTGGTTCCGCAGGACCAGGTCTACACGGTGCGCCTGCGCATGGCACGCGAAGGCCTGCCGCAGGTTGGGTCGGTGGGGTTTGAGATCTTCACCACGAATAATACGCTGGGGCTGACCGAGTTTACTCAGCAGGTTTATTATCAGCAGGCATTGGAGGGGGAGTTGGAGCGCACGATCGGTGGTTTGAACGCGGTTAAGGCAGTGCGGGTGCACATCGTCACCCCGGAACAAAGCCTGACTGCGCAGGACCAGGCGCCAACCACGGCTTCTATCACGATTGAGGAAAGGCCAGGTACACGGCTGGATGTAACCCAGGTCAGCGCTATCACTCACCTGGTAGCCAGCAGCGTTGAAGGATTGAAGCCGGAAAATGTGGTTGTGGTGGATGTGCGGGGGAACATGCTTGCCTCGGGCGAGGCGACAGGACAGGCGGCTGCTTCGGCGCAGTCAGACAGCCAGCGCGCCGCCGAGAGCAGCGCCAGCAGTGAGATTTCACGCAATGTTCAGGATCTGCTGGACACAGCATTGGGGCCGAACCGCTCAGTGGTTCAGACCGCAGTCACGATGGATTGGACGCAGCGGGAGGTGCAAACCCAGGCTTTTGACCCTGCCTCGGTGGTGCGCAGTTCGCAGTTTGTCACTGAGAATTATACGACAACTAATGGGACGATCAGCGGCATCCCGGGTGCAGCCACCAACCTGCCGCCCACAACCAGCTCCAGCGGCAGCGGGAATGAGACCTTAAATTACACCCGGACAGAGAAGACCCTCAACTATGAAATTACCCAGAGCAATACCAAAGAGGTTCTTGCACCTGGAAAGATCGAGCGGATTTCGCTGTCTGTATTGGTGGATGGGATCACGGATACGGTCCAGTTGGCCTCCTTACAGTCGGCCATTGCGGCTGCTGCCGGGATCGATACCAGGCGGGGAGATGTCCTTTCGGTACAGACTTTAGACTTTGATCGCACCTATTACGAAACCCAGGCGAGCGATATGGATACCAGCCAGCGCTATGACCTGTACTGGCGCATTGGTGAAGTGGCGCTGGCGATCCTGGTGCTGGTGGGACTGTTATGGTATATCCAGCGGCTGCTTAACCGACTGCGCCTGACCTCTGCCCAGACCTGGACGCCGGTTTTCAAGCCGGTGGCAGAGATGGCCCTGCCCCCCTCGGCGGGCATGGCGCCGGGAATGGTCCCCGGCATGGCTCCTGGGATGGCACCGGGCTTGCCCGGAATGGCTCCAGCGCCCATGCCTGGGATTGGATACCCTGGGGCTGTCCCAGGAATTATTCCAGGTGTGATGCCTGGCGCGGCCCCAGGAGTGATGCCTGGTTTGGCGATGCCGCCTCAGCCTGAGCCGATGCCGGTTATCCTGCCGGAGCCGAAGATCGATATCCCTGCAATGTCGGCAGAAGACGAACAGATGCAGAAGATCTTACAGCGCATGGCTGAAGAATCCCCTGCCAGTATTGCTGAGATTATTCAACTCTGGCTGTCTGAGGACGAGAAATAGCTATGGCAGGAGGTACTGGTTTGCAAAAGGCGTCTGCTCTGGTGCTCAGCCTGGGGGTAGAGTTATCCTCCAGCGTGCTGCAGTACCTGGGAGAGGCTGAACTGGAGCGGGTCATGCTGGCGGTGAGCACGAGTGGGCCGCTTTCCGGCGAGGTCCGCCATGAAGCGATCCAGGAAGCTTATGCCCTGGCGATCGCAGGCAGTACAAACCTGTCCGGTGGTATTGAATACACTCGCCAACTCCTGGCCCGTGCAGTAGGTCCCCGGCGCGGCTCTGAGATCCTGGAGCGCATCTCGGCCCACCAGCAGCTTTCTTCCTTCGAAATGCTGCGTGTTGCAGATCCCCAGCAGATCGCCAACCTGCTTCAAGAAGAGCATCCTCAGACGATCGCCCTGGTGTTATCTTACCTGGAGGCGAAGCTGGCGGCAGAAATTCTCTCGAACATGGCGCAGGAACTGCAGATCGATGTCACCTTGCGCCTGGCGACCATGGACCGGGTTTCTCCTCAGGTGGTCCAGGTGGTTGAGCGCAGCTTGAAACACAAGCTGTCGGGCGTGATCAGTGAAGCGGACTTCCGCGCTACAGGTGGTGTGTCCTTCCTGGTGCAGGTGTTGAACCAGGTTGACCGGGGTGTTCAAAAGACGATATTCGATGCGCTTGAGCCGACCAATCCCCTGCTGGTTGAGGAGATCCGGGCTAACCTGTTTACCTTTGATGATATCGTCAAACTGGATGACCGCACTATCCAGCGCATCTTGCGTGATGTGAATAAGCAGGACCTGGCCCTGGCCATGAAGGGTGTGCCTGAGAAGCTGCGGGAGTCGGTCTATCGCAACCTTTCAGCACGGGCGCGTGATAATCTTAAAGATGAAATTGAGCTGTTGGGACCGCAGCTGGCAAAGAATGTGTATGGAGCCCAGCGCAAGATCGTGGATATTGTACGTGTGCTTGAAGAGTCCGAAGAGATCGTGATCAGCAGCAGTGGTGGTGCGAATGAAGTCATCCAGTAATGTCATTCGCGGTGCTACTTCTGCGGTCAAGCTGGCCGCCTGGCAGCCTGTTTCCCTGGGTTCCAGCCAGGATGAGGGCAGTCCAACCCTCCCGCAGGCTGGTACTCACACCGTTCCTCATTCGGTGAAGCAAGCTCTATCACCGGAACAGACGGACCAGGTTAGCCGTCCTGTTTTGAGCCAGGCAGCAGTCTCTTCCATGCAAGCCCAGGTTGCGCTTTCGGGTATGCACCGGCTGCGAGGACCTGAATTGACCCAGCAAGTAATGGACTGGATGCCACAAGAATTTGTGATCCAGCCAACTGGCAAGGTGAGGACTGCAGAAGATAATACCGCGGCTATGATGGAACTGCGGCAAATGCAGGAGGAACTGCTGCGTACGACGAGGGAACAGGCGCAGTACGCGGCCCAGCAGCAGTTTGAAAAAATTCTTGGCGAAGCACAGCGTAATGCTGAGCAGATCCTGGATGAGGCCAACCGGCAGGCGCAGCAGATCATTTTGCAGGCTAATGCAGGCGCCAGCCAGGTAACACAGCAGGCTTACCAGGACGGGATGCAGGCATCTCATGCGGAGGCAGCAGGAATGCTGCAGCTGGTGCAGTCCCTGGCGGATGAGGTTCGCCAGTGGAAGGAAAATATCTTGGCGCAAAGCGAGCCAATGGTGGTCGGACTGGTGCAGGATATTGCCCGGAAGTTGTTCGGCGAAGGATTTGTATTGGATGCCGAGAGCCTGGGAAAAGCATTTGAACGCAGCCTGGAAGAGGCAAAGAACCTGGGAAATGTCCGGATCCGGGCTCACCCAGAGGATGTGGCTCTCCTGGGCGCGTTGTGGCCGGTTCACCAGACTGCTGTAACCGGACAGCAGATTGAACTGATCCCCAACCAGGATATTGAACGCGGCGGCTGCTTTATTGAAGGTGAATTTGGGTCTGTAGATGCACGGGTAAAAACCCAGCTTCGGCTGATTACCGAAACGCTGGGAGATGTGATGGCCAGCGAGACCCAGGGCTCTGATCCGTTCACCCCATATGAAAAGGATGGCGGTGACTGATGACCGACCGGTCTGTACTGCCTAATTTGGATCGCTATCGCCAGGCGTTGGCATCCTTGAAGACCATTCGAACTGCTGGGCGGGTTGCCCAGGTGGTGGGCTTGACGATCGAGGCCACCGGCCTGGATAGCAAAATTGGGGATGTATGCGAAGTGCATGCGCAGGAAGACACGCGCCCTCTGTTGACAGAAGTGGTAGGTTTTCGCGATGAGCGAACCCTGTTGATGCCGTTGGGTGAAATGTTGGGCGTTCGGCCAGGAAGCCAGATTTATCCGACTGGCACTTTCTTTCGCTGCCCGGTGGGCACTGCCTTGTTGGGCCGGGTCGTTAATGGACTGGGTGAGCCGATCGACAGCCTGGGGCCATTAGAGCCTATCGAATATGTGCCAACCTACAACAATCCGCCTCACCCGCTGCAGCGGCAGCCCATTTCACAGCCCCTGGTGACCGGTATTCGGGCGATTGATGGCTTGCTGACCTGTGGAAAAGGGCAGCGCATTGGGATTTTCGCAGGCAGCGGGGTGGGAAAAAGCACCCTGATGGGGATGATTGCCCGCAGCTCTCGCTCCGACGTCAGCGTGATTGCCCTGGTGGGTGAGCGAGGCCGGGAATTGCAGGAGTTTGTGACGCGTGATCTTGGACCGGAGGGCCTGCGGCGTTCCGTGGTTGTTGTCTCAACCTCGGACCAGCCGGCACTGCTGCGTTTGAAAGCAGCCTGGGTTGCCACCACGATCGCCGAATACTTCCGGGATATGGGCCTGGATGTCACCTTCTTGATGGACTCGGTCACGCGCTTTGCCATGGCGCAGCGTGAGGTAGGCCTGGCGATTGGGGAGCCGCCTGCATCAAAAGGATACACTCCTTCGGTTTTTGCTTTGCTGCCCCGTTTGCTGGAGAGAACCGGAGCCGGGCAGTATGGCACGATCACGGGTTATTACACGGTCCTGGTTGAGGGAGACGACTTTAACGAGCCGATCTGTGACGCGGTACGCAGCATCCTGGATGGGCATATCGTTTTAAGCCGCGCCTTTGCTGCCCGGAATCACTACCCGGCCATCGATGTGCTCAACAGCGTCAGCCGTGTCATGCCTGCAGTGACCACCTCATCGCATCGGGCAGATGCTGCTTACGCCAGAAAATTGTTGGCCGCCTATGAGAAAGCCCGCGACCTGATCAATATTGGGGCATATGTGACCGGGTCTGATCCAGATATTGATGCCGCGCTGGTTTGTTTGCCGGCTTTAAATGCATTCCTGCAGCAAGAGACCCAGGAATTCACCACGATTGAGGAGACCCAAATGCAGTTGAATGCGATAGCTCGTGGAGGTAATAACTGATGCCGCCAAAATTCTCCCTCCAGCCTGTGCTTGATTTCCGTCATCAGCATGTCGAGGCCCTGGAAATTGAGCTGGCGAGCCTTCTAGCCGCTCAACAAAAGGGCATCATCTTTCTGGAGCGTTTGTTCTCTTACCAGACCCATTTGTTTGATGAGCTGCATAACCAGCAGGATGGTGATTTGAACCTGATTACGATCAACCACCTGCGCCTGAATCTAAAAACCGTTGAAGGCCGCATCCGGCAGCAGCAGGTTTTCCTGGTAGAGCTTGCTCAGCAGGTGGAGAGCAAGCGGGTGGAAGTGGTCAATGCCAAGCAGGACGAAGAGACTTTGAACACCTTGAAGAATAAGGAGATCGAGCGTTTCCAGGCTGAACAGGTGCGCCAGGAGAACCGCCTGCAGGATGATATTTATATCGCCCAGGCTCACCGCCGGGCTGCAAGTCATTAGGGCACACGAGGATGCTGCGTGATGGATAATTCTTTCTTCTCGTCTCATCTCCAATCTATCCTGTCCCAGGTGTTGTTCAAGCTGTTGGATAACCCCTCTCCCAGCGGGACAGGTGAAACGCCCAAGCTGACCTGGATTTATCCTACCAAGAAGGAGAGTGGTAAGAGTTCAGTAGCGGGTGGGGGCAGTTTTGATGAGTTAATTGAGAAGATCAGTGCCAAGTATGACGTGGACGCGGCCCTGGTGAAGGCGGTAATCAAGGCGGAGTCGAACTTCAACCCCAAGGCTGTTTCCAGCGCAGGAGCTCAGGGCTTGATGCAGCTGATGCCATCAACTGCGGCTGGCCTGGGAGTGATGGACGCCTTTGATCCGGAACAAAATGTCGATGGAGGCGTGCGCTTCCTGCGTGACCTGTTGAAGCGTTACAGTGGCAGCGTCGAGCTGGCTTTAGCGGCTTATAATGCCGGTCCTGGCGCGGTGGATCGCTATGGCGGTATCCCGCCCTACCAGGAAACCCAGACTTATGTTAACCGGGTGGTCGGGTATATGAAATCTAGCCGGGAATGGAGCGCATGAAATGAGCTCATCTTTGATGGATGATTCGATGAAGTCTGCGGCCTTTGCACTGGACGGGCTGAGCCGGCGTGAGGAGATGATTGGTCGTAACATTGCCAACGTGGATACTCCAGGTTACCAGGCCAAGGATGTGAAATTTGAAGCCGCCCTTGAAACGGCGATGAACAAATCTGGCAAACTGGCGCTTCAACAGACCAACACCGCCCACCTGGCATCACCTGCCAGGCCGTTGGGAATGCAGATCGCCACTCGTCCAGGAAGCTCCTGGCGAGCGGATGGCAGTGATGTGGATATTGATGTTGAGCTGACACAAATGGCGGATGCCGGCATCCGCTACCAGGCGCTTTCTCAACTCATCAATAAAAAGTTTCTGATCCTCAGAAACCTGTCAGTCAGCCGGTAACCTAATTTGTTTCAGGAGGTGCATATGCAGAATAAAATCAACCCAGTTCTTAATGTGGCGCACAGCCCGCCGATCTTGCCTGAGTTCTCGTCGAGACCTGCAGAGCGCGATGGGTCCGATTTTGCCCGGGCATTAGCGGCAAAACAGCAGTCTTGGGATGTGTCGGCTGCCCGGGATGATTTCACGGCAGCAGAAAGTGGTTCATCTCAAATGGAGCTGTTGCGCGAAAACCCTGCAGAGCGGCGGAATTTTGTTTCCGAGCCCGCGCAGGATACCGAAAAGCCTAAGCCGCCTGAGCCAGACGAGCCGACTGCAGAAGCTGTGGCAGCCGCCTCCCAGTTTCAAGCGGCGTCTCAGCCGGCTGCTCAACCGGTCCAACCCAATGGAACTGCAATGGCCAGTGAAGTCAAGACGGTCCAGGCAGACCAGGGAACAACCCCTGAGCCCATGAGCATGCCAACCACACCGCAGGCGACGCCAGGCGCAAGCCAGTGGACAACTCCGCCTGGAGTAGATCTCAACGCTGGAACGGTCACACTGAGCCCAGAGAATTCGTCCCTGACCTTCACCGCCACTATTCCCATCCCGGGCATTGGTGTTCAGGAGCCAACCGGTCTGGAGCCTAAGAATATTCCGGTTCCAGAAGGCACTACGGCGGATACGAAGACCGTTACATCCCAGGCGAATATGTTGCAGGAGCTGAGCAAAGCCCAGGCTGCGAACCAGGAGCAGGCGCCCGCCATCTCTTCGCTTTCTTCTTCCGTTTCAGCTGAGACGGCTGCCTCAACGTTTAGCATTCCACGCCAGGCAGCCGCCATCAATGATGCCAGAACGGATCCGCTGGCGGTAGGACAGCCGCCGGGAGTCGATATGGCCTCCGGGCTTAAGCCAACCGGAGCAGCAGCCAATCTTCATGAGCCGGCCCGCACGGCGGAAGCTCGCAGCACTGACCTTGCTAAACAGGTTGGATTGGGGGTTGAGACGCTGATGCGCCAGGGACAAAATACCCTTCGGTTGCAGCTTTATCCAGAAGAGCTGGGCAAGATTGATCTGCGCCTCACGGTAAATTCGCAAGGGACCTGGGTGGTTGTTTCTGCGGAACAGCAGTCTACCAGTGCCTTGCTGCAGCGCCATCTTGATGACTTGAAGCAGTCCCTGGTCCAGGCAGGTGTTCAGTTAGGCGGCTTGACCGTTAGCCAGGACAACCGCCGGGATGGGACGAACACACCCCGCCGCTACACTTCTTCCGGCCAGGGCAGCTCATCTGTCCGGCTTGAACAGGTGGCCCAAGGCCTGGAAACTCTGCAGAATACTGGGCTGGTGAGCGGCTTACAGACATCCGGGGTGGATTACCGGGTATAGAAGCATCAGCGGAGCGCATGTCCAGCCGCTGAGGCCAGACATGCATCCGGAACAGGAGGCCGAATGAGCAACACAATCAACAACGTAGCAGCAGGATACACGTCGGCGGCGAGTAACAAGAGCACGAAGACAACCGGGACGCAGGATACGAGCACCCCTCAGATGGGTGACCAGTTTATGGCAATGCTCCTGGCACAACTGCGCAACCAGAACCCGCTGGAACCGATGGAAGACAATGCTTTGATGACGCAGATCACCCAGCTGAACTCGTTGAGTGAGCTGCAAAACATCAGCAGTGGGTTGAAGTCAATGAATACGAACCTGACGACCATGAACCAGTCTAACCAGCTAACCGAAGCTGCAGCGTTGATTGGCAAAACGGTCCAGGTCTCGGTAGGAAGTGACCAGACTCGCACGGGGGTGGTGACCGGGGTCTCAACGTCCAAAGGCGAGATTATGCTGTGGCTGGGTGACCTGGAAGTTGCCTTGTCAAAGTTGATCACTGTAAAAGGGACTGTCCCTTCTACTGGAGGCAATAGCAATGGTTGATGATAAGCGCCTCAACCCGATTGGATCGTCTGGAGCCAGGCCGGTTGTACCCTCAACCCAACGCCCGACGACGAAAGGGCCGGCGCAGGGGAATGCGAGCTTTGCGGACGAGCTGGCAAAAGCCCAGGGGCTGAAGTTCTCCAATCATGCTCAGAAACGTTTGCAGAGCCGCGACATTAACCTGACAGACGATGGTTTGGCTCGCCTGGCCACGGCCGTCGAAAAGGCGGAAAAGCGCGGCGGGCGGGAGTCGCTGGTTGTGATGGATGACATGGCGTTCATTGTCAACGTCCGGGACCGGCTGGTGGTGACGGCTGTGGATGCGAACAGCCGCGGCGAAGGTGTTTTTACTCAAATTGATTCGGTCGTGTTTGCCGAATCGCCTGCTCAGGACCAAACCCCCGGGCAGGATGAAGCAAAGAAGGATGGATAAGCGATAACCATCCTGGTAATTTAAAAGTGAGCATGGGCCGGCCCTCTTGGAGGAGGCCCGAAGCCAACACACAGGAGGCATGTATGATCCGATCGATGTATACGGCGATCAGTTCGCTTCATTTACACCAATACTTTATGGATGTAGTAGCGGACAATCTGTCGAATGTCAACACCAATGGCTATAAAGCCAACCGGTTCTCTTTTCAAGACCAGTTTGCCCAATTGATGAGCGCTGGCTCAGCGCCAACCGAGACCCTGGGCGGTGTGAACCCGGTCCAGATCGGGTTAGGTACCCGCATGGGAACAGCCAACTCAACCTTCACCCAGGGACCGCTGCAGGCAACCGGACGTAACACAGACCTGGCGATCCAGGGGGAAGGGATGTTCATTTACTCCAATGGGGAAGGTGGGGTGTTGTATTCCCGGGACGGTATGCTGGATATTGATGCTGAAGGATACCTGGTCAACCCAGCCTCCGGCTTGCGCGTCCAGGGTTGGGTGGTTGATGATGCCGGGAATATCGATGCTGCGGCTGCAGTAGGCGACATTCAGCTTCCTTTGGATGCCACCCTGGCGCGCGCGACAACTGAAGGGACAATCGGAGGAAACCTGGATGCTCGTCTCGATCCAGCCAGCACGAACAATGAGTATAACACCACTGTGGGCGTGTATGACTCCCTGGGCACCCTGCAGACTGCTACCATCACCTTTCGTAAGACTGCTGCCAGTACTTGGGATGTCATTTACGACGGAAATACCGTTTCCACCCTGACTTTTGATGCAGATGGCAAGCTGCCAGCAGACACGACCCTCGACCTGACCATTACCCCGAACCCGGACAATGGCGCTGATCCAGTGGACGTCACTTTTGACATTTCTGGTATCACCCAGCTTTCTACAGAGGGCAGCGTCAGCATGTTGACCCAGAATGGCCTGGCAGCCGGAAGTCTGACTACTTTCACCGTGGAGCCGGAAACGGGCAATGTGTATGGGATGTTCTCGAACGGTTTGAATTCTCTGATGGGACAGGTTGCCCTGGCCAAGTTTGCCAACCCGGCAGGGTTGGTACGTGTTGGGCAGAACCTGTTCCAACAGGGTCTGAATTCTGGTGAGCCGTCGATCGGCGCCCCTGCGACCGGCGGGCGCGGTCCCATTGTCTCTGGCTATCTCGAAGGCTCAAATGTGGATATGGCCCAGGAGTTCACCAATATGATCCTGGCGCAGCGTGGTTTTCAGGCATCGTCACGCGTGATTACCACTTCCGATCAAATGCTTCAAGAACTGGTTAATATTCAGCGCTAACGCTGAGATAGGATATGGAGGTATAAAATGTCTACAGTAGATCTTACCCGTATTGCTGGGAATATCCAGGCTTTAAATGCGCTGAATTCGTTGCAGTATGTCAATACGCAGCTTTCCATTCGCCAAACACGCTTATCGACGGGAAGGCGCATCAATGAATCAGCCGATGATCCGGCTGGTCTGAGCATTGCCACCACCTTCCAGATTCGCAGTGAAGGTTTAAAGACCGCGGTGAAAGTGATTGGCGATGCCAAGAATCTGCTTTCGATTTCAGAGACCAACCTGCGCAAGATCCAGGAACTGCTGATCCAGATGCGCAACAAGGGCCTGGAAGCACAAAGCGGCACGATCGGCCCTGCCGAACGGCAGGCCATCCAGGATACGCTGCGCGCCTTCCGAGATGAAATCGATCAAATCGCCACCCAGGCGCGCTGGAATAATAATTACCTGCTGGTTAACTCCACCAGTGGGAGCATCGGTACCACGGACGTACAGAACTTCTTGACCGGCCCGGACGTGGATGCTGCGGGAAATGCCCAGCTGATGCGCTTCGAGTTTACCCAGATCTTAACCGGTCCGCCGCGTTATATTGGCCTGAATCAAGGCTTTTTCGCCACCAGCGGATCGGTGGCCACGGTGGATGGGCTGGGGCTGGATAATTCTGCCATCGATCTGACCACCAGTGATACCACCCGCGCGTATACGCTCTCTTCCATCGAAAATGCCTTGACGATTGTTAAGCAGGGTATCAGCCAGGTGGGCGCGGCGTCGGCTCGCCTGACGTTCAAGGAAGACGCGCTGTCTGCCCAATATGCGCAGACTGAGGCTGCTTTCAACCGCATCATGAATGCTAACATGGCTGAAGAGCAAGTTGAGGCGAGTAAGCTGTTGATCTTACAGCAAACTGCGACAGCAATGCTTGCCCAGGCAAACAGCGCTCCGCAGTTCATCCTGCAGTTGTTCCAGTAAAGGCGTATAATTAACCGGGGGGAGCGTTGGCATGCTCCCCCCGGGATTGGACAGCAGTGAATATTTCTGGCCCGCTACCGATTGTCCCCAGCCAGCGACCTGAGGAACCAGCGGCAGCGCTGCGTGTCAACCAGCGCATGTCTGCTGAGGTGCTCCAGGTGGCAGGTGATCGCGTCCTGCTGTCGGTTGATGGGGTGAAGATTGTGGCCCGCATGACCACACCGGACCAGGCGGCGCAGCTGACGGAGCGACGGGTAGCCAATTTCCTGGTCAAAGATATGTCTGGCCCGGTCATTTCTCTCCAACTGATCGGCACCCAGGCGGCGACAACAGGAGCTGCTGGCTCTCAAATGGGGGACCTGGTAGCACAGCTTTTACAGAATATGGATATCCCGCTGGACCAGGCAAACGTCTACCTGGCGCGTGCCTTATTATTACAGGGTCTGCCTGTGACTAAGGAACTGGTCAATCAACTGCGTGCCCTCCTGGATCAAAACGCTCAGCAGACGCAGAACGCTCAAGGGGGACAGCAGGCCTGGGGCCAGACAGAGGCGCAGATGGCAGCGGCCTTCAAAGCGGCTGGTTTGCCCATCAGCCAGGGGACGCTTTCCCTGGCTTTGACTGAGATGCTGCCCCTGGCGGAGGGGTTATCTCGGCTGCGGACACAATTAGCGGAAACGGCGCGCAGCACTCTATCCCCTCAATTATCGGCCTTGATCACCCAGGCTCAAAAGGTACTGGATGAGTTGGGTGTGGACTGGAATGCTTCTCCTGAAAAGATGGCTGAAAGCCTGCGCCAGACTGTGACGCTGCTAGGGCGCTCCTTAGAAAGCGATCTGGCTTTGTTGGCGCGGCAGGGAGGCCAATCCCTGGAACAACTGGATGCGGGCAACCGGCTGTTGGTGTTGGTACGCCTGCGGCAGGAACTGGCGCGTGATGGTCCCCAGGCGCTGCTGCAGGAGATTGACCGGTTCCTGGATAGCGTCCGGCTGATGCAGTTCACCAATTCCGAACCAGTGACAGAACCGGTAAAAGAACAGTGGTTGAATCTGGTTGTGCCACTGCGCACCCCGCCTTCGGCTGAGCATACTCAGGCCGAACTGCAATCGACCCAGTTGCGCCTGGCGTATCGTGTGGAGGAGGGAGAGCGCCAGATCGATCCTTCTTATTCGCGTTTGGTGATCCAGGTTGAGCTGGATAAAGATGACATTGTGCAGGTTGATCTCTCAATTGTTGGCAGGCAAATTGGCGCCCTGGTAACCACCTCAACCCCGGTATTGTTGGAGAAAGCCAAGGAGGGTTTGCCAGAGTTCAAGCACGGCCTGGAAAGTGCTGGATATCATCTGCAAACCTCGCAATGTGAGGTTGGATTATTAACAACCGATCCAAAAGTGGAATATCAGGCTGCGGCTTCTTCATTAAAACAGATCAATCTCGGCGTTTGAGGGCGTCTAACAGAAAAACAATGTACACCCGGTATGTCCGGTTCAAAAGAGAGCAGCATCAGGGCGATGAGGGAGATGAAAAACCAAAGCGCGTCCAGGCAGTTGCCCTGGGATATGACCCTGAACAGGACCAGGCGCCGCGCATCCTGGCTTCGGGGGAAGGCTATGTTGCGGAAAAGATCCTGGAGTTAGCGCGCAAAAACGGTATCCCTATCCGCGAGGACGCCATATTGGCGGCTGCCCTTGCCAATGTAGATATTGATACGGTTATTCCACCTGAGCTATACGCAGTTGTCGCTGAAGTTCTGGCTTACGTTTACCGGATGCGGACAGGTTATCCCCGAAAATGATACAAAAGAAAACTGGATGCTCTTGAAAACGCTTCCAGTTTCACGAAGTGCTTTGGGAGCCTTCTTTTTTCTCTCGCGGCTCAGTTTCAGGGGTATCAGACTGATCGGGCACCTCGGTTGCCAGGAACGATCGCAGGGTATCCAGCCCATGGCCGGCCGGCTGTGAGGCCAGGATTTCGGCAATGTGACTTTGCTCCTGTATTGCCTGCCACAGTTCGTGGCGCAGGACCGTTACTTCACGCGGGGCGGCAATGCCAACCTTGACCTTTTCGCCCTCGATGGACAGGATGGTGATAACGATATTATCGTTGATGACGATTTTCTCGTCAATTCGCCTCGTCAGGACCAGCATAAGCTAATTCTAACCTAAAACCTGGAAGAGGTTTAGGGAAGATATGGTACGCTGACCAACTTCTAATACAGCCTGGTACACTGTTTCCTGGTTGCGCAGATAAGATATTGCCTCAGCCATGTTAACATCTTCTTTTTGCGAAAGCAGGCTTTTGAGGTCGGTGGATGTCGTTTCAAGCCGCTCGCTGATCTGGCGCACCTGGCGCTGCCGTGCGCCGTTGGTGGTGGTGGCTTCAGTGGCATTGGTCAATCCGTTCTGCAAATCGCGCAGGGCAGTTTGCAAGGCGGTCATATCGCCGGCCTGCAGCGCGTCCCGGGCGCGGATCATGGCATCAAATAATGGTGAGAACACGGTATCGCCTGTAATATTCTGGGTAACAGTTTGACCGGGACTGATATTGCGCAAAATGAGCCCCGTATCCCCATTATAAGTTACCGATTCAGCCTGCCCATCATTATTGGCGTCCACGCGGGTGAACGAGATGGTCGTGGTCTTAAAACCCGAGAAAATGTAACTTCCCTGGTGTGATGTGTTTCCCAGGACAATCGCCTGTTCAATGGACATATTCAGCTCAGCAGCCAAAGCCTGCCGTTCAGTCGGGCCCTGGGTAGTGGAAATCCCTTCCATGCTGAGCTTGATCGCGTTGCGGGTGACATCGGCCAGTTTGAGCATTGAGGCGTCGGTGGCGCCCATCCAGTTTTCGGTAACGCTGTTGGCATCGATGTAAGCCCGCGTTGTTTCCAGGCTGGAGCGCAAGCTCAACGCCGCGGTGGCGCCTACCGGGTTGTCTGAGGCGCGCAGAAACTGTTTTCCCGAAGCTACTCTTTCCTGGAGCACATGCAGCCTGTACTTGTTGTCATCCATATAAGTGATAGCATTTTCGGTCATCATCTTATCTGTAACACGCATCGTTCACCTTTCCTATCGCAGCGCCGCTTGAATTACCTGCCGACCAATCCCATTCCATTAATCACCCGATCGAGCATATCATCGATCGCGGTCATCATGCGTGAAGCAGCCTGGTAAGCCCGCTGCGATTTTACCAGGTTTGCTGCCTCCTCATCTAAAGAAACACCCGTAACGCTTTCTCGCATCGAAGAGAGCGAGTCAATCACAGTCTGCCGGTCGCGCGAGCGGGTTTCTGCTCCGCTGACTTCCAGCCCAAACTCGCCGACTTTACCCGTGTAATATTGGGTAATCGATGCGGAATTTCCACTCATCAGCAGTTCTTCCTGAACCCTGGCGATCGTTCCGGCCAGGTTGCCATTCCCAGGCGAGTCGGTCGTGGTCGAGGCAGCAATATTGTTCAAATCGTCCAGGTTGGTGCTGAGACGGATATTTAACGCGTGGTGCGTGGTAGGCCCGGTCAGGTCAAAAAAATCCAGGCCGTGAGCATTATTCAGGCCATAACCTGTCTGGTGAAGCTGGTTGACGCGGGTTGCCAGGGTGTTGGCAACGTTGTCCAGGGCATCCAGCTGGGCAGGGATCACCCGGTCGCGTGCATCCAGCAGGCCAGCCAACTCGCCGCGGGAGGCGTCGAAATCCAGTCCATCTTCCTGCCAGGTGATCTTGGTCAGGTTGAAGTTGGCAGCATCCGGCGCAGTGGTCAAAGAGAAAGTCCGGCTGCCGATAACCAGGGCGTGCTGGCCGATGGTTACGTTGGCCTCGCCATTTTCCTGGATATTGACCGTGGCGCCGCTGAGCTCTGCCAGGCGGTCCAGGAGCTGGTCTCGGCTGTCCATCAGGTCATTGGGCTGGTCGCCAGATCCTTTGACCGAGGCAATTTCAGCGTTCAGCTTGGCAATCTGCCCGGCGATGGAATTGATCTCGTCCACGCGTGACTGGATCGCCAGATCCTGGTCTTCCCGTAACTGGATCAAGGCGTTGGCACGCCAGTTGAGAGCTCCAACCAGGTTATCGGCTTTTTCCTTCAGGTCCGCTCGTAACGCCATGTTGGTGGGATCATTGCTCAAAGCCTGCCAACCTGACCAGAATGCATCCATCTTCGAGACCAGGCTGTCCTCACCTGTTTCTGACAGCGTGCTCTCGACCTGAGAGAGCACCTGCTGCTCCAGCGACCAACGCTTGGTCTCTCCAAGCTCTCGACGGTAGCGGCCGTCGTAGAATTCCATATTGAACCGCCGGATCAGGTCCACCATCACGCCGGTACCCATTTGACCGGCAAATACATTTCCAGTTAAGTGGGGGGAAGGGTAAGGCAGACCTGCAGCCAAAACTGCTTCCTGCCGCCGGTAGCCAGGGGTATTGACATTCGCGACGTTGTGTTCGGTGACCTGGATGGACTGTTGGTGGGTCAGCAGCGCTCGCAGCGCCAGGTTAACACTTGAAAATAGCGTTGACATCTCTCACCTCTCGCATCGTCAGGCTGTGTGATCGACTTCCCAAGATAACGTGGGTTCGCGGGACGCAGGAACATTTTGCGGTCGGTAGCCTGCCGGGGTCTGGTAGAGACTCAACAAGAAAGCCTGCACCGCATCTGTGCGTTCCAGGGCGGTAACTGCCAGGGCGCGGTTGCCATGCGTGAGATCCTTGACCTCATTCATCAAGGCAAGAATGCCTTCACGCAGATGTCCCAATCGGGTAGCAGAGTCCCGGTCAAGTGCAGGCAGGATATCCGTCAAGGTGGGGGATTCGATATTCAATCCCAGTTGTTGACTGGTTTCTTGGGTGAGTGTGCGCCTCGAATCATCCAACTGCCCCAACTCGTCTAACAGCGCTTCCTTGCGTTCTACCAGGGTCAGTAGAGAAGAAACATCGTTCGTCGCCAGGGCGGCGCGCTCATCTTTTGTCAGGGTATACAGGTTCTGGCAGAGCCGAAATTCCTTGACCAGGACATCTTCTAATGCATTCAGATGTTCAAGCGTCTTTTCATTCGCGACCATAATGGGTCATCCTCGCGCCTGTCCTGGGTTGTAGCCACACACATCCCACAAGCAAGGGCGCATTAACTCAATCGCACCTGGGATACCAGCCGCTTGACCACTTCTTGAAGCGGGGGCTGGTAATTTCCAGTCTCGATCTCATCCCGCAGTTTACCAACCTTGTCGGTACGCACTTCCGGGGTTTCATCCATGGCGACGCGCGCCCGGGCTAACAGGCGAGCGCGCTCGGAAAGCGTGGCTCGATCCTTTCCGCCAAAGCGCTCAACACCCGCAGCCGTCTCATTCTGAGCGTTGCTCTTTTCCAGCGCTGCAGCAGCCTCAGTCTCTTGCCTGGAGATGCGGTTCAAACCACTGTTATCAATTTTCATAGCCACTTACCTCCTGTGCAAAGCACAATCGATGCAAACTCTCTGCCATGTTATCGTCCCATTCTGGCGAAACTTTATGCTCGCCGCATACGGATCGCCTGGCTCAACATTTGATCGGTTTGCTGAAAACTGCGAAGTGACATTTGAAATGACCGCTGCAGATTGATCATCTGGACCATTTCCTCTGCCAGATTGACATTGGAGCGTTCAAGAACATTGCCCATGATTGCTCCAAAGTTATCTGAGTTGGCAACGCCATCTTCTACTGCTCCTGAGGCGGTGGACTCCAGCCACAGGTTTTGACCGAAACGGTAAAGCCCGGATGGATTGGGGAAGCGGCTCACAGGGATTTGGCCGACCTGTGTCCATTCGTTATTTGACTGGACCATCACGGTACCATCCGGGTTGACATGGATATCATCTATCCGCTCAGGCAGCTCGCCATCCCATACAATCGGATGACCACTGTTGTCGACCAGCCGGTTGCTGGCATCCACGTAAAGCTCACCATTGCGGGTATAGGCAATGCGCTCATCGGGAAGTGTTACAGAGAAGAAACCCTCGCCATTAATCGCCAGGTCCAAGGGGTTGGTTGTTGAATAGATGCTGCCCTGTTCCATGATGTTCTGGGTAGCACGAATACGGGTTCCTTCTAACTGTTTCTGGCTCAATATCTCTTGAAAATTCCCGCGGCTTCGTTTATACCCGGTGGTATTGACATTGGACAGGTTATTGCTGACCACATCCAGGTCAAGCAGGCGCGCCAGCATCCCGCTGCGGGAAATATTCAGGGTTTGGGTGTAAGATACTGGCATGCCTGACTCCTTTTCTCAAACTGTAATGCCAGAGCGCCTGGAGATTGCCTGGCTAACTGTCACGAAATTCTTCCCAGGGCTGTAATGGCCTGCCCTAACAGGGCGTCCTGGTTTTGGACGAGCTGTTGGGCTGCTTCATAATGCCGGGCAACGATGACCATCTGGGTGTTTAGCTGGGCTGCATTGGAATTCGAAGCTTCAATATAGCCCTGCACAATCACGCCGTAGTCCTCAGAGGACGGGTCTCCGCTGGCCAAAAACACGTTGGATTCCTGGCGGGTCAATTCTGCGGCGGGATCGAGGAAAGCCGCACGCCCAAACTGGGCGACCTCCTCTCCATTCATGAAGATTCTCCCTTCAGCGTTCACCGAGAGATCGCCGTTTTCAGGCAAGGTAATAGGCTGTCCACCTTCATCCAGCACAAAATATCCATCCACGGTAACCATCTGGCCCTCCGAATCCAGGTAGAAGCGGCCATCGCGCGTGTAGCGTTCCCCATTGGGGGTCTGGACGCGGAAGAAACCATTGCCTTCAATGGCAAAATCCATGGGCTGGCTGGTGAGCTGCAGGGTACCCTGGGTGAAATCGATTTCCTCTCCGGTGGTATCTGTACCCAGCCCAATTTCACCGATCCAACGGCTGCCGTAAATACCCGCGGCGGTGGCAGGTGGGGCAGATACCGGGGTCTGTAAAAAATCCTGCAAAGAGGTCAGGATTTGCTTAAAGCCGGGGGTATCCATGTTGGAGATGTTGTGGGACAGGATGTTCTGTTCGGTGATCCCGGCCAGCATGGCTGAGGCTGCTGCATAAAGTCCTTTTATCACTTAATCACCTCCGTATAGGCAAAGCGGTTGGTTTTACCCAGGCTGGCGATCAGTCGCACTTCTTCGCGGGTAATGCCCATCTGGCGAGCAATATCGATCTCTGCCATGCCGGCCTCAGACATGGCAGAGATAATCTGATTACGCTCAAGCCCTGAGGTGGTAGGAGTGGTGTTGGCTGCCGGTGTGGTTTGGATTGCATTAAGCAAAGTCCGGAAATCGGGTTGGGCCATCTGGCCACTGCCTGCGGCAGGCGCCTGGGATTGGCGGGCGGTGCCTACCAGGTCGCGCAGGTTCTCGGCTACGGGCGCCAGGCGTTCGGCCTGTGCCTTATTTCCTCGGGCAAGGGCGGTCTCGCGCGCCAGCTGCACCAGGTTGAGTGTGTCGTAAAGCAGGTCAGGGCTGATTCGGTTCATTCCAGGTTACCTCCAGATCTCTAGTCTTAAGAAAGATCATCCAGATCTCAGGAAATCCTCTCCAGGCTTTGTTCTGAAGTATCCTTTGGCTCCGCCGTTCCTTGGCTGAGGGTGGCGCGCAGAGACATGATAGCGCGTGCATGCAGCTGGCACACCCTTGATTCTGACACTTGAAGCACTGCACCGATCTCCTTTAGGGTGAGTTCTTCATAATAGTATAATGAAAGCACCAACTGCTCACGATCTGGGAGCATCTTGATGGTGGCCATCATACGGGATTTCAGGTCCTGTTCATCAAAGGCATCTGAAGGGTCAAGCTGCCGTTGATCTGCGAGCATCTCATGCAGAGAGGTGTCACCTTCTCCATCTGTCTCAACCAGGGTGTCCAGGGAGAAGATGACCCGGCTGGCATCTACCAGCGCCTGTTGCAAGGCAGGAAGCTCCAGGTGAAGATGATTGGCCAACTCCTCGTCGGTCGGCGCCCGGCCCAGCTGGTTCCATAATATATTGGTGGCCTCCTGGACAGTGCGCGTCCGCCGCCGGGCTGCGCGGGAGAGCCAGTCCAGCGAGCGCAAATGGTCCAGGACCCGTCCTCGGATGCGCACCGTGGCATAAGTGCTGAATTGTGTTCCAAAACCCGGGTCATAGTGGTCAACCGCTTCGATTAATCCCATCAATCCCTGGCTGGTAGCGTCTTCGTAATCCGCACCGAGCGATCGGGATAACCCCAATCGGCCCAGCACAAAATAGACCAGCGGCACAAAACGCAAGATGATCTCCTCCCGGATCATTGGATCTCGGGATGCCACAAATTTTCTGAGCAGCTCTACATCATCGTTTGAAGCCAGCATATCCTTATGCTATCATCTCACAACCAGGCCAAAAGGTCTGCCAGCCAGACAGACACTCATCTTGATACGGCTGCGATCAGGCACTCCTTTCATATGTGGATACAGGCTGATCGGCCTGATCTCGCTCAAATTCGTCCTTCAGGCGGTTCATGGCAATTTCAAGGACCTGCCGGGCGATCATGAAATTGACAAACCATAAGATTAAGCCAACAGAGATCATGGCGACTGTGCTGCGTAGGACCGCCATCCAGATTTCAACCCCGGCCATAAATGACATCACCGCAACCGCCCCCCCCACAATGAGTACGATCAACTCAGATAACAGCGTACAAAACTGGATCATTCGCTGGGCGCTATTGGCGATCATCGCTTTGGGGTCGTCTTTCTCTGGATGAGTGGGATTCCCCGGTGAAGCAGAGGGCATCATACCCCGTAGTGGGGGATCAACGGTCACCGCATCCACTCCTCGCCAAAGATTGCAGATACTAACAGCGCCGGGCTGGCCGGTCGCAGATCATCCGGAATGCGTGGGCCGGTCGAAAAATAGACGATCGGCAGCTGGCTGCGCCAGGCAAGGTTCAGAACGTTTCCATACGTCGCGGTTGAGTCCATTCGGGTGAGCACCAGCCCTTTAAGATTGAACTGCCGGAAGGAAGCCAGGGCCTTGTTCAAATCTTTTTCTTTATACGTTGCAGGCGCTACCAGGTATGTGCTGCGCCCGGGTACTGCTGCCAGGTAATCGCCAAGTTCAATGACGCTTGATTCACGGTAAGGATTGCAGCCGGGTGTGTCGATGATGATCAGATCCGCAGCTTTTTCATCGTTTACCGCCGTTTCTAATTCATCGGGTGTATAAGCTATGTGCAGCGGGATGCCAAAAGCCTCGGTGTACATTCGGGCTTCGGAGATGGCGCCAGCGCCAACGGTATCTGCACAAATCCAGCTTACTTTGCGTCCCAGTCCCTGGCTGTAGTGGGCTGCCAGCTTGGCAGAAATGCTGGTTTTTCCTGATCCGCTCATCCCGATCAGGCAGACCACGCGATCTGCTGTCGGATTACCCGCCGGGCGGGAACGCAGATAAGCTGCGATGTGGAGCTTGAGATAATCTCTCAGGCGGGCTTCGTCCTGGAGGGCGCGGGGGCTGAGCATTTCGGCGCAGGCAGTGGTTAGCTGCTCGATCAGGTCTGGGTCCACATCCTGTTCCAGCAAGAGGTGGCGGGCGTGCTGTAGTGCAGGCGGCAGGCTGGAAGCAGGAGCTGATTCCTGGGTTTCACCTTCTTCCTTGACAGCAGGAGGTGGAGTGGGATCAATGGGCTGCATGGTGCGCAGTTTTTCTGTCAGGCGCCGCAGCGCCTCGGCCTGAGCAGGATCCATTTTGCGCTGACCACTGCGGGCTTTGGGGTGAGCCGCAGCATTGCGCGCTCCAGGCTTTGCTGCAGGTGCAGCAGCCGGCTTAAAGGCCGAGGGAGGTGCAGCCGGTTTGCGCGGCTCTGGCGCTTTTTCAGCAGTTTTTGCCTCTGGTTGAAGCTGGGGGGCTGGTGCAGCAGGTGGGAGTGCTGCAGGCGGCTTGCCTGGCATGGCGATGACCTCCACTTCAGGTTTACGCCACACCTGCCAGGATGGTCCGGCCTGGACCTGCTGAACAGATACAATGATGGCTTCTGGGCCAAGTTGTCGCTGCACCTCTTCCAGGGCAGTCATGACATCAGGGGCGCGAAAGGTCTGGGTTGCCATTATTGATTGACCTCCACCATACCATGGGCTTTTACCTTGGTCCCTGGGCTAATTTCAGAAAATGCCAGGACGGTCAGGTTAGGAAACGAGCGCTCTATCAGGCGGCGAAATGCCAGCCGTAGCTCGCGCGGGGTAAGCAGGATGGGATAGTAACCTTGTTGGGCCATCTTTTCCATCTGCTCTCCAGTCTTGTTCAGAATCATCTGCGCCATGACTGCATCGACCTGAAAACCCACCCCGCCCTCTGCTGGGCCAAGCGCTTCGCGCAGTCTGGATTCTACCTGGGGTGAAAGGGTGAAGACATGGATATATCCATCCGGGTCGCGGTATTGGTTGGACAGGGTGCGGGCCATATTCTGCCGGACCGCTTCAGCAAGAACATAGGGGTCGCGGGTGACCCCGGCGTTATTGGCCAGCACTTCCAGGATACCTCCCAGGTCACGCACGGGGACACGCTCTGCCAGCAAATTGCGCAGCACAGCCTGGATCTCACCCAGGCTCAACACCTCGGGGGTAACTCCTTCGACAGCTGCAGGAGTCTTCATGCGCAGCTGGTTGATCATCTCCTGTACCATCTGCCGGTTGACCAGGTCCATGGAGTGATTACGTACCACCTCTGTCAGATGAGTGCTGAGCACAGAGAGGGGGTTGACCACGGTGTACCCCATCAATTCCGCTCGTCCCTTTTCAGCCTCGCTGATCCACAGGGCCGGCAGACCAAAGGCCGGCTCGGTGGTGGGTATCCCCTGGACAGTACCGCTCATCTCTGAGCCAGGTATTGCCAGGTGGCGGTCGAGCATCAACTCTCCATGCGCCACTTCCTCGCCCCGAATTTTGATGCGGTAAGATTGCGGGGCCAGGCGCAGGTTATCCCGCACACGCACAATTGGCAGAACCACGCCAAGCTCAGCCATAATCTGGCGGCGGATGGCAGTGATGCGCCGCAGCAGGTTGTCGGATTGGCTTTCATCGATCAGCGGGATCAAGGCGTAACCGACCTCCAATTCAAGCGGATCGACAACCACCATTTCCAGCATGTCCTGTGGAGTCTCGGGTTCTGCCATCACGGGCATGGGCGCTTCCATCACTGGTTTGCGTTGGCCTGTCCAAATAAAATAAGCGCCAACGCCCATCACCACCGCTACAGCCAGGAAAGGAAGCTTGGGCAGCCCCGGTACTAAGGAGATGGCAGCCATGATGACCGTTCCCAGCACCAGCATATTCAAATTGGACAGCTGACCGACCAGGTCACTTCCCAGAGGAACATCATTAGCAGAACGGGTGACGAGCAAGCCTGCGGCTGCCGAAATCAGCAAGGCGGGGATCTGGGTTGCCAGGCCTGCACCCACGGTCAACAGGGTATAGCTCTGCAGCGCCTCTGACAGTGAAAGGTTGCGCTGCAGGACACCGATGACAAATCCGCCGATAATGTTGACCATCATGACTACAACCGCGGCAATAGCATCGCCGCGCACAAATTTGCTGGCACCGTCCATCGAGCCATAAAAGTCTGCTTCAGCCTGGATCGCTTTCCGGCGCTCGCGCGCCTGGGCTTCGTCAATCAATCCAGCGTTCAAGTCCGCGTCAATGGCAAGCTGCTTGCCAGGCATGGCATCCAGGGTGAAGCGCGCAGCAACTTCGGCGACACGCCCGGCGCCGTTATTGATCACCACAAACTGGATGATCATCAGCATAATGAAGACAACCACGCCCACCACGTAGTTGCCGCCTACGATGAGTTCACCAAACGTGGCGACAACATTCCCGGCCTCACCAGTGAGCAAGATGGCGCGGCTGGTGGAAATATTTAAACCCAGGCGGAACAAAGTCACCAGCAGCAGAACGGTGGGAAATGCCGAGAAGTCCATGGGTTTGCCAATGTACAGGGTGAGCAGCATAATCCCAATCGATATTGCCAGGTTGATCACCAGGAGCAAATCCAGGGCTGCTGATGGAAGCGGCATAAGCATCAGAGCGATGATCAGCACCACCCCCAGCGCCATAGCCACTTCGCTGGAGCGGAAGAGTTTGCTCAGGCTCAGGGAGTTTGGAGTCGACGCAGCGCTTGTCATTGCTCAACCTGTACAGGTACCGCTCTGCGCTTGCCGCGCATCCGGTAAACGTAGGCCAAAACTTCTGCTAATGCAGTGTACAGTTCGGGAGGAATTTCCTGGTCCACCTCTACGCTGCGGTACAACGCCCGCGCTACCGGGATATTTTGCACCACAGGAATCTGGTGGATCCGTGCCAGGCTTACAATCCGTTCAGCCACCAGGAAAGCCCCTTTGGCCAGGACCTTCGGGGCATTCATCTCATCCGCCTTGTAGCTTACCGCTATGGCCAGGTGAGTCGGGTTGGTGATGACCACGTCTGCTTTGTGCACATTGGCCATCATTCGCATGCGGGCCACCTGGCGCTGCTTGGCGCGGATGCGGCCGCGGATCAACGGATCACCCTCCGTGCGCTTGGCATCTTCCTTGACCTCTTCCTTGGTCATCTTCATGGAGCGATTGTAATTCCAGCGTTGGTAAGCATAATCTATGAAAGCCAGGATCAGGTAAGCAAATCCAACGCGCATGAATAAGGACAGCCCTAACTCAGCCCAAAAGCTGATGGCGTCACTCATGCTCATATTGCCCATTGAAACGACTTCGGCGGCTCGATCGCGCAGGAACGTGTATGCGACCCATCCTACTACGAATAGCTTCAAAAGTGCTTTGACTACTTCGATGAGTCCGTTCAGCGAGAAAAGCCGTTTGATCCCAGAGAGCGGGTTCAGGCGGTCAAGATGGAATCCAAGTTTCTTATTTGCCCAAAGCAGGCCGGTTTGGGAAACAGTGACCACCATCCCGGTAATCAGCATGCCTGCCAGGATCAATCCCATGGAGGGCAGTAAGCGCTGGATGTTGATGAGGAGCATCTCGCGCAGCCAGTCACCGCTAAAATCGACAAAAGGCGCTTTTGAGGCAGCTTCGGTCAGGATGATTTTGAGCTGCTGGGCCAGGAGCTTACCCGAGTTCTGCAGCAACCAGGCACCAGCCAGCAAACCTGCGGCCGCGTTCAATTCCTGGCTGCGAGGAACGTTTCCCTCAGCACGAGCCTCGGCAATCTTACGCCCGGTAGGTGGCTCAGTCCTTTCGCTCATTACCTATCCACCGATCAATTTCAAGGACATCAAACCAATTGAATGGAACATCTGGGTTAATTTAGGCAGCAGTAATGGCAGCGACAGGCCCATTGTGATCAGCCCCAGTCCCACCTTAAGTGGAACCCCCAGGAAGAAGACCTGAATTTGTGGCGCCACCTTGGCTAAGAGCCCTAGCGTCAGATCGGTCAGCAGCAGCGTTCCCATGACCGGGAAGGCCAGTTGAACACCTGTAGCGATCATCTGGGAGGTTAGGACTAGCAAAGGCTGCACAGATAATTGGGGAAGAGGAGACATCAGCGGAATGATATCAAAGGTGCGCTTGATCCCGAGGATAAAGCTGTAATGGCCATTCACGGCAATAAAAATCAACATGGCTGTGATCAGGAAGAGCTGGTCCATCGATGAGCCAGTGTTCTCCAGCGCGGGGTTCAGGATACGCCCGGCAGAAAATCCGCTGCTCATGCCCATCAATTCCCCCGCAATCGAAAGGGCATTGAATGTAAGCACGGCTGAAAAGCCAGCCAATGTGCCAATGATTAATTCTCGCAAGATATCTACTGCAAATACGATAAAAGGAATGCTTGCAGCCTCTGGGGGCACCGGCTGCCACGGGAGCATCACTGCAGTCAATAGAATTCCCAGGCTGAGCCGGATTTGCGTCGGGACAGAGGGTCCCGCCAGGATAGGGACGTGAATAATCATCGCCAGAATCCGGGTAAGCGCCAAGAAGAATAACTGAGCCTGGAGGACGGATACTACCATATCAAAAAGGACCTGCCTTTCACAGCCTGTCCCAAGGATAACGCATGACCCCCTTTGCTTCAGTAAATCGCAGGTGAAGGGTAGCTAAAGATTGCGTAAATTCAATCGTTGACCCTCAAGAATCCTGGTTTATGTCCGATAACCCCCTTTGTTTTCGCAGTGTATGTTCCACCCTGCGGACGAGTTCGTCTGCATGAAAGGGTTTGATGACAAAATCTGCAGCTCCAGCCAGGAGGGCCTGTTCCACCACCTCTCGATAACCCAGCGAGGACAACACGATGACCGGAGTGTTCTTGATTAGTCCCTGGTTTTTTACCTGTTTTAACCAGTCTAACCCATTGATCTTGGGTAGCAAGATATCGAGCAGGATGAGAGCGGGGCGCTTTTCCTTTAGAAACTTCAAAGCTTCGCTGCCATCGGCTGTTGCAAATACCTCGCATGCGGAAGAAGGGCTAAGGGTGCGGACACGACCCAGCGCCAGAGTGATCAAGTCGCGTACCACCGGATCGCCTTCCAGGACCAGGATGGTGGATATGGGCATGGGTTTTTCAGCTGTATTCACAGGGTATCGTCCTGGACATCGGGCGCCAGGTACACATTGCCCATCTCCGCCAGCGCCTTGTTCATGATTTCATACATTCGCGCCAGGGAGCGTTCATCCAGGTTGAGAATGGGCAGAGAATCGGGATGGATCTCGCGGTTTTTTCCAGGGCGCGACTGAGGGCTGGTTTCCAAATTTGAGAAGGTATCGGCGACATTGACCAGGGCAGCCAGCTTTTGCTGAGCTTGAGATTGTCCTGGGGCATGGTGGCAGCGAATTGCTTCTTGCAGATTGGGTGGAAAGCTCCAGCGCTCGGCCATCAAGCCTCCTACCCCGGCGTGGTCGATGCCAAATAACCGACCTTCTACCTGCCAGAAGAACAGTTTCTTTGCCTCCATCATTTCCAGGATACGGGGATAATCGGATAATATAAATTGATCCATCAGCAGTTTGCCCATATCATGCAGCAAACCGGCAACATAAGCTTCCTCTGGCGCATTGAAGGATACAGCCTGGGCCAGCCAGCGGGCGCGTGTGGCGGTGGAGATCGAGTGCTGCCAGAGCTCGCCGCTTCCCAGGCGATAGCCGGTCAACCGGCGGGTCAGCGGCCCAGCCGCCACCGTGCTTAAGACTAATGCCTTCACCTGTTTGAACCCCAGGCGCATCACGGCGTCTTTGGGCGATGCACAAGGTTTTGAATAACCCAGTTGGGCCGAGTTAGCCACGCGTAGGATATAGGCGGTTAAAGCCTGGTCAAGCAAGAGATAATCAGCCACCATTCCGGCTGTTGTGGCGGGGTCGTCGATGGCGCGCAGTAGACGGGTAACATTTCCGGGTAGCGGGCGCAGCCGGCCCACGCTGGCCAGGATACGATTGAGCTCGGGTGTGGCTCCAGGGGTTTCGCCGGGTTTCGCTGGGGGTGTGTTCAATCTCTCATAACCATCAGGGAAAATCGCCCATGCACTTTGGGCGATTTTATTGTAATCCAAGTCTGGCAAGACAGGAAATGAAATTTATATTTTCCCCAACTCAGCGAGGTAAGGTAGGCAGGCTGGTGAATACATTGGTGCTGAAGGCAATCAATTTCTGCGCCATCCAGGAGCCCAAGATTGCCAAAACCAAAGCTACCCCAACGATCTTGGGGATAAAGGTCAGCGTCGCCTCGTTGATCGACGTAGCCGTCTGAAAAATACTGACCAGGAGGCCGATGAGCAGGCTGGTGATCAGAACCGGGCCGGCAAGGATCAAGGTAATCATGGCGGCGGATTGGGCAAAGGATATAACATATGCTTCGGTCATAAAAGATTCTCCTTGTGTCTGAGGTGACAACCGTTACTGAAAGCTCAGGGTTAACGAGCGGGTGATCAAATACCAACCATCAATCATGATGAACAACAGCAGTTTAAAGGGCAAAGATATCAGGGATGGAGGCAGCATCATCATGCCCATGGCAAGTAAAACACTGGAAATAACCATGTCGATGATCAGAAATGGCACGTACAGGACAAAGCCCATGATGAAGGCAGTTCGCAGCTCACTGATCACAAAAGCTGGCAGCAGGCTGGCGGTAGGGATATCCTCCAGAGTCTGGGGGCGACCTTCGCCGCTGATGCTCAGGAACAGCTCAATGTCTTTGGGCCGTGTCTGGGTAAACATAAATGTTCGCACGGGTCTCATCGCGCGTTCCAGGGCGGTTTCCTGGTCAATCTCCTTGTTGATATAAGGCTGAAGTGCTTCCTCGTTAATCTTGGTGTAAACGGGTGACATGATGAAAAAGGTCAGCAGCAAGGAGAGGCCGACAAGAACCTGGTTCGGCGGGATGGTCGGGGAGCCAATGGCATTTCGCAGCAGGGATAGAACAATTACAATGCGAGTGAACGAAGTGGTCAGCAGCAAAATGGTGGGAGCCATGGTGAGGACAGTAACCAACACCAACAGCTGTACCCCGGTGCTGACTTGTTCCGGCCCACCAGCAGGGTCTACCGACAGAGTGACCCCGGGAGCAGAAAGCTGTGGGTTTTCAGCGCAGCCGGAAAGAAGCACGCTGGATATCAGAATCAAGGCAAAAAGCCCAATGAGTTTGGCTCGCTTGTTCATAACCTCAGGTTTCAGGCCAATATATCGGCCAACCTCATCCTTGATCAGATGTGGCCGTTTTTTGTTCGAGCAGGCTGGGAAAATCTGCCTTAGTTGTGCTCCATTGGGACTTCCGTGCCCCAATGACTGGCAGCCCCTGACCGGGCTGCACGGTTGGCTGTACCTGGCGGGTGTTCGGTTCTGGTAAGAGCGTTTCCCCATCGATTTCTGCCAGGCAGGTCACGGTTTGGTCGGTTGCACCGATCAGCAGGACCTGGTCTCCTACCTGCACCAGGTGGATATGCTGGCGGGTTGAGAGCCGGGTGGTTTCCAGGATAACCATCTTGCGGTTAGATCTACGTGCTGAAGAACTGCGCCATTTGTTCAGCAGGTTGCTCCCGGTATAGATCAGCAAGACAATTATGCCCAATTTGAGCAGGACATCCAGCCCAAGCGAGGTTGTATCCAGGGCGGACAGGTTTTGTTTGCCTGAGTTCATCGGCATACTTCTGGCCCAGATGACCACCAGCAGGAGGAATGCCAGGGCGGACAGCCACCACCCCCAGCGGGGCACCTTTTGCAAAATAGGCACTCGCTGGAATGCTGCCTTTCGCAGATTTTCAATGTACTCAGCCACGTTTGACCTCATCCCGTTTGGGGATTGGAGGCAGCAGTTCTGTAATCCGGACGCCAAATTTATCATCCACGACCACTACCTCGCCGCGCGCCAGCATCCGGTCGTTAACAAACACATCTACGGCTTCCCCGGCAACGCGATTCAATTCAATGACCGAGCCTTTCTGTAGATCGATCACCTGGGAAACGGTCATATTGGTTCGCCCAAGTTCCACGGTTAGCTGCAAGGTGACATCCAGCAGCATATCGATGCTGGCCTTGAGCAGTTCAGCCTGCTGAGCCATTTCCTGCTCAGCGCGTTTAGCCGGGGTGAGCGTCGGACCAGGCTTTGCTGCGGTTGTCAGTCCCAGTGCAGCTTCGACCCGGGACTGCAGGTCATCATCCATGCCTCCACTGCTCTCTAATTCTCCGGGGAAATTGGGAAAATTATCATCCATTGAGTCGCTCCTCTATTCTTTGGCGGTAGCCTGGTTGAGGATTTCTGTGATTTCTACTGCCAGGTGATTACCAACTCGACCCACGCGTGCCAGAAAACGCTCCTGGTCTGCGACCAGGACAGTCAGGTCCTCGGTCAGCGAGCGGTCAAGCGGAATAATGTCGCCCGCCTGGAGGTCTGTCATTTCAGAAAATTTTATTTTTGCGTGACCCAGGGTAACCTGCACAGGCAGAGTGACCAGGTTCAGGCTTTCAATCACTGTTTTCTTCTCTGCGGGGTTCGCCTGACGTTCCTTTTGCCCGGCGATCCACATATAGGGATTCAACAGGTTGGAAATGGGCTTGAGCATAGCAAACGGGATATAGACGTTCATCGTTCCGGTAATTGACTGCATGACCAACTCAAAAGCTACCAGCATCACCCGCTCGTTACCCATGACCATCTGCATCCAGTGCTGGTTGACGGTGCTGTCTTCCAGGCTGGGCTCAACTACAACCACCCGGTTCCAGGCAGCTTTGAGGTCATTGAGCATATGTTCAATCATACCGCGCAACAAGAGTTGATCAATCTCAGTGAGCCCCCGGCGTGACTGCTGGCGTTCCGTTTTACCGCCCAGGCGCATCTCGAGAATGGTGTAGCTGATATCTGGGCTGACGGTAATGACCATTTGTCCCGGTAAAGGCGCCAGGGTAATCATGTGGAACAGGCTGTCGGGTGGTAAGTCTTCCAGGAAGTCATGGAAGCGGCCCTGTTCGGTATGGATCACTTTGGGACGCAGGTTAGAGCGCAGGAAGGACGGCAGCGAGGCAGTGAGCCGCTCCCCCAGGTCTTCGTGAACCATTTCAATTGCCCGCATCTGCTCTTTTGAAAAGCGGTCGGGTGACCAGAAATTGTAAGGCTGGACCTGGCGATCGCTTCCTTTGGGGGCAGAAGTTTGTGCAGCGACAGTCTCTGGCTTGGACTGGTCGAGCATTTCGGCCAGGTTAATCCGCTCCTC